>NZ_WFIY01000004.1:160000-497766 GCF_009729545.1 Acidianus infernus
TTATACGTATGGACAAATTCTCTCTAAGCGAGAATAAGGGAAGGTATTACTATATTGAAATATAAGTTAAGGTACCTTTACGTAGGTTCCCTTAGATAAGAAATTGGGGCGGGGTATCTCCCACAATGCGGGTGCGGGGATTTGAACCCCGGATGGCCTTCGCCAGCGGATCTTGAGTCCGCCCCCTTGGGCCGCTCGGGCACACCCGCAAGTTATTATTTCCATTTGATTTTTAAAAAGCTTAATGCGTTACATTTTCTTTAGAACTAGTGATGTTAGTGTTGACGACACCCCTTTTACTGACCTTATGCTCTCTATTATATTATTTAACTCTGTTGGATCCTTTGCCTCTATTTTGGCTAAAATGTCGTAATCCCCCGATATTTCCATTACCTCCTTTACGCCGGGTATTACTGATATTTTCCTAGTAACTGCTGTAGTGTAAACGTTTGAGTCGCATTTTATTGATATTAATGCCTCAACTTTTTCTGGCGGTCTTGGTTTTAATATTCTTCCAGTAACTTCTTCAGCAATTTCCAATAAGTCAACGTCTCTGTAAAACCTTACGTTAGGGTTTGATTTTATTTTTGCTAGAACTTGTTCTAGTTCTTCTTCAGATAATGAAACTCCTAATCTTTCGAATCTGTCTTTTAAAGCGTGTTTTCCTGTGTATTTATCAATAACGTAATCCCTATTTCTTCCGAAAGTTTCTGGCGGCATGAATTCGTAAGTTCTTGGGTCGTTTAATATTCCTTGGACGTGAATTCCCGCTTTGTGTAAGAATGCGTAATCTCCAGTTATTGGGAAGTTTGGAGGTGTAGGGATTCCGCTATATTTTTCCACAAGGCTCGATATTTTAGGTAATAATTCAAGCTTTACAACTTCGACGTTAAAGTGGTATTTTAGTGCTGCTGCTATTACTTGTAATGGTGTTATTCCTACTCTTTCTCCTAAGCCGTTAACTGTTGCATGGATTATTGTTGCTCCTCCTTCTACTGCGGCTAATGAGTTTGCTACTGCTAAACCTAAATCGTTGTGAGCGTGAATATCGTATTCAACTCCCGGGATTTTTGATAAGTATGAAAACAATTCCCTAGTCTTTGAAGGATAAAGGATTCCTACAGTGTCCGCTATGCCTATCCTGTCTGCTCCCGCGTCTCTAGCAGTTTTTATAACTTGAGTTAAATATTCTAAGTCTGCTCTGGTTGCGTCTTCTGCAGTAAACCTTACTTTTGCTCCGTGTTCTTTTGCATAAGACACTGCCTCGGCTATTATGCTTAATGCTTCTTCCCTGGTTTTTCCTGTTTTAGCCTTTAAATGAATGTCGCTTATTCCGTAAAATATTGCTATCCTATCAACTTCTAATTCAGCTGCTATTTCAATGTCCTTTTTAACTGCCCTACTGTGACCTACTATTTCCGGAGTTATTTCCCCTTCTTTCTTTAATTTTACTATCCTTTTTATTCCTTCGTAAATGTCTGGTGAAACTGCAGGGTGTCCTGCTTCTATCATTGATACTCCTAGTTCTGAGAGCGCCTTTGCTATTTCTACTCTTTGCTCTGTTGTAAATACTACTCCTGGTGTTTGTTCTCCTTCTCTTAGCGTTGAGTCCAAAATTCCTACTTTCAAAAATCGCACCTAAAAATCTCTATCTTTGAAAAGGCAATATAAGTTACACTGTAATGAGGAGTTTGTTTTTCGAACTATGAAAGTGTGTTAATTATTAATTCTGTTACGTTTTCTACGCCTAATTTTGGTGAATATTTCTCCAAAATTGTTGAGATCAAATTATAAAAATCTTTATTTTTCTTTACTTCTTCAACGTAATTTGCGTAGGTGAATATTATTGATGAGCGTAATGAAACTCCTTTATTCACTTGTTCTTCAATCTCCTCTAATATTTTCTGTAATTCTTCTTTATTTGCCTTTCCCTTAAATTTTCTTAATTGTATAAATTCCTCCTGATCTAGGACTGACATTATTCTGGCTCCACTAAGGTTGAAATTTCTTTCCCGGCTATTATATCTTTTAGTTTTCCTAGCTTATTGTAGTTCATGACTATAACCTTAATCTTGGATCTTTCAACTATTTTTATTGCCATCGGGTCTAGTAATTCGTAAGTACCAGCTTTTACTGATTGCGTTCTTTCTAAAATTTCCTTTAACTTTTCTGTGTTAATTTTTGTCAATAGCCTCGCGTCTTTATATATTCTAGGGTCTCTATCGTAAACTCCGTCAACGTTCGTTGCTATTATTAATAAGTCAGCGTTGGAAGCTTCTGCTACTAAAGCTGAAACTGCAGCAGTTGACTGCCCTGGCTGGAAACCTCCGGTTACTACTACTTTTCCGTAAGACCAAGCCTGGATAAAGTCCTCAAGGCTTTCTGGAACTTTCATGTATGCCAAGTCGTTTAAAGAGAAAACAACTAAGTAAGCGTTTAACCTTGAAGCCCATATGCCCAATAAATCTAGGTAAGCTTCGTTTGAACCCATCCTTCTAGCTAAGGATATATACTTCCTTGCTGTACTTCCTCCTCCGGTTACTATTCCTACTCTATTTCCTTCATTTACTAGTTCTTTTACTACTTCCTTCAATGTGAGAAGTTTTTGTGGGTCTTCTTCATCAAATATTTTTCCACTTAATTTTAAGATGAGTTTCATCAACATAAGAAGAAAAGTACGGTAAAAAAGTTTAGATTTGGTAGTCGTCTGGTAATTTCCTTCTGAAGTACTTTCCGGTTTCTGGGTCTTTAAATAATCCTATTTTTACTCCTTTCCTTCCCTTTGGTGCTAATGACCAGGCTTTTTCTGGAGCTAACTCTACTTCTTTTCCAGATGGAGTTTTTACTTTTATTGCCTTTTTAGAGCTCATGTCAATTTTATGTTAAGGCACTTAGGTTAAAAACCTTTCCATGAGTGTTCTAATTGTTAATCCCATTAATCCTTCAAGGGTAATAGTGAAGGATTCCCTCAAAGTATTACTTTTAAAGAGAAAATGTTTACTGCCATAGTATTTCCGCATTTTCATAATTCTTCATCTTCCCCTGTTGTACTGACCTAGTATTTCCGCTGACCACAGATGGTTATACTGCCCTAGTATTTCCGCCGTCTATTAATATTGAAGTGCCAGTTATGTAATCGGAGTCATAAAGGAAAAGGATTAGTTTTCCTAAATCTTTCTCCGGATCTCCTATCCTTCCTAAGGGTATTCTG
Organism: Acidianus infernus; assembly: GCF_009729545.1. NCBI lineage: Archaea > Thermoproteati > Thermoproteota > Thermoprotei > Sulfolobales > Sulfolobaceae > Acidianus > Acidianus infernus. The sequence continues at coordinate 163,212 of NZ_WFIY01000004.1, forward strand.
TCGAGTACTTCCTCTTTCCATACTTCTTCGAAAGATTTCTTCCTAGCTTTTGCTAATCTCTCAATTCCTCTCCTAGCTCCAGGAGTGTTAAAACTGCCCATCAAAATGACGTTGAAGGTAATATTATACTTACCATAATCCTTTGAGAGAATTTTAGCTAATTGTATTAGTGGAGCCCTTGAAACGTCGGCTAAAACGAATATATCTTGTGGTTCCTTTACAGTCCATGATGATAAATAGATTATTCTACCGAAGCGTTGTTCCTTCATTTTAGGTAGGACTAATTTAGTTAGTTTTACTGCGCTTAATAGATATAATTTTACTGAATATTCCCAGTCTTCGTCTGTAGTTTCTTCAAAGAGTGACGGCTCTTTGCTGGGATTTCCTGTGTTTACAACAAGGAGATCTATTCCGCCCAACTTATCAATGGAAAAAGATACTAACTCTTCTAAACTTTTTAGGTTTGTCATATCTGAGGTTTTTCCCCAAATTGAAGGATTAATAGCTCTTAGTTCTTCAACAGTCTTCTTTACTTTTTCCTCAGATCTGGAAGTTATAACTAGTGAGAAACTTTGTTTTGCTAAAGCTTTAGCAATTCCTTTTCCAATGCCTTCAGTTGAGGCTGTTATTAGTGCCCTCTTCATAGGTTTTTAATTATAGTTTTAGAATAAATGTTCGTGGTCGAATATACTTTATATCACCATAGTTTTGAGGTACTAGGAGGTAGCGAGAGAGTTGCAATTGCTGTTTTAAGTACCTTGAAGTCCATGGGATTTAAGGTTAAGTTAGTTACACTCTACATAGATGTAGAGAAGGTAAAAAAATGGGATAAAAATTTCGTAGTGCCAGATGAAATCGTCGTGAAGAAATTTCCTATAAAATTTGGCCTTTATAAGGCCCTTTTTACCAGCATACTAACGAGACCAGGAAATACTTTTAGTACTATAGGAGATATAACTAATGCGGATTATAGTTATATTCACTTCCCTTGGTCTTTAACTGATAACTTGAAGATAATTAACGCTGAAGATAACGAGCCTTATATTAAAAATATGAAAATGAGGGCTTATTTCTTGCCTTATAAATATTTCCACAGACTTTTCTTTTCTAAAAGTAAGAGTAAATTACTAGCAAATTCTACTTGGACTGGGAAAATTTTGGAACTTTCTGGATATTCTTACGAGGTACTTTATCCGCCAGTTGAAGTTGGGGAATATTTGAAAATTAAGGGAAATAGAGATCCAAAGCTTGTTTTAAGCATTTCTAGAATTGCTCCAGAGAAGAACCTTGAGAACTTGTTTTCCGTAGCTAAAGTTCTTAAGGATTTTACTTTTGTTTTATTAGGCTCTTCGGGTAGAAGTAAGAAATACCTTGAAGAAGTTAAGAGCATTTCAGGAAAGTTAGGCAATGTAAAAATTGTAGAAGATTTTACTCACGACGATATAATTAATTATTTGAGTAAAGCAAAGGTTTACTTTCATCCTAAAGTTAACGAGCATTTTGGAATAAGTATCGTTGAAGCAATGTCTGCGGGACTAATTCCAGTAGTCCATAAAAGTGGTGGTGCTTGGCTAGATATTGTAAAAGAAGGTAAGTACGGTTTTGGGTACTCTAACGTGGAAGAGGCTGCAAATGCTATAATTGAAGCCTCTAAGTATGAAAACGATTTTAGGGATGTGACTTTAAATTTCTCTTTTGATAAATTTAAGGAAAGATTATCAAAAATTTTAACTAGGTGATAGTTTTTTGAATATCTCTAGGACAGATACATAGTCGCTTTCTGAATAACCTAATGCCTCCGCCATTCTATAAAATTGTAAAGCTAATGACGACATGGGAGTTATTACCTTCAAATTCTGCGCTTCTCTTTGTATTATTTCTAAATCTTTTCTCATATGTTTTGTGGCGAATTGAGTTGAATAATCTCCGCTAACCATTTTTGGAGTTTTAATTTCTGACGTTGGAGACTTTGCACTACTTAATTCCATCAAAATTTTAGCAACTTTATCTTTATCAAGACCGCTTTTTATTCCAAAATTATACGCTTCTGCTAAGGCAACAGCGTATGCTCCTAGTAATAAGTTATTTACTAATTTTGCATAAAGACCGAAGCCGTTATCTCCCATATATACTATGTTGTTTGACGTCGATGATAGTAAATCTTTTACTTTATCAAAATATTCTTTAGGACCTCCTACTAATACGGTGATTTTCTTTTGTTCTACAAATACTGAAGTCCCTATAACTGGTGCATCGTACATTACTCCTCCGTTTTCCTTAATTTTATTTGCTAGTGTAATGCTTAAGGAAGGGGAAATTGTTGACATGTCTATTAGTATTTTTCCTTTCATTAGCTGCGCTAAAGGGGAAATTACTGAATTTACTGCATTATCGTCTGCTAACATTGAGATTATAATATCAGAAGATTGAACCAACTCTTGCGGGGTTTTAGCCTCTTTAACGTTATACTTTTTAGCGAACTCTTTCCTTTTTTCTTCATTTCTATCCCATACAATATCTAATTTTTTATCGTTAGCCAAGTTTGCTCCTATTCTCCAACCCATTACTCCTAAGCCTATTAAACCAATCATAGGGTTAGTTTGTTTTCCAAAATTTTGTGTTTTCCTTCACTTTCTAGAAGATCTATGGAAATTATCTCTCCTTTTATATCTTTTAATTTTTCCTTTAATTCTTTAAAATCTCTAGCTTCAACGGTTAAAAGTTTAATATTTCCTAACACTCTTTCTCCTATTTCTTCTTTTGAATAAATAAGAACTGAATACATCCTCTTTTCCGGCTTAGCAGTCATTATTGCTGATATCTCTCTTCCAGCTATTTTTCCAATTTTTCTCATAAAATATCCTTTGACCTCTATTTCCTCTCTATCTTCGTCTGAGATTATTAATGGATATTCGTCAAGTATTCTTACCTCAGAAGGTTCTGTAAAAGGAACAAGGATCTCTTTTCCGTTAAATTCTTCTTCCAGCGAATCTTTTCCATACCAACTTGATATAGGTACTCTTCTAGATAGCCTAGAATATAAGTATAATGTTTTGTACTTTTTTGATATAGTATAGATACTCCTAGTTCCTAAATCATAAATTATGTCAACGTCTGGGTTTTCAATGCACGGCTCGTAACCTTCTTTTGCTAGCATTTTGCCTACTTCTCTCTTTATCTCATTCCTTATGCTTTCGTAGTATATCAGCCCGTTGCTGAAGATAAATTCGTTTTCTAATCTAGATAGTTGTTCTGAGAGCTTTACTCCTAATACGTACTTTACCTTACCTTGTTTCTTGAGAAAATCTAGGGCTTTTTTAAAAAAGTCCTCTTTTATTTCATCAATTTCTGAATTACAAATATAACAAGTCCTTTCCTGAAATTTTTCGTTGGAAAAGTATATCTCAAATATTCCAGAATATTCCTTTCCCATGTTGAAAAGAATTTCCTTAATTTCATTAAGGTCTTCCAACTCGTGATCTTTAATTTTCCTATCAAGTTCTAGAACCAAGTAAGTTTTTATCGCTTTACCTCTTTCTTTATTTGTAAACCTATAGCCTAATTTAGCAAAACATCTACCTAAGCAACTATCACAAAGAGGATATTTTTTTAATAATTCAAGTGCTTTCTCCTCCAAATTGTCCAAGGAGTTTTTCGACATCTTTCTTTCTCCTCTTAAGCATCTTAATAGTCCTTTGCATTAAATTATAATGCTCTATTAATTCTTTGACGTCTTCTATCTCAGTTCCAGAACCTAAAGCTATTCTTCTCATTCTTGACTTATCTATTATTGATGGATTATCTAATTCCTCATACGTCATAGAGTTCATTATCGCTAGCCACTTTCTCATTTTTTCCTCTCCTACTTTTAGCTGATCTTCAGGAATTTGACCAAGCATTCCGATCCCGGGTAATAGTTGAAACAACTTTGATAATGGACCCATTTTTCTTAATGCTATGAGCTGATTATATACATCACGCAATGTTAGCTTACCTTTACCAGAGATTACTTCTTCCATTTTCTTCTGCATTTTATCATAATTTTCTACTTCCTTAATTTTTTCTAGAATGGTTTCAATATCGCCCATTCCTAGGATTCTTGCCACAAATCTTCTAGGATTGAATACTTCAAGTTCGTCTATTTTTTCTCCAGTTCCTATGAATTTTATCGTTGCCCCAGTTGCGGCTACCGCTGATAAAGCTCCACCGCCTTTTGCTGTACCGTCCATTTTGGTTATAATTATAGTACCTATCTTCGATGCTTGATTAAATTTTGAAGCTAAATCATAAGCTTTTTGACCTATAGAAGCATCAATTACTAAAGTTACTTCATCAGGCTTTATTGCTTCATAAATGTTCTTCATCTCCTCTAGTAATGCTGCTTCTTCACCATAACCATGACGTCCTGCCGTGTCAACTATTATTATTTCCATCTTTTCTCTCAGGAATTTTTCTACTCCTCTTTTGGCTATTCCTACAGCATCTTTCTCTCCTGGCTCTCCATAAACTGGTACTCCAATTTGTTGGCCTAATTGTTGTAATTGTTCTAGTGCGGCAGGTCTATAAACATCTGCTCCTACGAGACCTACTTTAAATCCTTTTTTCTTATAAAAGTAAGCTAATTTTCCTGCAGTAGTAGTTTTTCCGGTGCCCTGAACTCCTACCAACATTATAACGTAAGGTATCTTATCTGGAATTACTTTCGGTTCTTTATCTCCACCAAAGAGGTTGGATAATTCATCGTAAACTATTTTTATGAACCATTCTCTTCTTTCAATATAGGTTGGCGGTTTTTCATTCTTTAATCTTTCCTTTATTTTATTTGTTAGTGAAAAAACTAATTTTACATTAACATCTGCAGAAATTAAGGATTTTTGTAATTCCTTTATGAAATCTTCTACAGCCTTATCATAAGAAGACGAGCCGGTTAAAAATTTCCTTACAGCATCTCTTAAATTATCTAACAATTCACTTTACCCTTACAATTTTTCTTCTCCCCATTATAGTCCAGTATTCTACTTCTGCACCAGGTCTTATTTTGCTTGCTAAGTCTTCCTCTTTTGGCTTTTCCATTTCAAAAGTCTCGTACGTATCCATATCCATTACTTGAATTTTATCGCCCATATCTGCTAATATTTGCCCTACATGCTTTTCAATTATCGGAATTTCAACTTGATCGTCGACTGGGGCCATTAGTGTCTTTTTAGCCCCGGTGAATATGCTTACTGCAACGACGTTAGCTTTTGCAGCACCATGCTTACCGGTTTTTGCTTTCGTTATTTCAACTACTCTACAAGGTTCTCCATCTATAACTATATAATTACCTTCTTTTAAGTCACCTACTTTGGCGTAATTTACACCCATGATTATCCATCCTCAAGATTTATTGGATAGTTTTTAACTCTTATGTTTATTGCTCCGAGCTTTGGCCCTTCATCATCGCTTCAGTAGGATACTCTCTTCACAGCAGTTTTATTATTTTCAAAGAAACTTAAATCTGTATGGGTTGGAAAGTTAAGTGCACATCTTGTGGTACTGAGAGAATTCTTAATATCAGTTTTGATATAGGAAGACAAAAGACTATTTATATTTATTGTAATGTATGTAAAAAGAATACTTTTAACGAAATTTTAGGATATATAGATGAAGAAGTAAAGTAAAGATTTTTAGGGCAAATGCAATAATCTATCTTTGAATGAAGAGCCCCAGATCTTTGATTTGATGAAATAACCTGTCTCGGCTGATTTAGCTAATAAAGTCATTTGTTTGTATCTTTTCTGGAATATACTGGAATGCAAGGAACTTTAGTCCTTTACTAGCCATTGCTTCGATTTCTAGCTTAGCCTTCTTTTGTAAGAACATATCTATTTCCTCCTGCCAAGCTTTAGTTTTAAACCACTCATAATTCTTTATTTCCAATGCTCTCTTTATATCGTAATCCTTTGCCTTTATGATAAAAGCATTCCTCTCCTTTTCAGTTAAATAAGCCTTTTTCTTGGGAGTACCAAATATATCACCCATGGACACACCTAAGAACCTTGCATTAGGAGTAGCAAGTCTTTCGCTCTCATAAGATAAGTTTATTGAACCTATTCTAAATACACTATAAATATACCATCCATAAGGGTCTGCATCAGTCAATATATAAACCGGTAATTTCAGTTCCTCATTCAGTCTCCTTACGAATCTTCTTGTAGCTCTATCTGGTTGACCAGCGCTTGTAACTAGTATTGCGTTATATTTCTTCCAGAATCCTTCTCTATGAAGTTGCTGGAATACTGCGTCTTTCTCTACAACTAGTACAAAGTCTGCCTTAACGTCTACGAAGTCTATTAAATCCGGAGTTGGTTCAATGGAGTAAGCACCGTGGCCCATTTTACTTAAATCTATGACATCGTTTCCGCTTCTTATTCTCATGTCACCAACTACTTTTCCCTTTTCTTTACTTAGTATTAACATATCCTCTCTTAATAATGAAGTAAATACTTCAATGTCGACTATTACGCTATCCGATTCCTTCTGTTCATCCCAAGTATTTTCCTCATACGTCTTACCGTTAGGCGCCTTTAATACGATCGAGTGCTTTCCTCTATAATATAAGTCACGTATAGTTGGGTATTCATTATTAACTAGAGCATCATAGATTATGCTTGCCATTAATGTAGTTTGCATAAATCTTCTTGCTTCATTTAGATCTAGAAAACTTCTCTTTAATTTTTCCTCTCCTAATAAAAGTAATTTCCTATTTTCATCATATACCGTATTATTTAAAGTTCTCTTAGGAATTTCTAAAACTAATGGTTCTCCTTTGTTAATTTGATCTAGCAAAGTTAGGAATTTTTTCTTTAATATTTCCGCTGCTCTTTTCCTAGCCTCTATATCAACCTTTGATATGAATTCGCTCATAATGCCTCCACCCTATACATTTTATATTCCTCTTCATCTTTTACATCTAACTTCTTTTTCACTATTTCAAAAAGCTTTGATTGTATTTCATCCTGAACTTTGGGAATTAGCTCCTTTTTATCATCGGTGGCGAATACAGCTAAGCTTCTAGCTATTTCTGGAATATACTTAAGGTAAGTAAGCATTTTCTTCCTTGCTTCTTCTTCCTTCTTTTTCTCTGAAATGTACAATCTTAACTTTCTGGAAACCTCCATTATACCGTTCTTTATTTCCTTCTCTATTTCTTCAACATCTGCAATGCTTTCCTTTCCTGCACTCTTATATGGAACTTTAGTACTGCAAAGGTGAACCATAACTACTAGCGGCTTTTGTTCTTCTTCTATTCCATACCTCTTCCAGTCTATTTCTTCCACAACTTTCCAGATTACATCAGATTTCTCATCGTAAATTAAGGGAATTTTGTTAGCATATCTTAATACTAGTGGTTCTTCCATTGGCTGTATAGCTCCGCCGTAAGCAATCCCTACTTCCACTATGAAAGGATGACCTTGATACGCCTTGGGCTTTCTTGTTAATGCTGCAACGAATTCCGGGTTAAACATGTTCTTGAGGCTTAATTCTATAAGATCCGCTCCAATTACGGATAATGCGTCAGGAGACGGAGGTCTAAAATCTTCAAATTTTTTCATAGCTTCTGTAAGTCTTGCAAGCTCGTCATCTTTCAAAGATTTTATCTTCTTATCAGGATTAATCTTAGCCATTTCTAGTATTTTTAACGCTGTAACATCTCCTACGCTTTGGAATTCCTTAGTTAAGAAATCTTTAACTTCATAATCGTTCTTTTGTTTTGCAATCATATTCTTTAATAATTCTATATCAACACCGTAAGGATGGGGTTTCACTTCCTTTGGTGGTTCAGGAATTTTCGTAGTAAGCCTCTTATAATATACAACGTTACCTTCTGGGTCTTTAAAGAAGAATTCAGCATAAGGTGCTACAATATAAGTTCTTTTAATATATTCGTATATTCTAGCCTTAGACCTCTGCCAATCTCCCAGTAAATACAACGTAACAGACGTTCCGTGAAATCCTTTATCGTTAAGAATTGACGATCTTTCATAGATTATTGGTTCGTTTTTCGTCACGTCAATCTTCAATTTGAAAAAGTAAATTCTCTTTGAATTTATAGGTGAGGTCATTATTTCCACTGGCCTATCTTGATACATCTGACTATAAAGAACCGCAGCCTTTACTCCAAGTCCGTACATACCTCTAGTTTGTCTAATTACATATTTTGAACTGTAAAGGACTCTACCAAAGGCATCTGGCACAACATGAGGTGGAATTCCTATTCCATTATCTTCGACAGTTAATTTGTAAATTTGCTTATCCTGATCAATTAAGTCTATTATAATCTTGATAGAAGGTAAAATCTCATGAACGTCAGTTGCGTCAAGAGAATTTTCCACCATTTCTCTTAAAGCTTGATAAAGCGCCCTCGCAGGATTTGAGAATCCTGCCAGTTCGGGATTCCTCTTAAAGAACTCAGCAGGCGAAATACTGGCAAACTTCTCTGACAAATTATTCACCGCAGATATATTACTAAGACATTTAGCTTAATAAGGCTGAAGCCAAAATTGGTAGAATTATTGTAGCATCTCCGTAAATAACGACGTTTTTAGAATGCTCTCTAATTTTATTCCATGAAATAGCTTCTCTAGGTTTCGCACCACTTAAACTGCCGTCGTATTCTTGGGCTGTAGTTAAATAGATAGCATAATCTAAACCATCCTTAAACTGATTCCACCATATAGTATGATGCTTACTTATTCCTCCTCCTATTATTAATGCCCCAGATCTCTTGCATGAGAATACTAGATCCTTAACTAGCCTCATATCCTCAAAAAGGTTTAAACGTAAGCCAGTAAATTGTGACCTAACAAATAGATTAGTACCAAAGCTACCGTCTACTATCCCAGGAACAATAATTGGTACTTTTTTCTCATAAGCAGCTTTGAGTATTGAATGAGGGTCATTTATCCTTTTACCAAATTCCCATAATAACTCGTATCCAGCCCACTCTTTCTTCTCTTTAACTATTTCATCTACAACATTCTTAACTACCCTCTCAACTACTAAACCATAAGACTCCATAGGGACTAATATATTACCTAACCTGTGAATGCGCAACTCCCTTAGCATTTTATCGTCGTAATCAAAAGACCCTTTATAGTACTTGCCGCCACAACTTCTAGCAATATCGTGATCTATAGTACCTCCAGTAGTTATTACAACGTTAAAGTAACCGTTTCTTATAAGGTCTGCAAATAACCCTCTTAAACCTGTAGAAACTAGGTTTGCAGTAAAAGATATGAATCTAAGGTCTGCATCTTTCTGCATATCCTTTAAAATCTCAGCTCCTCTGTAAAGAGCTTCGGCAGAAAATCCATAAATCTTATTGAAAAGTTCAATATATTTGTCTAGGCCTTTTATATCTTCTAAAGTTATATCTCCAACTACTTCCGTGAGTAAATCTTCTCTTTTCATCCTTTGGTCACGCCTATTGGTCTTAATCTTACAACTAGTTTTGCTATTTTAACTGCATCTGCTACTTTTGCTACTCTATCTACGTCTTTGTAAGCCCCTGGTGCTTCTTCTGCAATGACTCTCCTGGTTGTTGCTCTTACAATTATTCCTCTTTCTTCTAAGTTTTCGACAACTGTATTAGCAGGGTAACTTCTTACAGCGGCTTCTCTAGACATCCATCTACCTGCACCGTGAGGTGCAGTATACCACGTTCTCCTTCCTTCTGGAATTCCTGCCATAACGTAACTTGCTGTACCCATGCTACCTGGTATAAGAACCACTTGTCCAATATTTCTATGATCTGCTGGAATCTCAGGGCTACCAGGTGGGAAGGCTCTGGTTGCACCTTTCCTGTGAACTAGCAGCTTTTTCCTTTTTCCTTCTACATCGTACTCTTCAATCTTAGCTATGTTATGAGCTACATCGTAAATAATATGGAGGTCTAATTTTTCAGGATCGACCTTAAATACGTTTCCGAAGCTTTCTCTAACCCAATGTGTTATTAACTGCCTATTAGTCCACGCGAAATTTGCTCCAGAAACCATTGCGTGAAAATAATCTTGACCTTCTCTGCTTTCAAACGGTATTGCTGCTAATTCTCTATCTGGAACTGTGATATTATATTTTTTCATAGCTCTTTCCATTATCTGTAAATAATCGCTCGCAATCTGATGACCCAACCCTCTAGATCCAGTATGAACCATGACCATTACTTGTCCTTCATGCGTTATCCCTAGTGCTTTAGCTATCCTCTCATCATAAATCTTATCAACTACTTGAACTTCTAAGAAGTGATTGCCAGCACCTAAAGTGCCTAACTGTGAGGCTCCTCTTTTCTTAGCTATATCACTTACTTTAGATGGATCCGCAAGATCCCAACTACCGTGTTGTTCTATATGTTCCATATCTTCTGCCCATCCGTATCCCTTATTTATAGCCCACTTTACTCCTTCTGCTAGAACCTCATCTAATTGTTGAGTTGATAATTTTACTTTTCCTTCACTACCAACTCCACTAGGGACATTTCTATGAAGCTCCTCTACTAGATCTTTTAATTTAGGTTTTACGTCTTCATAATCTAAATTTGTTCTAAGTAATCTTACTCCACAATTAATATCATAACCTATTCCTCCTGGGCTAACTACTCCTCCTTCATCAATTGCAGTAGCTGCAATTCCACCTATAGGAAATCCATACCCTTGATGCCCATCTGGAAGTACATAAACTCCTTCTTGAACACCGGGTAAGCAAGCTACGTTTGTTGCCTGCTTTAAGGTTAAATCCTGTTTCATTTTATCTATTAAAACGTCGTCAGCAAATATAGTAACAGGAACTCTCATACAACCGCTTTTTTCTATTCGCCACTCGTAAGTATTGACTCTTTTTACGTCAACCATGATTGTCCAGAAATTCTTAAACGTTTTTTAACTAATAAAACTGTTTACATAAAGATGAAGATTGTGGCGGACACTGAAAGGTGAGGAAAAGACCTAATCAGATCTTCTTTTTAGCATTTTCTTCTCTTTTCTTTGCAAGATCTTCATATTTCTTGTACACATCCTTTACGGTAGATGAAATACAGTCTTTGTCTGCATTTAATATAACTTCCTTAAGGAACTTATAGGCGCAAGCCTTACTATGGAAATACAATTTCCTATCTGCAACCGTAAGAATAATTCCTTGTCCACTATAGAATGTCTTTCCACACGTCAGACAAACGTATTTTTCTTCCATAACTTTGATGGCTGAATTTAAATTTTTAAAAATAACTGTAAAAGTTGCTTTCATACGTGGATACAAAATAAACGGTGAAAAGTAAAATGCGAAAATTGGACGATCGTTTGCTAGAGCTAATGAAGGAAAGAAATTGGAAAAATATGACAGAAATACAACAAAAGTCCTTAGAGCCCATATTATCTGGGAAAAACACCCTAATAATTGCGCCAACTGGATACGGCAAAACTGAAGCTGCACTTATCCCAATCTTAGATATGATGTTAAGAACAAACGTTAAACCCGTATCTTTAATTTACATAACTCCTCTTAAGGCTTTAATAAATGATCTAACTCTAAGAATAGAATGGTGGGCTTCTAGACTAGGATTCTATGTTAATAGAAAGCACGGAGAAGTACCGCAAAAAGAAAAGAATTTAAGATTAAAAATTACCCCTCACATTTTAGTTACAACTCCAGAAGGCTTAGAAATAGACTTAGATTGGGCTACTAGATTTAGAGAAAAGTACAAGAATGTGAAATGGGTAATAGTTGATGAAATTCATGAGCTCATTGGGTCAAAAAGAGGGGTTCAATTATCCGTATTGCTAGAAAGATTAAAAGATTATATAGGTTACGATTTCCAAAGAATTGGTTTATCGGCAACAATAAATGATGAAGACTTAGTAGCCTCTTTCCTTTTTGGTTCGTCTAGTAGGCAATCAGAAATAGTGAAGGTTAATGACAAGAAAGAGTTTGAGCTTTCTATAGTAAAACTAAACTCTGCAGGAGATATTTGGAAAAACGTTGCAAAGCATATAATTTCTTCTGTAGAAAAACCTTCCCTAATCTTTACAAATTCTAGATTTTTAACAGAAAGATTGCATGAGGAACTAGAAGAATACGATAAAGATTTTTACGTTCATCACTCTTCAATATCCAGAGAAAGTAAATCAAACGTTGAAGAATATTTAAGAACGGGCAAAGCTAAAGGAGTTATTTGTACGAAAACTCTTGAGCTAGGAATTGATATAGGAGATATTAAGAAAATAATTATGTTTAGACCTCCTCCTTCAGTAGCTTCATTCCTACAAAGACTAGGAAGGAGTGGGCATAAAATTTATGGCAAGCCTAGAGGAGAAATAATTTGTATTTATGATCACGATTTACTTGAAGCTTACGCTATTAGTGAACTAGCTAAGCTTGGAAAAGTTGAAAGACAAAATATTTGCAAACCGCTTGACGTTGCAGCAAGGGAAATTCTAGGAATGATTTTACAATATGATGAAGTAGAGAAAGAAAAAGCATACAAAATTCTTACGTCTTCATACGTTTTTAGGAATTTATCAGAAAAAACTTTCAATGAATTAATAGAATACTTAGCTAAAAACAATTTAATTACAATAAAAGGGGATAAACTAAGCATTGGAAAATTCTTCTTTAAACTATGGAACTTTAATAGGAATAATGGTTACTCTTGGTCTAGGGGATTTTCGGAATTCTTCTCAATGATTAATAGTACGGATACTTTCACTTTAAAATGGGAGGATAAAAACATTGGTGAAATCGACGCCATATATGTATACAAGCACATTAGAAGTGGAGATATTATAAGAATAGGAGGAAAGCTATGGAAGATCGTAAGAATAAACACTTCCAGGATGGTTGTTGATGTATTGCCTGCAGATAAGGGAGACGGAGAAATTCCAGTATGGAGAGGAGATGGAATTTCTAAATCATATCTTTTACCCAAGGAGATATACGTATTATTTAAGGAGAAAAGGAAGGAAATTTCTGACATTATAGGCAAATATGTTTCGCGTAATCTACCACTGCCATCCCCGAATGTCATAATAGAGGAAAAAAGAGATAAGGAAATTGTCTATTCTACACTAATTAATGAGAAAATTGCAAGCACTTTGGCACATATTTTACTATACCTAGCTACTAGTAAAGACTCCCTGAACAATTATGCTAGATACTCTATTTATGGCTTCTCAATCAATTATACGGAAAAAGACCTTCTAGAGGAATTGTTAAAATATAATGAGAAAGAGCTTAAGAGAATTATAATAAGATCAATATTAAGATCGCCATTATTTATTTCTACATTAAAAGAGATACAGATAAGCTATGGAAAACTTGGAAAAATAGATGCAAAAGAGGATAAGTTGATAATTAAAGACGCATTAAGACAAACTATATCTAAGTATTTCTCAATTAAAAACACTATAAAGTTTATTAATAAAATAAAAAGAGGAAAGATAAAAATAATAAAATATGATGGAAGTACTCCATTGGGAGATGCGGTACTTTTACAGGCTCCAATAAAACCTTGGATTACGGGAATCTCAACAATAATATATGATACGCTAAAAGGAGGCGCTTATACGCTAGCTGAACTTTCAGAAAGCCTTGGAATCTCACAAAAAAGCTTGGAGGCAAAGTTAAAACAAATGAGAAAGCCAGAATCCAAATATAGAATTGTAAGTTTTATTGATGTAGACAGTAGAGAAACTAGATGGTGTCTAATGGAAGATTTAGAAAATATAGTAAAATCATGCGACTTCTATACTTCATTTAATCCTATAAATGGTGACGAAACATTCATAGCCTCACTTAGAGCAATAAATAGTAATACAACTACAGATTTAATATTCAAACCTAAGGAGATCATTGATAACCCAGAAGAGATAATTAGGCGTATACCATTTGAGGAAATAGGCGAAATGAGGATTAACGACCCTGTAGATCCATTAGTTTATAATATATCTCCAAGATTCTATTACGTGAATAAGAGAGTAGCCCCGTATCTATTATTAAATGCAGTAGCTTATATACAAAATATGAAGTATTCATAAATAGTGATGAAATGCCCTAAAAGTTGAATGGTGATATGGGCCCGTGTTACTGAATTTAATATATTTTTATGATCTAAATCAATACGACAATAGATTTATTTTTGAGAACTGTTTCTCATGTGTGAAGTAAGATGATGAATAAACCATTAGAGGTAGTGGTTAGTAGATCAAAATCCGTCGAAGATCATGTTTTAGAAATAATAGAAATACTTAATCACAATAGTAACGAAGTTGACTTAAAAGGATATGGATTTGAAATAAATAAGGCAGTAGATATTTACAACGCATTAAAAGATAGATTAAAAGAAGGGATAACTTTAGAAGAGGTCTCGATAGGTAGCGAAACTAAGGATAGAAAAAGAATATCATATTTGTTGCTCAGAATTAAGAGAAGTTACTAAGGATTTTATTTGCCCTAATATTTCAGTTAATACATTATCTGCATCGAGCTTACCTCCAGCTATCATATCCATTTTCTCTAACAATTCTGCCGTAGTGTTCTCTGACACTAGAGATGAGAACTTAGAATTTAAATAATGGTAAACGTTAATTCCTTTCTTTGTTGCTATTAATGCATATTTCTTTTTACTTTCTACAATATATCCATGCCTCATTAATGTTTGAATAATTTTTGCATATGTACTAGGTCTGCCTATGTTCTTATCTTTCATTTCTTTAATTACCTCAGCGTAAGTGTAGAGCCTAACTTTAGATCCTTTAGTTATTATTGGATTAACTTGAATCTCTCCTTCTGGTATTTCATAAATTCTTGGCTTCAAAATATCTGAAAATCCTCCTTTTATACTAGTTAAAACTGTAATTTCACTTACGTTATCTAGAACTTTTATTTGATATTTAGTATATTTACCTATGGCCTCTTTCATCTGACTAGCTAAAAACCTCTTAAATATCATGTCGTAGATCGCAAAGTGAGCCCAAGTAAATTTAATGAAGTAAGCTTGCGGATTATCTTCTATTTCCTTTTTTAACTCTTCTGCATCAATCGGTCTAGTAGGTCTTATTGCCTCATGAGTTCCTTCATTACCCCAGCTTCTAGGCATGAAACTTTTTATTAAGCCTTTTTTATCTAAATATTCTTTAGCTATTTCTATTCCTTTATTTGAAACATGTATACTGTCAGTCCTATGATAAGTTATAAGCCCAGATTCAAATAGCTCTTGAGCTATTTTCATAACTCTCTCTGCAGGAAGCTTATACAAATTATAAGCATCAATAAGCAATGAATCCGTAGTATAAGGAGGTAACGGAAGTATTATGTCATCTTTATCTTCAATTTTCTTAACTATTACCTTATCTATTTTTACATGCTTATTATCTAAGAATACCTTATGTGTATAATTTCCTAGTTTTATGCTAGCTACATAACACATGTTTTTCTTATATTCTTCAGTCCTCTTAGTTATCCAGCCTAATACTGGCGTCTGAACTCTCCCTGCACCGAAATTCCTATTAGAGAATTTTATCTGTAGTAATTTACTTAATTCAAATCCGACCCAACGATCTTCAATCCTTCTAACTATTTGGCTTTTTACTAAGTTTAGATCAATACTTGTAGGATTAGCTAATGCTTCTAGTATACCTTTTTTAGTTACCTCATGATATTTGATTCTATAAATGTTTGGATTATAAGCTGAAATATTAGCTGCCACATCGAAAGCAATTTTTTCACCTTCAACATCTGGATCTGTTGCTATGTAAACTTTCTCTACTTCCATGGCTATCTTTCTTATAGCGTTAATTGTAGACATTGAGGACGAAATTAACGTTGAACCGCAATATGGACATTTATCAATTTCTTGAGAAAATACTCTCTTGCAATTCATGCATTTATATAATGGAGAATAGTAAGGATACTTGTCCTCATTACGTATTTCTACTCCATAGTATCCTATATTTTCTGTGGTTAAATCAGCTACATGACCTTTAGTAGCTACTATATCTAAGATATGTACATTATTTGCATCTACTATTACTGTCTCATAGATTGGGACTCCTGCTATGTTTCTTTTTGCTGGAGCACCAAACATTTTTGCAATAGTCCTTGCCTTTGTAGGAGATTCTACTATCATTAGGCCAGTGGAAATATGAAGTTCTTCGTTTTTATCATTTCTACTTCTTTCTATTTCATTTTTAACTTTCGCTATATCTAAAGAGTCAAAATTAGTAGGATTAAAGTTATATATCATATACTGTAATTTGCGCTTTAACATTTCATACAGCTTAACATCATCTATTATTGTAATGGCTAAACCTAAAGTGAGACCTCCATTTAATAGCCTGCTACTTCTACCTGAACCTTGCAAGTAAGTTATAGCATCTGGATACTCTATATAAAATTCCTTCCCTATCTTTCTTATTAAAAATGTATCTGAAATTACTTCATTAGAAACTGTCTTTAATACAGATTTTACTTCGTCTATTTTACCTTCTAAAATCTTCTGGATCTCTCCTAGTTTTCCTGTCAGTTTTTGCGATTTAAGAAATGCAAGTTTTATTAGCTGCGCTTCTGACGGAGATAACGATAGTATTAGGTTATCGTCAATATTAACGTTAAATAACTTTGAAATTTTTAGTAAAGTGTAAGGATTGTAAATTGCTTGAGAAAGCCTAATCCTAGATTTGGGGACACCGTAGAATATTACATATTTTAACCTTTTTGGCTCGTCTATACCCCTTACTGCTACTCCATAATATGATGCAGAACCTATAATTATATCTATTTCTCCATTAGAAAATTTCTCTAAAAACTTCCTACCACTTAAAGCTATAGCTGTTTTAAATCCTAATTTCTCTAAGCTTTCGTTTACCTCTTTTATCTTATCCTTACCATATTCTTTAGAAACTAGTATTAACCCACCACTACCTAATTTATTTACAATATCGACTAGAGGTGACGTTGTAAACGCGTCTATAATGTTCCTTGCATATATCTGAGCAGTTGAAACGTCAAATCCAGTTATGTATTTTAAAGCTTTTTGTTTAATTCCCTTAGGTCTTAAAGTTGCACTTGCAACAACTAATTGAGAAGCTGTTCCATAATACTTTGAAATCCTACTTTCTATTTCAGCAATTTTGGTTTCAATTTCATCTCTTTTTTCCTCTATTGCTAATAGCCTTTTCAGTTTTACAAGTTTTATTGCGTCTTCATAAACTTCTTGTGGTATACCCATTAAGGTTACTAATCTATCTACAGTTTTTCCGCTTTTTACTATGGCATCTGCATCATCTACTGCCACAAAATCCGGTCTATATTCTTTTATTTCCTCAAAATTTTTATTTATATAATTCACTGTCACAATACTAATCCCTTGACCCACTTTTCCACAAGATGTCTTACTCCCAATTTTTTCTATTTTTTCACATATTTGTTGCATTAATGACTTTGTTGGAACAATATAAAGTACGTTTTTATTAGAGTTTTGCAAATAAGTTGAATAAACAATTATTGTGGTTGTCTTCCCCATTCCCGTAGGAGCAGACATTGAAAAACTAGAGCCTTCTATAAGCCTTCTTAGCCAAAGCTTTTGTAAGGACCATGGTTCCTTACCGGTTATTTTTTTAAAGTAATCAATTATCTCTTGTGATAGTTGATGATAATAATACAAATTCCAATATCCTTTTAGTTTATTTTCATGAACTAAAATATTATATATTAGCCTTATTTTCTCATCTATAGATAGATTTTTGAACGGAGATATATCACCAGGCAGGCACTTAGAGCAAGGTAAGCCGGCTAATGCTCTATAATCCTCTAATGGACCACCGCAATTTGGGCATGCTTTTAAAAATACTGAAGTTACCATGCTGTTTTTGTTCTATGTTTAGGACTACTTTATAAATCGAAAAACTAGATGTTACCTTGTCGGATAACTTTTTAACTTAGAGTGAGTGTTTAATGACCGAAAATCGGGTGATAAAATGAGCACGACCACTCCAACTCCAAGCAACGTAGTATTAGTTGGTAAAAAACCTGTAATGAACTATGTATTAGCAGCTCTAACTTTATTAAATCAAGGAGTTCCAGAAATAGTAATCAAAGCCAGAGGAAGAGCAATAAGCAAAGCTGTAGACACAGTAGAGATAGTTAGAAACAGGTTCTTACCAGACAAGATAGAGATAAAGTCAATAGGAATAGGAAGCCAAGTAGTAACTAGCCAAGACGGAAGGCAATCTAGAGTATCAACAATAGAAGTAACTATCAGGAAAAAGGCATAAGATTATTTTTTAACATCTCTTTTCCCTCCACTACTTTTAATAGGTTGAAAATATATTGAGTTTTGATAGTAAATGTCACAGCCCGCATATAAGGTAGAATTTGAAGGAAAAGCTAAAATAGGACAAATAATGGGAAATCTAGCTTCTATACAATTAAAGCCGGAAGACTTCTCAAGTCCATTATCTCTTCAAATGGCATTATCTAGAATCTATAATGAATTAATGAAGGCAATGTCACAAGGTCCGCAAACTCATTATGTTGCTGATGTTAAATTCACGGACTCTTTAGGAAATCCTGTTTCTATAGGAGTAGATTTCGGAGATAAAATTCCACCACTTTCTAAACAAGACGTTAAAGTAAAGATAACTATTGAATTTTATGACGAAGAGTAGCCCTTCTTTTTAAATAATCAATTGACATCAAATAAATGTATTCATCAAAGTTGGATAGTCTATATTCTAAAAAATCTATCTTGTTTATTAATCCGATTTTTTGCATATATTTTATAGCAGATAAAGATACTTTCTTAGAGAAGAACGGTTTTAAAACATCTAATGCTTCGCCTAGATTAAAAACGTCATATCCAAATTTCCTATATAATAAGAAATAAATTACTATTTCCCTCTTTTTTAACCATCTCATGATTGCCACCAGATGTCGTAAGCCCGGTTACTCATCATTTATTCAGACCTTACGAGCTTTGCTTCATCCATTAGTATTTTAAGATTAAAGTTAAAAAATACTCTTGTGCCATACTCTCAAGGAAAATTCTGCTTTCCATTAGAGGTTAAAGAAGTAAGAAAAGGAGATGTTATAGTAGTAAAACCAACAAGCGTTAAGTCTAATGGAATTCAATTAGTTTTACCTTCTTTATCATTAATAAGTGACTCTTGTAATAGAAAAATTGACTCTTTAATCTGGGTAGATGGAGTAAGAATCCACGGAAATGAAGAAATAATATTTGATGGAGGAAAGCTCAAGGTACAAGGTAAAATTAAGGTAGAGAGCCCAGAATTTTTACCTGGATATACTTTAAAGAAGATATTAGATAATAAAGAAATTTTAATTAATAGTTTAGGGGTAGATGGAATACCTATAATTAGTATAGATAATTACCCACTAATATATATTAAGCGAGACACTAATGGCAACATTAAAATTCACGTAAACTCTGTTAATAATCCGATTTTAGAACTTGCATCTTTATCTCTTTATTATTACATATCATCTGAATATTCCGAGGAAATCTGAATTTCGTCTAGAATAGAATCTTCTTTCCTCTTCTTTGATTGATATTCTTCTTGTGTACCAGCTACTATAATTTCGTAAAGTATTGCCCTCTTACCATTAACAGGCCTTAGTATTCTACCTAGTCTTTGAATGAATTGCCTTCTTGAACTTGTACCAGTAACTATTATCCCAACACTAGCATCTGGAATATCTAAGCCTTCATCACCTACAGTAGTTAATGTAAGTACTCCGCTTTTCATAAACTTAAACGTATCAAGAACTTTCTTTCTTTCATTTTTAGACATTTTTCCAGAAATTAGTAAAGTATTGAATCTTCTGGCTATTTCTTTTGCCTGATCTACATATTGAGTAAAAATTAGAATTTTCTTTCCTTTCTCTTTATTTAATATCTCCTCTATTTTAAGCATTTTATTCTGGGCAAAATTTACTACTTTTTTAATTTCATTGTAGACCTTTATGGCTTCAATTGCATTACTATCTCCGTTTTTAGCTAGTATTATGAGTTCCTTCAATTTTTTATTCTTGGACAATACTCTAAATTTATTGAGTAAAGTAAGATATTTCTTCCTTTCTTCGGCGGTTAAAAAGACCTTAACTTGCACTATGTCATAGGGAGCTAAATATCCTTTTTTAATTAGCTCATCTACTGGCTTATAATAGACAATTCCTCCCATTAACTTAAATAACTCTTCATGACGACCATCTTCTCTAAATGGAGTAGCCGATAAGCCTAACCTTTTTGTTGCTAAAATTCCTAACGCTACTTCTCTAAACTTATCTGCAGGCAAATGATGGGCTTCATCTATTATTAATAAATCGAATTTATCGCTTAATTCAGTAACATGTCTAAATGCTGTTTGGTAAGTTGAAAGCGTTATTTGCTTAATTTCTTTCTCGTTACTATAATATAAGCCAACTTCTGGTCTAATTGAGGAAAATTTCATTATAGTTTCTTTCCATTGTAACATTTGCTCTCTGGTGAAAGTTACTATTAATGTAGGAACCTTTGTTTCTTCTATAGCTTTTATACCAATTATTGTCTTTCCTGCCCCAGTAGGTAATGCGATAACTCCACGATAATTATTATCCTTCCACTTTTGTATTGCTTCATTCTGATAATCCCTTAAAGTTACGCTTAATGAAAAATCAAATTTCTTAAATTCTAAATTTAATTCTTTTACCGTTAAACCATTCTCTATAAATAGCTCTTTTAAATCGTAATAATAATATGGATACGTTTCAAAAATCTTATCTTGCTTATTATACTTTATAGGTATTTTGCCCTCACTTTTCTTGATGATATCCATAACATAAACATGAGGTATAATTATCAATTTGCCTCTATTTATTGAAAACTCTACATCATACGTGGGAAGCAATTTTTGCAATTCTCTATACTCTTCTTCTGTTAAACTTACGCCAATATCTTTTAGTGTTTCCTTTATTTCTTCTACTCTTACTCTATTTTTTCTTGCCCTTTCAATGTCTATTACGAATTCGGAGACACCATTCTCTCTACCCAAGAATCTAGCAAATGTTAAAAGTTTTGAGAAAGTATCCTCATCTAGCCACCGCGTTAAGTAAAAAGTCTTCGAGAACATCCTTTATCACTTCAACGTAAACTACTCTTTCATTAGTCAATCTATTAATGTAATCAACTAAATCAGTTATTTCATAAATAAAATAAGTATTACCTCCCTCATATTTAAAGACACCAATTAGCCTTTTCTCACTATTTTGTTTAATAGTCATTAAATACGCTCCAATTATTTCATCAGAATATGGATTTACATGTAAAATTATTCCATCCCCGTTTGATAACGTAATTCCTATAAATTCCTTACCTAAGTACTCGGCCTCTGAAATTCCGTATTCTAAAGATTCCTTTAAACCTGGTAAAGGTAAGTCTATTATATCCTTTATTTTCACAAGATTTAATTTACGGCATAATACCTTATTAAATATGACAGCTATTATAGTTCTTACCACTATTTCTGGATTAGAATCAGGAAAGAAATTAGCTAGAAGCTTAGTTGAAGAAAAACTGGCTGCTTGTGTAAATATAATTCCATATGTTAAATCTACTTATAGATGGGAAGGAAAAGTAGTTGAAGACGATGAAAGTTTACTTATTATAAAAACAGATTCTTCTGTTAAAGAGAAAATAATAAAAAGAATTAAAGAACTACATCCATACCAATTACCAGAAATAATTACATTAGATGTTACTGGAGGATTAGAAAATTATTTGAATTGGATAGCAGAGAGTGTTCAACAATGAAAATAAAAGTTGATGATCAACTGATAGAAAAGCTTCAAAGATTAGCCCTAGTTGAGATTAACGATAATGAAAAGGAAATTATAAAAAATGATATATCAAAAATCCTAGAGTTCTTTAACAAAATTAACGAGCTAAATCTAGAAAATGTTGATCCTTTATTTCACCCAATACCTCAAGGCAAATTAAGAAAAGACGAAATAAAAACTCCTCTAGATAGAGATTCTGCATTACAAAACGTAAAAAGGAAGGAAAATGGATATATTATAGGACCCAGCACGGTGGAATAAAAAATGATTAGCAAACTTGTAGAAGACTTAAAGAATGGAAATTTAGACCCAGAAGAGTATGTGGCTAAAACGTTTGAGAGAATTAATAAATTAGATAAGAATATTAATGCATTCATTACGCTAAGGGATGAAGAAGAAGTAAAAAAAGAAGTGAAAGAAAGTATTAAAAGAGGAGGCAAACTTGCAGGTGTATTAATTGCAGTAAAGGATGTAATTTCTACCAAAGGAATAAGAACTACTTGTGCTTCAAAAATGCTTAGCGATTATATACCTCCTTATGATGCTACAGTTATAGAGAAACTAAAAAATGAGGGAGCAGTGATACTAGGAAAGACTAATATGGACGAATTTGCAATGGGCTCCACAACTGAAACTAGCTATTTCGGTCCAACAAGGAATCCTTGGGATTTAGAAAGAACCC
This sequence comes from Acidianus infernus, assembly GCF_009729545.1. NCBI lineage: Archaea > Thermoproteati > Thermoproteota > Thermoprotei > Sulfolobales > Sulfolobaceae > Acidianus > Acidianus infernus. Next base: position 185,755 of record NZ_WFIY01000004.1, read on the forward strand.
CTGGAGGATCATCTGGAGGTAGTGGCGCTGCATTAGCAGCAGGATATGTAGATCTGGCGCTTGGAAGTGATACTGGAGGATCAATCAGAGCTCCGGCCGCATTTACTGCGACTTTTGGTTTAAAACCTTCTTACGGCACTGTAAGTAGATACGGTTTAATAGCGTATGCCAATAGCCTAGAGCAAATAGGACCTATGGCAAAAAATGCTGAAGACCTTGGTTTATTATACTCTATAATAGCTGGAGAAGATGATAAAGATGCAACAACAATTAAATATTCGGTAGACAGTCCTCCAGGCGAAATACCTATAAAAGGAATTAAAATAGGTATACTTAGCGATATTTTAGAAATGTCTGATAAGAGTGTAGTCAGTGTTATTAGAACAGCTATTGATAAGTTATCTTCTGAAGGCGCGATAATAGAAGAGACAAAGCTAGGTTATGCAGAATACGCTTTACCAGCTTATTATATAATAGCCATGTCAGAAGCAAGCTCTAATTTAGCTAGATATGATGGAGTTAGATATGGATATAGTAAGCATTTTGAAGGAAACTGGATAGAAACATTTAGTAAGAACAGAGGAGAAGGATTTGGAATGGAAGTTAAGAGGAGAATTTTGCTAGGCTCTTTCATTCTCAGTGCAGGTTATTATGAGGAATATTACATAAAGGCTTTAAAAGTGAGAAGGTTAATAAAGAATAGTTTAGACCAGCTATTTAGTAAATACGATGTTTTATTATCACCTACAATGCCTGTTTTGCCTCCTAAAATAGGCGAAGTAATTAATGATCCAATAAAGATGTATGCAATGGATTTAAATACTGTAATTGCAAATCTAGCTGCAGTCCCTGCGATATCTATACCTGCAGGATTTTATAATAACTTACCCGTTGGCCTCCAAATGATGGGAAGATATCTATCGGATACCATGCTAATTGGAATATCTATAAACATAGAAAAGATTTTAAATATGCACGATTTAACTGCACCTATTGTATAAGGTTTTTTAAATTAGATGTACTATTTTAAACTGACTATTATGGTTGTCTCAACGTTAAGGATAGACACGTTAAGTAGAATAATGGAAGAAATGGAAAAAGAGAAGTATCATATAATAGGAAATCATAGTGCTTATAAGAAATGCCACTGGACTCATGAAGCATTAACTGAGGGGAGGTATTGTTACAAAGGGAAATTCTATGGAATAGAAAGTCATAGATGCGTTCAAATGACGCCTACTGCTGCATGGTGTTGGTTTAGATGCATACACTGCTGGAGGCTTGAGCCAGAAGACATTGGCTTAGAATGGGATGAGACTAAACTACCTATAACAGATGATCCAGAATATATTGCAGAGAAAAGTATTGAGGAACATAAGAGGGCAGTTTCTGGTTATCTAGGAAGAAAAGGAGTAGATCCTAATATGGCTAAAGAAGCTATGAAACCTGCACATGTAGCTATAAGCTTAACTGGAGAGCCTACATTATATGATAGATTAGGGGAATTAATTCACGAATATCATAAGAGGGGATTAACTACATTCCTAGTAACTAGTGGAGTTAGACCGGATGTTCTAGCTAGTTTAGAAGAAGAACCAACTCAACTCTTTGTATCAATACAGGCTCCTAATGAAAGAAAACATAAGCTAATAAATAGACCTATAGTAGCTAATTCATGGAATTTATTCCTAAAAACTCTTGAAATACTACCGAGTTTTAGTTCTCCTACCGTAATAAGAATGACTATGATAAAAGGATTTAATATGAGTGAAGAAGATGCGAAAGATTTTGCAAAATTAATTGAAATAGCTATGCCTACTTATATTGAAGTAAAGGCTTACATGCATGTAGGACCTTCAACATTAAGGTTGAGTAGGGATGCAATGCCAAGACACTCAGAAGTGAGAGAGTTTGCTAAATTAATGGAAAAGTATACTGGATATAAAATTATTTCAGAGCACGTACCCAGTAGGATTGTTCTATTAAGTAAATTAGATAAACCAATACAAATAGGTAATGCGTGGAGTGATAAATGGAACTGGGCAACTAAAGATACTGAAGACGACATACACGGAGAGTATGCAGAAGCTGAATTAGGCTCAGGTAATAATCAATGCTAACTGAGATATGTACATTAAGTAGGATAATAAATCTAGTAAAGGAAAGAGGAGAAATAACACAACAAATTCTAGCGAAAGAGTTCAATATTTCTCAACAATCTGTATCTAGGAAATTAAAGGAATTAGAAGATGCTAATTTGATAATTAGAATTGAAACCAAAGATGGAGAAATAATAAGACTTACAGAAAAAGGTGAAAATTTTCTTTTAAATTGTTTAAATGAAATATCGTCAGCGATAGCGTTTCAACACGAAATAAGAATTAAAGGAAAAGTAACTTCCGGTTTAGGAGAAGGTAAGCTATTTCTTTCTTTGCCATATTATGAGAATTCATTTAAAAAATTTTTAGGATTTACTCCTTTTCCAGGAACATTAAATATTGTGATTTATGATAGAATTTCCTTTGAAAATAGGCTTCTTTTAGATACTTCAAGGTATATAAATATACCAGAATATAGAGATGAGAATAGAGTCTTAGGTGCAGTGAAAGCATATCCTGCCAGAATAAACGATCTAGAGCCTGCAGCAATAGTTATACCTCTAAGGACAACCCATCCTAAAAGCGTAATAGAAATAATTTCTCCTTATTATTTGAGAGAAAAACTTTCTCTTAAAGATGGAGACGAAGTTGTAATAGAAGCTTTAATCTAAGATTTGCAATACCTAGAAATGATCTCATTTATAATAGATGTAGTACTACTATGTTTCCATTTATTTATCCTTTCTGGCATTTTAACTATTTCTGCATTTATACCTCTTTTTTCTAATTCTTTTTTTAACTCCTCTATATTCACGCGTTGATCTGGACCTAGGAAAATTATATCTGGCTTTACTCTTTCAACGCTTTTTATGAAGTCTTTTTCGTCTCCTAAAAATGCGTCATAAACGTACCTAATACTTTTCACTACTTCTAATCTCTGCTCCTCATCGTTTATGGGTTTTCTACCTTTGATTTTCTCAGAATTTTTATCTCTTGCAACAGAGACATAAACTCTTCCTAATCTTGAAGCTTCTCTTAAAAATTCTATGTGACCCGGATGTATTATATCAAATGTACCGCCTACAAAGACCTTTTTTGAAATATCGGAGTCAGGATCCTTATTATTTATAATAAGGACTGCATCTAATAGACCCTCTGCATATGCTATATCTACTATTGCCGTATCTATGTCGCCTTTATCTAAGTAATATTTAGCATCTTCAGTATACTGCTTAGCTAGATCTATAATTTTTTGATAATCTGGCATGCTAATTTTTGATAATCTATCATTCATCCCGTTAATATATTTAATTACTCTATCTCTTAATGAAGACATTTCAAAGCCTCAACCTCCATATAATGGAGATTTTTAGATGGAACTATTATAATGTGAGGCGGATCTTTATATTTATATTCTAATGCTTCGCTTATTGTTAAAGCTTTAACTTCTTCGTCTTCGCAACCCAATCTTTGGCCTATGATAATTTGAGTGCTAGGAGTTATAATTCCTTCTTTCTTTATCTCTTCCATTTGAAGTAAGAGCGATATTGCATCCTTAGCGCTCATTGGCTTTCCTTCTTTCAAATCAAGATAAAGAATTGTGTGCAATCCTCTAGACGAATTATCCTTTATTACCTCATAAGGGGTAGTATCAAGAATTTTATCGTAAGGATATACAACTGTAACAGATCTTCCAAATTTATATGAAGACAGCATAGATTTTGAAATGACATAGCAATGAACAGAAATTCCTGGAATAATCATCACGTTATATCCTTTATTCTTGGCTTCTGTAGCTAAACTCACATGAGTTGTGGCTATCATTGGGTCTCCTATAGTCGCTATACCAACCGATTTACCGTCTTCTAAAAGTTTTATAATACTTTTTGAGTTATTCTCCAAAGTGTTCCTGTCAGCAAGAATGATCTGTCTTCCGAGTAATTTTTCTAAGTATTCCTTGTTTATGTCACAGGAAAGTGAGGTATAGGCGTCTAAATATAATACGTCGACTTTTCTCATTGCATCTATAGAAGCTTGAGTAAGAAATTTTTTTGCCAAACCTAAGCCTATAAAGTAGAGCATTTTGCATATTTTTATTCATGGAATATAAAAGGTGTTCGAAATGATAGAAATAGAGAAGGGGATATACATTGAGGGAGACATACCTGGAATTTATATAAAGAGTATTAATACTGCAATTATTTCCGATGTTCATATAGGCTATGAAGAAGAAATGGCAAGAAAAGGAATATTTCTACCTAGAGTACAAAAGAAAAAATTTTTGGATATAGTAAATAAGATAATTAGAGAATTTAATACATATAATATAATAATTGATGGAGACTTCAAACATATTTTTAACGGACTAGGAAAGCAAGAGAAAGAAGATTTAACTTCTGCACTTTCTACAATAAAAGACCTAGGGGTTAAACTAACATTAATAAGGGGAAATCACGATAACTATATTTCTTTAGTAACTGATAAATTTGATATAGAAATAAAAGATGAAATAGTAACTGATAACATGATAATTTTCCATGGTCATAAGGATATAGAACCTAAAGAGAACGTTATCTACATAATAGGTCATGAACATCCACGAATTTCACTTAGAGATAAATTAGGCTTCTCAAGGAAATTGCAAGCATTTTTACTCGTACCATTAAAAAATGGGTCAAAAGCCTTAATTTTACCGGCCATAGGTAGTTACCAAGCAGGTAATGATATTTCACTAATTCATAATAATTATATGAGCCCGCTAATAAGAAATTATGGCATTTTGGAAGAAGCTAAACCTTATGTAATAATTGAAGGAGAAGGGATAATGGAATTCCCCAAATTAGAGCTTTTAAAGAATATTGTAGTTTAAATATGGGTTTATAAATGAGTATATAAGATATTTATATGGTGATTTGAATCTCTAACTCCATCACTTATAAACCAATTATAAGCATAGAAAATATCGTAGCTACAGTTACTCTTGACCAACAACTAGATTTATATGCTATGGAAAGAAGTGTACCTAACGTTGAATACGATCCAGATCAATTTCCAGGCTTAATATTTAGGCTTGAAAGTCCAAAAGTTACTTCGCTCATATTTAAATCTGGCAAGATGGTGGTAACAGGGGCTAAAAGCACTGAAGAACTAATAAAGGCTGTAAAAAGGATAATAAAAACTTTGAAGAAATACGGAATAAAAATAACTGGAAAACCTAAAATACAGATACAGAACATAGTAGCCTCTGCGAACATGCATGTTCACGTCAATTTAGATAAAGCCGCCTTCCTCCTTGAAAACAATATGTATGAACCAGAGCAGTTTCCAGGATTAATATTTAGAATGGACGACCCTAGAGTAGTGCTTCTAATTTTCAGTAGCGGAAAAATGGTAATAACTGGTGCAAAGAGGGAAGAAGAAGTGTACAAAGCTGTTAAGAAAATATTTGATAAACTGAACGAGTTAGACTGCATAAAGCCAATAGAAGAGGAGGAAGAATTAGAAATATAAACGTCTTTTTCTTACTCATTCTTATGCTAAAGCATAAGAAATACCTTTACGTCGATACAGGAAAATATTTCATAAAAGTAAGAGTTTTAAAAAATAGAGATGAAAATTCTCCAGATTCATATATCATAGTAAGTAAGAATATTAAAAAGCCTAGAAATGCCTTAGTTAAAAAGCTTGAAGATCTACCTATAGAAGTGAGAGATAAAATTAGCAAATTAGCTTGAACTAAATTTGTATTTTTCTATCAGATTTAATATTATATATGCAAAAATTAGTACCATTGAGGATATCGTTAAAGCATAAAATGATTGAAACTGAATTATATAAATTCCTTCCTCTAAGTTTTTCAATACATCTGTAATAATATAATATGAAATAATTATAGCACTAATTTTTATAATGTCATGAAATAATTTTATACTTTTATCTAGAGCACTAGATAAGGCTTTTGCGCCTAATAATATTAGTATGCTAAATGTAATATAAGGTAACATCGAAGAAATTACTGTAGAGATAACATATACGCTATTACCTTTAATTGAAATATATGTAAAATACCCATTAATGAGTGATATTGCAAAAGATATGGAAGAGAGTAAAGCAGCTATTACCATAATTGTAGAGTTTTCCCACCATTTTTCCATCATCTCGTCTAAATCAAATCCCCTTATTATCATAGCACTGCCAATAAGAATTGTAATGACTGGAACTATGTACGAGATTAAACCTAAAACTTCAAGAATTCCTGCAGCAAAAAGTATTGCACCAGGCACTCCTAAAAAAATCCTTGAATATCTTGGTTCGTTTAATATCTTTTTAAAATATTTTCCTAAAAGAATATACGTTTCTTCTACTCCTCTATGTTGCTCTACTATAACTCTTTGAACTCCAGAAATTTTTAATCTAGATTGTATTATTGGTAGTGCCTTTGCATCTTCTGGGCTATCATAGACAACTATACTATCCTGAGGATTCAATTCCTTTATTATTTCGTCTAATTGAGCTGATATCTTTCTCTGAGCTTCTAAGCCACCTTTCTGAGAGCCTGCTAGGAATACAATTTCTACGTCTTGCCCTTCTTTTTTCATTTTCTTATATATATTATAAGCTACTATCATTGAGTTAAAATCTGAATCATCGGCCATTATTTCTGAAGCCTTATCTATGGCTTCCTTTACGTTAGCCTCTCCTATTACTGGTGATTTAATTCCTGCTAAACTCAAGTCATCGTCTATATCAATATATATTATCACTGTCTTTGCCATCTTCCTTATCATTTTCACCATAAAGTATTAAAAGTTCCTCAAAAGTAAGCCTTTGACCTGACTTTAGCTTTTCTTCCGCAATTTTCTTCTTCTTTTCTATAATTTCTTCTCTTGTTGGTCTTGATGATGTAGCCTCTACTTTTTCTCCTTTTAACTGTTTTATATAATTCTCAATTTCATTATTCTTCTCTTTTATCTGATTATTTATATTACCTATCTTATTTCTAATCTCTTCTATTTGTTTATTTATTTCATCTATTTCCTTTTTGGTCTTTTCTCTATCTTCTTTTAGCGAATTTAAAATATTCCTTTTCTGAGATAATTCTGTTATTATGCTGGCTATTTGCTGCCTTATTGTGGATAATTCTATTCTCTTAGCTAGATATTCTGCTCTTTCTACTGTACCTTTTTCTTTAATTTCTAACATTTTTCTTGCCTCTCCTAATTTTTTCTCTAATTCTGCTATTTTTTGAACAATTCTCTTTTCCTCATCTAAAGGTAATGAGGAAGTTTGAAGTCTCCATTCTAAGCTTTGTATTCTCCTTTCTATTGCATCAATATCTAAACCTTGAGTTTTTTGAAGTATGGCTTTTATCTCGTCAAACTGCTTTCTCATTCCTTGAATTTCTTGCAGTAACTGTTGTTTTCTATCTTTAAGCTTCTTTAATTCTTCAAGCCTAAGTGAGAATTCGTTTCTTACAGTATCTATTTGTGATCTAATTCCTTTGAGCTTTTCTATTTTTTCTAGCTTCTTTTGTTTTAATTTGTTTAAATCCTCCAATGCTTGAGTTTTCTCTTGTTTTAACTTAGAAATTTCATCTTTTATTTCTGCTATTTTCTTATAAATAGCCTCTTCTGCGCTATTGGTAGCTGAATTACTCATCGCATTGGTATTAGGATATCTTATTAATAATTTTTCTCCTAATTATTCTGCAATAGATTATGTTAAATATATCCTTTCTTCTTAACATCAACTTGGCTTTTAAATATAGCTTGCACATAATTCTTAATCCCAATCTTGTATTACCAACGTAAAAATTACGTTGGTATTATTATAGTATAATATAAACGTAGGGTTTGCATAACTTTTGTTTATGAGAAAAGTAAGAATTATTGAGCTTGGACATTTTTATAAGTACACTTTGAAAAATAAGTGGCTTATTAAAATTGAAAATAAGAACATAAATTTTATAAAAAATGATCCAATAGGCTTTGTAGTTCTTGATGAAAATAAGCAAAGAGTAGGTAAAGTTTTAGATATAATAGGAAACGTTAACTCTCCTTATGCGCTAATAGAACCATTTCCTCATTATAACCCTCCTAAGGAAGTTTACATAGAATTGGTAGAGAAGGTGAGAAGAAAATGAAATGCCCAGTTTGTTCCTCAGAAGATATAAGATATGATCCCGAAAGAGGTCAATATATTTGTGCTAACTGTGGAGCAGTACTAGAAGACGAAGTAATAGATCAAGGACCAGAATGGAGAGCATATAATTATCAAGACAGGCTTGAAAGAGAAAGAATTGGATCTCCATTGACTTTGAAAGTTCACGATCAAGGGCTTTCAACTAGAATAGGATATGATAAGGTAAAAGATAGAATAAAGCTAATGAAAATGCAAAAATTGCAAAATAGAATTAGAGTTTCATCTAAGGATAAAAAATTAGTCACATACCTTTCAATGCTTAACAGCGAAGCATCAAAATTAGATTTGCCGGAACATGTAAAAGAAACTGCGGCATTTATATTAAGAAAATTAGTTGAGAATGGTTTAGCAAAGAGAATAGATTCGTATGCGTTAATTGCCGCAGTACTATATTATTCATGCCAAGTAAATAATATACCTAAATATTTGCAAGAGATCAAAACCAGATATTCCCTTTCCTCCAGCGAGTTATGGAAAGCTTTAGAAAGAGTACATAAGGTATCAAAACAACTACAAAACTTTAAGCCGAAAATTAAGCCGGTTGAATATATTCCAAAAATTGTAGAAAAATTAGGCTTGCCCCAACTCGTAGCAACTAAATCTGCAGAGATGGTTAACATTATGTATAGGAATGGCCTAACTAGTGGGAAAGGTTATCTAGCATTAAGCGCCGCTGCGGTATATTTAATAAGCACTCTTATGGACGTGAAAAAAACTCAGAAGGAAATAGCTGATTCATTAAATATCACAGAAGTAACAATAAGAAACAGATATAAAGAAATTATTAAAAATTTCGATATTGAAGTAAGTTTATAAACAAATCTAATAGCAAAGTAATTAAACTCTAAGCTATATATTATATATTTGGCTATAGGTGATTCTTGATGGAATCAAATATATCAAGTTATGAGAATTTAATACAAGAAAAAATATTAGAAAAAGGCGATGAAGGTATTTCACAACAAGAATTAGCTAAATCTGTAGGATTATCTACAAGAGAATTAAGTATGATTGTTAAAAGACTTATTGAAAAGAAAGTTATTGTTAAAAGAACAGTTAAAGAGAACGGGAAAAGCGTCGTAAAACTCTTTGCGACTAAGTCCTCATCTATTAATAATGATATTTATATAAATTTAGATTCTGTAAGAGAAATACCATGCTTCTCGTGCAAGCTTCTTTATAAATGTAATAATGGAGCTCATGTTAATCCTGGATCTTGCAGTAAGCTTTCAGAATGGATATTATACCTTGTTGGCTAAGGTCTTCATGCATTCTAAGATTTCATCAAAGCTTTTGCTAGTCTTTATGCCTTTAGAGCTAAAATGAGTCTGCGATGCTTCTCCTAGACATTCTATTATCTTTTCTCTTGCTGGAACATTTATTTTATATTTTGAAGCTATAAATTCTAAGTTATAGTAACCTGGAGGATATTTATTTTCTTGCAAAATTTTATGCAGTAATATAGAAATTGCTTCAAAGTTTTTAATGTAGGAAAAGTTTTGTAAATAATCCATCATTTTATGAACAAAACTGTCATCATTTATCTTACCTAGCCATACAGGACCAGAAATTTTAACTTTATTACCACATCTGGGGCATTTTTCTATTGGGTCTTTTGAAGACCCAGAAAAGCCGCATTTTTCGCACTCATAAAAATATCCTAATTTTTCTATACTTTCATCAGCCTTTTTTGCACCCCTAGTTACTCTTATTATTAGTCTATAGTAGTAATCATTATAAAAAGCAAATATTGGCTCTACAGCTTTTTCTAATATTGCTGCCTCCCTTACTATTTTAGATAGTAAAACTCTTATGCCAACTTCTTTAGAAAAGCTTAACTTTGAATTATTGACATCATATTTTCTTTTACAAGACTTTTTTGCACTTCCCTCTAATGGGGCCAAATCCGTAGCAGTATACGCTACATGCCCACCATTCTTTACCGCATTAACAGAGGATAAGATAAAAGGTGAAGGAGAGCCAAACGGATCTATATCCACATAATCTGTAATAACTTCGTATAACAATGAATTAGCATCCCTATTAGTTATTTTTGCAACTTTTACTCCATTTACTTCTACATTCTTACGTATTAGATCTACAGCTACCTTACTTTTGTCATTAAATATAATTTCTTCTATAGGAGAATTAGATTCTAAGTAATATCTTATACCTCTTATACCAGATGCTGCTAATGCATCTATTATTGATTTAGGCGAAATTACAGACACCGCTATAACACTTATGTCTCTATTGAACGTCATCCTAGGATTATAAAATACAGGGGCCCAAGAAGGGTCAAATTTTCCATTTTTCTCGTATTCCTTAGGATCCGGAATAAATATCCTTGCTTTACCTTCTTTAATCTCCACCAATCTCATATTTTAACTCATCTAAATTCTGATCTAAATACACTTTGAAACCATCTTTTTCTAATTCTTTAGCTCTACTGCTGGACTTAGAGATGACTATCATATTTAGATTAAATTCTTCGGCTATTTTACTTGCCTCTTGAATCTTTTTTATAGAATTATCTGGATTTCTTGATTCAATAGTTATTATTAACTTCTTTGAATTATTTGAAGCTATTATATCAACAGCAGTAAATTTAAGCGTAGCTACCTTAAATCCTTTAGATTCTAGTATATTTATGACTTTGTGATCTTTATCAACACTAACCTTATCGTCTGCTTGGTATGTTTCACAAACGTCACCTATTATTTCTGGACCAAAAATATCTATGAGCTTCTCTGCAATTTCTATGGACACATCGGAATCTCCATTTTCATAGTCATAAATAGTTTTTCTCGAAACTCCTAGCATTTTGGCTACGTCTCCCATGCTATAATTCATTTCCCTCATTTTTTGCCTTAATACTTCTGGTCTTATCCTTACAAACATTCCTCCCCTAGTTCTATAGACAAATATTTTATCACCTTTGAGTAATCTCTCAAACCCAAATAGTGACAAACCAATAACTTTATCTTTCTCAATAGCTATGTCCTCTTCAGTTTCATCAGTTATTATTAAAGGAATACTTTGCGTTAGATAAGAGAAATTCTTTAAATCTGTTATTTCATCTTTTCCTATCTTATCGGATGAAGTTTTGACTACTAATTTCTTCTTTTCCTGAGAACCTCTCTTAAACTCAACTATTATATCTATAGATTTTTTATTTTTCTCTGGATAATTTATAATAGTATAATTTAAGCCTTCATCTTCTAATATCCTTATTACATCATTTACCCTAATCGTCATTTTAGATACCTTCGCCAAGTTCACTATTTGCTGAAAACAATATATTACTACTAAGAGTTATAAAGATTAATGTTTTATATCGCCTTAATAAATCCTCTACATCTACGGTATTTAATATAATTTTATCTCCTTCTTCTTTATTAAGAATCAAACTGACTGCTTTTTTATCCCACTCTGAGCCTTCTAAAGAAAACTGACCTGGTTCAGGTAGTTTTAAAATTATAATAGGAAGATAAACTAATGACCATAGATAAAGAGGAACTTTAGAAGAAAAATCCTTCACTTCAGCTAAATTTAATTCGTGATAAAAACCGTTATTTAGCCTAATCTTATTTTTGCCTTGGAGCGCATCCTTTAAAGTAACTTTTTCTGCGGGAGAACTACCAAAGATTTCCTTTAAACCTAACTCTAGAATTTTATCAAGCATTTACCCTTTAAACCTCGCTAAGACCATTGCGTGATCCTTATCGTAAGGATCTAGGTTTATTACTTGCTTCACGTCAAAATTACTCCTCTCAAGTTTAGAAGCTTCTTCTTTAAATATCTCTTCTGGATTCTTTGTTACGTCAATGCTTCTAGCCTTTATTGCCAGAAGTAAACTTCCGCCTTCTTTTAAGAATATTTTAGCGTTATAAATAGCTATATCAGTTTGATCTGGTTGTGCAATATCAACATAAAGTACGTCTACGTTCTCTATTAATGGCATATAACTTTGAGGAAATCTAGCATCAGCTAATATTGGAAATAAATTAGGCCTTCTTTGAGCAACTAAGATAAGCTCTCTTACAACTCTAGGAGAAAATTCTACTCCATAAACTTTTCCTTCTTTCTCTACTATATCTGAAACATGACTAGGTGTAGTTCCAGATGCTGCTCCTAAATAAAGCACTTTTACTCCTTTTTTAACAGGATTTTCTTTTAATCCTTTTAATATGGCTCCGGCTAGCTTACTTCTGAAAGCATTCCATTCTCTATATTCTATTCCGTTATATTTAATTAGTCTCTCTCCGTAAACCGAATATCCTGGAGCTAAATTTTTAGTACATAATCTTGTAGTTCCGTCTTCATACTCGCATTCAAATACATTCTCCATTTTTGTTTCTTTTACGGATTTAATACTTTCTGACATTTAATCACCTCTTACCTTTCTTTCCTTTATTTTTCTTCCCGCCACCTCCTCCTTTCTTAAAGTTCTTCTGCTTCGGAGCTTGTGGCTGTGGTTTTCTTGGAGGAGGTTGTGCATACTTAGTTTTTATTTCCTCTATTCTCTTATTTAACTGTTCTACTAATTGATCCCCTATAAATCTCCCGCTATAGTTATCTACTCTAGCAGCTATGGCTAATTTTGCTGCTAAAGCCCTAGCAATCTTACCTCTTTGCCATCTAGGAGAACTATGAATTGCTGGAAACTGGAATATAACACCGTGCTTTGGTGGCCTGCCTCCAGACCTTAGAGCTCTAAATAAAGCTTTTTCTGCACCTAAAACTTGGATAGTACTAGCAGGCATTTTTGCAAACTCCTCTAGGCTACCTGCTAAACTTAATAGCCTTGCTCCTAGATTTGCACCGACTAGTGCAGTAATATTTGGAGCAACTTCTTTCATTACTGACTCTACATAATCCGATAAACTATTACGAATGTTATATAATGATAATATAGCATTAGAAAGTTGTTTTATTGAATTTATATCATCCTCTGAGATATCTGCACCTATACTTTTACTTGCTGCATCTAATATTTTCTTAGCTTGTTTCTCGTCAATATTAATACTCTTTAATCCTTCTAAAGTTATATTATCTCTATAACCGAAAGTAGAAACAATTTTGGCGTAAGTCTCATGGTCTTCTACTAATTTGTCTAATTCTGGGAAATGTAAGCTGTACCACTCTCTTAACCTTTCTGAGAAAAGATTTATTGATTTATCAATATCATCCATTGCTCTAACTGCTTGTATTGCCAATAAGTCTCTTTTTTGCGCGGCAGTCCTTAGTTTCCTCCTTGTATATTCAAAGGAAAGTTGATAAAGGAAACTATATAACTCGCCTTCAGAAGATGCAAATTTTGAATCTAAGGCGAATTTCACTAGTGAAGATCTAAACATTTTGGCTGCTTTATGGTTTAAAGTAGCTGAAGCCTTCACTTTAAGCTTTGGAATTTCCGCTTCATTTTCTACAACCACTTCTTCTGGCTTAAGTTTTGATATTAGCTCTAAAGTTGAAGGAAAAGGTTCTCCTTTTTCATGATTTAGGAGAATTTCAACTAATTTTCCAATGTCCTTTGGATTAAGTACATAATCAACTAATTTTCCATCTTCATCGAAGGCAAATGTACCTATAGCATGCTCAACTAAGTATAACTTCATTATAGTCCCATTGCTTTTTCAACTGTAAGTTTAAATTCTTATTTATGTTATATTAAGTTGATATGCCATCCCACGGTTCGTTAACGAAGGCAGGAAAGGTTAGAAATCAGACTCCAAAAATTCAGCCAAAACCCAAGAGCAAAGAAGTACCCAGAGTCAGGAATAAGAAGGAGTTTGAAAAGAGAATATTAAAAGCTTCTAAGGAGAAAGCTACATAAGCTTTTTTACATTATATAATTATTTTTTCCTATGCTTGAAGGTTATAGAGGGTCCGCTCTTCAGAGCTTATTACAAATTAATGCAGATATAGGAGATTTGATAGAAATAGAAAAGAATGGCAATACTTATAAAGGAATTCTAATGCCTTCTTATTCTCCATATGATGATATAATAGTCATAAAATTAGATAATGGATATAATATTGGAGTTTCAATAATTTCAGCAAAAATAAAGCTTATAAAGAAAAAATCTGAGAGCCAAAAGGAAACTCAGGAAGTTAGTAAAAGTACTAAAAGTGAAATAAAAATAATAAGTACCGGAGGCACCATAGTAAGTAAAATAGAGTATGAAACTGGTGCTGTAAGACCTGCATTATCTACGGAGGATATTATAAAATTCATGCCAGAAATAAATAATATAGCAAAAATTTCTGCTGAAATACTCTTTGCAATACTTAGTGAAAATATGACACCAGAGCATTGGATTAAAATTGCAGAAGCAGTAAAGAGAGCGTTTAAAGAAGGTAATGAAGGAGTAGTTATTGCTCACGGAACAGATACGATGGCTTATACTGCATCAGCACTGGCTTTTTCATTAAAATTGCCTGGACCGGTGGTATTAGTTGGTTCACAAAGAAGTAGTGACAGACCTAGTAGTGATGCAGCAATAAACTTGTACTCTTCTGTGCTTCTAGCTAAGAAGGCTCCATTTGGTGAAGTAGTAATAAATATGCATGGAGAAAGCTCAGATACATACACTTTAGCTCACAGAGGAGTTAAGGTTAGAAAAATGCATACTAGTAGAAGAGATGCTTTCCAATCAATAAATGATAAACCTTTAGCTAAAGTAGGGTGGAAAGAAAATAAAGTAGAAATTCTAAGATCGGATTATATTCCCAAAAGAGATGAAGTTGAAGAAGACGCAAAATTTGATACTCACGTATTTCTTTTAAAGTACTATCCAGGTTTAACCCCTGACATTTTAGAATATTTAATGGATAAGAAAATCAGAGGAGTGATCTTAGAAGGTACTGGATTAGGTCATGTAGCTACATCTTTTGTGGATTATATAAAGAAAATGACAAAGGACGGAGTATTTGTTGGTATGACTTCACAGTGTTTGTTCGGAAGAGTTAATATGAATGTTTATACTACAGGAAGGCTATTGCAAGAAGCTGGGGTAGTTCCATTAGAAGATATGCTACCAGAGGTTGCAATAGTCAAACTGATGTGGGTTCTTGCGCATGAGTCTGACCAAGAAAAAGTTAAGAAATTAATGCTTACAAATTTAGTAGGAGAAATAAACCCAAGGCACAGTTTAGATTTCTTCCCAAGGTGGAATTATGATTGATTATAATAAGCTCGGACTAAAAGTAGGATTAGAAATTCACCAACAATTAGATACGTCTACAAAGCTATTTTGCAATTGCCCGACTATACTTAGTGAAGAATATAAAAATACATTAGAAAGATATTTAAGACCAGTATTTAGCGAAACAGGAGAAATAGACGTAGCAGCATTATTTGAGTGGGAGAAAAACAAGAAATATGTATATAGAATACCTCAACAAGCTACATGTTTAGTAGAATGTGATGAAGAACCTCCTCATAGAATGAGCGAGGAAGCATTATTAATAGGACTAGCAATGACTCTAGCGTTTCACGGAACACCAGTTGACGAAGTATACGTCATGAGAAAAGTAGTGATAGATGGATCAAATACTTCTGGTTTTCAAAGAACATCAATAGTAGGGCTTGGCGGATATATAGAAGATGAGGATGGAAAAGTTAGTATTCAAACTATTGCAATAGAGGAAGACGCTGCTAGGAAAATTGAAGATACTAAGGATTCCGTTATTTATAATCTAGATAGGCTAGGAATTCCATTAATAGAAATTTCAACTGGACCAGATATTCATAGTCCAGAACAAGCAAAGAGAGTAGCACTAAAAATAGGACAAATGCTAAGATTAACTGGGAGAGTAAAGAGAGGGCTAGGAACTATAAGGCAAGACTTAAATGTATCAATAACTGGTGGAGTAAAAACTGAAATAAAAGGCGTTCAGGAGCTCGATTTGATACCTAAGCTAATAGAGTACGAGGCAATGAGACAATTAAAACTTTTAGAAATAAAAGACGAGTTAATAAAACGTGGTGCTACAAAAGAAAATATATCCTCAGGGTACGTAGTTAAAGATCTAACAGAATTATTTAAGGAAACCAAAAGTAATGTAATCCTAAGAGAGTTAAAGAAAGGAGGTAAAGTTTACGGAATAAAAGTTCCGCATTTCAAAGGAATATTTGGCATAGAACTGATGCCAAATAGGAGATTTGGTACAGAAGTTTCTGATTATGTGAAAGTACTTGCAGGATTAGGAGGAATATTCCACATTGACGAATTACCTAACTATGGAATTTCTCAAGAAGAGGTAAACAAGGTAAAAGATGAATTAAACGTAAAAGATGATGACGGTTTTATATTAATTGTAGGAGAAAAATCTAAATTGGATCTAGCAGTTCAAGTAATCAAAGATAGAATATTATATGCCTTAGAAGGAGTAC
The DNA here is from genome assembly GCF_009729545.1 of Acidianus infernus. Classification (NCBI taxonomy): domain Archaea; kingdom Thermoproteati; phylum Thermoproteota; class Thermoprotei; order Sulfolobales; family Sulfolobaceae; genus Acidianus; species Acidianus infernus. Next base: position 202,456 of record NZ_WFIY01000004.1, read on the forward strand.
CTAAGGAAACTAGAGGAGCTAATGAAGATGGCACGACAAGGTTCTTAAGACCACAGCCTGGAGCAGCAAGAATGTATCCAGAGACTGATATTCCTCCAATAAGAATAACTGAAGACCTAATTAAAAAAGCAAAAGAAATTATTCCACCTACTCCCGAAGAGAAATTAAAGAGCTTAATTAGCCTTGGTTTAAGTGAAGAGTTAGCTAAACAAGTTCTAAATAGCCCTAGATTAGATTCATTCGATTACTTCGTTAAGAAGTATCCTAAAGTGTCGCCTGTTGTTATAGCAACTACCTTAGAGAATACGATAAAATCATTAAAGTCTCAAGGAGGAGACCCAGAGGCAATTACGGATTACGTTCTAGATAGCGTATTTGATGCCTTAAATTCTGGTAAAATATCAAAAGATTCCATACCAGAGATACTTTTAAAGTATAGCAAAGAGAAAAAAGAAGGAGAGAATGTGAATATTGATAAAATTATTAGTAGCTTCTCTTCTTTAAGCGAGGAAGAGTTGGAGAAGATTGTTAAGGAAACTATAGAAACATCTAAGGAGGAAATAACCAAAAAGAGGGATAAGGCGTTTAACATATTAATGGGTAAAGTAATGTCTAAGGTTAGAGGAAGGGCTGACGGAAAAAGAGTAGCAGATTTAATTAGGAGAGAATTAGAAAAGATTAATGGATGAAGAATTACCCCCGAACCCGAGAGATGACGAAAAGGCATTTGTCGGACCAATAATGATAAATTTTTCCATTCCGTTTATTAATATTGATACAGTTAAATTAAGTGATGAAGATCTAAATATAGCTCAATTGCCTCAACTTCTTAAGTTGTCTAATGTTAAGAAAGTTCTATGGAAATATAAGGCAAAAATAATAGGAGTAGACGGAAGTGAAATATTAGCTGAAGGAGAAGATAACATAAAAGAACCATTTATAGTACTAACTCCATTAGAAATAAATGCAATACCTTGGAGCTTTACTAAAATAGATGAGAAAGCTCTTATAAATTTAGTTAAAGATCTAATACCTTGTGATGAAGGAGACGGATATTTTAATCCATCTCCTTGGGAAAGGAAAGCATTAATAGAGGAAAGATGGTATTATTTTCGCCCAGGAGAAATAACTGGAAACCTCAATATACGCACCCAAGGATACGAGCTTGCAGGATATAAAATAGAAAGTAACTTTTATAATCCCAAATTCTACTTTTTAAATCCTTTCTACATTGAAGAAAGCAGATATCCTATAAGTGCATCAAGCTTTGTATCGCTACAATCAGATTCTGCATTATCTATAATTTCTTCCGATCCATTCAATATGAAATTTAATCTAGGAAAGATAGAAATAGAAAGTGAGAGACCAGTATATATTATCAAATCAAGAAGATGGAACGAAATTAAGCCTGCAAGAATTTCGTGGGATCTAAAAAACGACATAATTAGATTAGATTGTAAACCTAAATATAACGTAAGTATTTATAAAATAGAGCCATCATCAGTAATTCCTCTGTATTTTGATTATAAAAATGGAGAGTTGTCATTGATTTTAGAGAATTTCTCCGACGACGACATAATTTCAACATTAATTTTCTCTGGGAGAATAGAGAGTGTTAAAGCTGATGGAGAAGAGTTAATTACAGAATTCGATAGAGTAAGAATTCCAATAAGAAGATGGGGAATAAAAAACGTTAGAATAAAAATAAGAAGACTGATAGAACCTTATTTAAAAAGAAAAATTATTGCTTAAGCATAAGGGATGATTCATAAGCACACAAAGGAACATCTATACCGCTACGCTTAAGAACTTTTTTGCCTTCAGAGCATAACATACAATAATAGTTTGATAGATCTTCATTAGTCCCAAGATATACTTTCTCAACAAAGTCAGATATCATTTCCATCATTTTCTTGTCATGTTCTATAAGCTCTCTAACGCTATTGCCTCTTTTTTTATTCATATAATTTGCCACTGCAGCTGGTGTTATCCCCATTTTCTTTGCTGCTTCGTACAATGGAAGACCTTTCTCCTTTACGAGCTTTGTAGCAATTATAGATCTCACTGCAGGCAATATTTCCTTTACTGAAATTTCACATGGAGGAGTAATAGACATAAGTTTATCAATTGAAAATAGGATAAAGAAATATAAAAATATTTTGCATTATAGTTCACAAGTCTTACATCCGCCTGCATAATTCTCATCTACTTCGACAAATTTCTTCTCCATTCTAAATGACGATGGAATTATTTGTTGCTTCTTTTCCTGTTCTCTTTTCTCCTTCTCTTCCCTTTCCTTCTTTATTCCGAAGTATATTACTTGTTGTGATTTGCTCTTATCTCTATAAACTGTTATACCTTTAACTCCTAATTTCCACGCCATCAGATATACTCTCTCTACAGTTTCTGGAGGCTCCTCAGACCTTAAGTTTATAGTTTTAGAAGTACCAGAATCGTTCCATTGTTGCCACGCTGCTTGATGTAATAAATGAAATTCTGGAGGAACTTCGTGAGCAGTCCTAAACAGTTTCCTAATTGTTGCTGGCATAAACATGTTTTCCCCAACAGTTCCAGTTTCAGCAACCTTCTTTACAACTTCTGGATTATCTAATTCATACTTCCTCAAATACTCCAAGAATAAAGGATCAATCTCCATAAATTTGCCCACCGCAACATTCCTAATGAATGCTAATGCAAATAAAGGCTCTATAGATGATGAAGTTCCAGCAATTATTGATATGGTACCAGTAGGTGCTACAGAAACTACAGTAGAATTTCTTAAGCCATACTTAATTCTTTCTGCCTTAAGCTCAGAAAAGTCAAGTTTATCAACAATTGCAGTTAGCTTACGAACATACTCAGAAGGTTTACCTTCAACCTTAGTAACCTCAAGTAAGTATTCGAATGGCCTAGCGGATTCCCATATATCGTGATATCTTAACGGGTCATATGCAGGGAAAGAGCCTTTTTCTTTAGCTAACTCTATTGAAGTCTTAAACGCATGATAATATATGAACTTGGCCACTTGATATGATAAGTATATTGCATCTACGCTATCATAAGGTATACCAAGCCTTATCAACATCCTAGCTAAGCCCATAACTCCTAAACCCACTTTTCTAGTGTTCTTGGTAGCTTGCTCTATCTGCTTAAGCGGATACTTATTAGCATCGATCACGTTATCTAGAAGTCTAACGGCGTATTTTATTGTTTCAGCCAATCCATCCCAATCTATATATTTACCGTTTTCCGTCTCCTTAACAAACTTCTCTAAATTAATAGAACCTAAATTACACGATTCCCAAGGTAATAAGGGTTCTTCGCCACAAGGATTGGTAGCATTAATTTTTCCTAGGTACCAAACTGGATGCCTTCTATTTATCTCATCTATAAATAGTAAGCCGGGATCTCCGCTATCCCAAGCACTTTTTACTATCTCTTCAAAAAGTGACCTAGCGTTTATCCACCTTATTATAGCACCTTCTTTTTCTGCTATAGCTAGAGCTTCATCCACAGTAATTATCTTACTCTCATCAAGCCAAACTGCTCCACCTTTTTCTTCCAACTCATTTAATATCTCTTCTTGAACCCACTCTTCGCTCATATAATTTCTTGCTTTATTTATATAATAATCGTGATCTGTCCCAGGAATTCTAGTCTTCCTAGGAGTAATTAATGGGACTTCTTCGCCTCTCTCAACTTTTTCCATAAAATAATCATAAACTCCTACAGAAATGTTAAAATTCTGCAATTGAACGTCCTTAAGCTTACCAGATTTAGAATTAATGAAATCCTCAATTTCAGCATGCCATACATGCATTACACCCATGTTAGCTCCTCTTCTTTTTCCTCCTTGCTTTACTACGTCAGTTGAAACGTCAAAGATTTTCATAAATGATACTGGACCAGAAGCAACACCTGCTGTCGAGGCAACAACATCTCCTTTAGGTCTAAGCTCCGAGAAATCAAAACCTGTACCGCCTCCTTGCTGGTGAACTAAGGCCATAGCTCTTAGAGCATCATAAATACCGTCGCCCTCTGGCGTAGTCATTGAATCTCTGACTGGAATTACAAAGCACGCTGACAAAATTCCCAGTCTAGTTCCGCTGTTCATTAAAGTTGGAGTATTAGGTAAGAATCTAAGATTACTCATGATCTCGTAGAATTTCTCCTCTAGTGCTTTTACTTCACTCTCTGATTTGCCATACTTGAGCTCTACACTAGCTAAGTACTTTGCAACTCTCCTGAACATCATTTGAGGGGTTTCTATATAGCGTAAGGTATTAGGATCTTTTAGTAAATATCTTGCTTCAAGAACTTTAAGTGCATTATAAGTAAGTAAAAGATCCTTTGGGTCAAAATCTTTCCATTTGCCCTTTCCATAAACGTGGTTATAAATCCTTGCTAAAACATATTTCTTTGCCAAATCCATTAATTCTGGATGTTCCAAAGAATTTTCTATCAAATTCCTCTCTACAATATCTGCTATTGTTCTTGTATCAATTGTGTTATCCTTAGAATTCTGAATTATATCGCTAGCTATGCCGTCTATAACTTCAGAAGGAACAAAACCTATTTTTACCAAGATTTTCTCTAGCTTAAATTCCTCTTTCCTTCCGTCTCTCTTTATCACTTTAATCTTATTGAGCGATAATAAACTTACAGTACTAGTTTGCATTGCTATCATATTATATTATTTTCTAACATTTAATTAGATAACCGTAATAAGCAAAGGTATAACCACGAAAACAGAAGAAAAAGACTAAAAAATGTATTAGTTTTAGCTTACTTTTATTTTCTGTTTTATAGCATTTATTGTATCTTGAGGAATATTGTTCATCTTATGGCTCATTCTTGCATGAATGCTTAATTGTTGAAGTAACTCGTCTTCACTTGAAGCTCCTATTATCTCAAATCCGCAATTCATTCCAATGTCCTCACAACTAAATGAATATTTACCAGACTTCCTAATAGCTTTCTTTATCTTATCTATTAATTCTGGCGGAATTGATGTTATTCCATGCTCCATCTTTGCATGAGTTTTTAACATTTCTAATAGCTCCTCTTCACTTCCTGCATTTATTATTTCAAATCCACAGTTCATCCCTATATCCGCACAACTAAATGTGTATTTCATAATGCATTATAAGGGAAAATAATACAAAAGGATTAGTTAGAAGATTTCTAACATATACGTTAATACAAGTAATATGCCTATATTCTTATGAAGCTATTTTCAAAGAAAAAGTATTACTTCGAATGCAAATCGATAGGAATGAACTGTGGATTTGAAGTAAAAGGCTCGTCGAGCGAAGAAGAATTATTAGAAATCCTTAGAGTTCACGCTAAATCAGCTCACGGAATTCCACAAATACCAGAAGATCTAATAAATAAGATAAAACAAAATATAAAGAAAATGTGAAAGTATTATTTCATTGTAAAGATATGTGATTTTTTCTTTATATATAAGATTAGATACTCCTAAATTTTTCCATTTAATTACCCTTATTCTTACTAAATCAATAGAGAAAATTTTCAATTTGTGAAATTGTTACGGACCCGCCGGGATTTGAACCCGGGACCACTGGCTCCGCAGGCCAGCACTCCGTCCTGGCTGAGCTACGGGTCCTAGATATTTTTCACATACGAGTTAAAGAAGCTATACCTAAAGTATTAAGTCCATTTCTTAATACAGTCTCTACGCCTTTAACAATAAATAACCTTGTTATTCTCTTTGATTCGTCTGGTTCTTGAAGGACTCTTTCTTTATCATACCATGAATTAAATACATCCGCAAGTCTTCTTAAAAATACTGTAAGAACTTCAGGCTGTAAATGATCTACGGAATTGATAAATATATCTGGGAATTTGGCTATCATTAAAAGAAGCGTTCTTTTCTCATTCTTTAACTCATTCTCGTCTATCTTAGAAATATCTAGATTTTCTGTAGATTTAGATAATATGTTGTAAGCTCTAGCATATGTATATTGTAAATAAGGACCGCTATTCTCTTCAAAATTTGCAACTCTTTTTACATCGAACGATACAGGCTTATTTGCAGACACCGAAATTATAGCATACCTTATAGCAGAATTAACTATTTCATTAAGATTATCCAATATTCCTTTTTTCTCCTCAATTTTTGCCTTAACTACTTCAGCTACTTTATCGTACACCTCGTCCAGCGAAATGTACTTACCCAGTCTTCCACTCATTTTCATTCCTTGTAGTGTTACCATTCCGTATGAGAAATGAATCAAATTGATAGCAAATTTTTTCCATCCCAATATATATAAAGCGGCTCTTAATTGCATTTGTGGTACGGATTGCTGTTCGGCTATTACATTTATTACCTCGTCTGCATTAAATTGTCTAAATTTATAAATAGTGTATGCTATGTCCCTAACTGTATATAATGTTGTACCATCAGATCTCATTAAGACTAGCGGGGGTATTTCTAAACCTTTAGGAATTCTTATCTCCTTCCTAATATCGTCGTCAATATAATTTTGTAAATCTAATGCTACAGTCCCCTTGTAGTTAATTTTAGCAACAGAGGTTAATGCAAAATCCAAAACTAATTTTACATCATTATTCCATAAAAGATCACTTTCATAATCGAAATTGTCAAACGTTATATGCAATTTCTCTAAACTTTCTTTAAATCCTTCTAATGCAAAATCAACGTATTTTCTTACTATCTTCTTTATTTCTTCTTCTCCTTTTTCATACTTTTCTATTATCTTAGAAATCTCGCCTTCTGGATCTTTATCTTTCATTATTTGATCAGAAAGTTTGTTAAAATATTCTTGATTTCTCTTACTTAATTCAGAGGCTGAAATTAATAATTCATCCCTTCTAGCTATCTTTTCCTTATATTCTGAATCGTTAGTTGTGCTCTTTAGTTCCTCATTTATTTTCTTAATTTCTAAGATGACGTTAGTCATTGCGTAAATTAGTCCTAACCATTGGTCTTTTTTCTCTCCACTGGGTGGATCCGGATATCCTAGTTTTGAGAGGCCATAAATAAGTAAAGCTACCTGCCTTCCACTATCATTTACATAAAATCTAACATTTACTTCATGCCCTCTAGCCTTGAGCATCCTGGCTAACGTGTCTCCAAGTATGGCATTCCTTAAATGTCCTATATGTAAAGGATGAATAGGATTAGCACTTGTATGCTCAACCACTATTCTCAAAGGTCTTTCTGTCTTAATTATTCCATAATTTTCAGAAAAATTTGTAAAAATCTCCTTTAATAACTCCTTTTCGTTTAACCTTGCATTAATGAATAGTCCATCTTTCCAAACTTCTTTTATTAACCTCCCTTTATATTCTCGTCTAATCTCAATGTCAAATTTCTTAGTGACGGAAGGTAATGGTAAGGCTAAATCTGCTATTTGCTCCTTTGCAGGATATTCAATACTATTTAAAACTTTCTCCTTATCCACATTAAGTACATTACTAAGATAATTGGCTAGTTCCTCTTTTGCTTTTGCTAAAGCATACACAAGTGGTATTAGAGGGTTTGATTTTTAATTCTTTGTTACTTAATTCCATATTCATGAAAATAGCAGATATTTTAATAGTTGAAGATTCCTCAAAAAAGGTAAATGAGAATAAGATAAAGGAAGTACTTGATAAAATAAATATAGAAAAACTTGATAAAATAAATATAAACAGAATTCATATACCAGGGTTATCAGATGATGATATCTTAGGAGTTCATGTAATAGTGAGGGATGTTGCAGAAACGTGATATATGCCCTTTTTATAAGAATGGATATTGTATTTCTCCAATGTTGGATTCTCCTTCAGATATAGTAGTAAGTGCTAACAGATGTTTTAAAACTTACAAGACCTGTAGGTACTATGTAGATCAAGGAGAGGAAAAACAAGGATTAGAAAATTTCCAACAATATGAAAAAATAGATCAAGATATAAAATTTTATCCTAAAATAAGCTTAATTCAAGAAAAAATCGATAGCGGTTGTGAATTCTTTCAACTTATGAAAACAGAAAACGGTTTTATTGCATCTTGCAAAATATTAAACAGGATAATTACAGAGAGTCAAGCACAATTATGCTCGAAATACTGGCAGACGTGCCCATTAAGACGAATTTAAACAGTTTTTACTCTGTACCTAACTTGGCGTATCTTCCGTCTTCTAGTAAAGTCACTTGGCCTTTTTCAGTGAGGCTAGCTAGAGCTCTTCTTATCTTATCTTCGCTAGCGATTCCAGATAATTTACTATGCAACTCCTTTAAGTTCATTGGTTTCTCACTTAGTAAATCTAACAAAATCTGCTTTAGTTCTTCCTCATTTGGAGCTGTCATTACCACGACGTCTTTATCCGAATAAACAACTTTTAATTTATTTTCAACCTCTTCTGTATCATCTGATTCTTTCTTCTTCCTCCTTCTACTACTCATCACTATCCACTATTTTCTTTTTACTTTTCAGACTTTTAAATATTAATTAGGAACTAACTACGTTAATCCTTTTATACGTGAGTATAATATATCATGTTTAGGCGAAATAATTTTGAGCCCTCCAGATTTTCTGAGGCATATAGCTAATAAAGTACTGACCCCAAATACTCTAGACCCTAAAAGGTTAGATGAAGTGAGAAAATTGTTAGGAGAAGCTGAAAATAAATATAATTTTTCTTCATATGGAGGAAATCCAAAAAAACTTGTAGATTACTTATTAAGTCCAGATTTTACTGAACTTGTATTTATTATAGGAATAGATTTAACAAAGAAATTATTAGAGGAAATAATTAATGATTATGACATAGAAGAAGTAAAAAATACGGCAAAAAAACTTTTGGACGAAATTGATGGATATAAGGAAATCGAAAATTCTGATGCAATACTATATAATAAAAATAGATTTTAGCTAATTGACGAGGTTGAAGATGACTCCTCTCCTTCCTTCTTCTCGCCGCTTTTCTCTCCTTCCTTTTCCTTACTGCTCTTTAATTGAGAAGCTGCTATTAAATCATCAATCTTTAATACTGCAGTTGCTGCTTCAGTAGCACTCTTTAATACTTGCCTCTTTACTCTTATTGGTTCTACCACATTAAGCGTATATATGTCATCAACTATCTTACCATTTATTGCGTCAACACCAGCATTTACTAATCCTTTAGCGTGTTTAGCTCTAAGCTCCATTAATGTAGATATTGGTTCCATTCCTGCGGTTTCAGCCAATATCATTGGAATCTCTTCTAATGCATCAGCATAAGCTTCAATTGCTAATTGTTCTTTCCCTCCTACAGTTCTTGCATATTCTCTTAGTCTCATCGCTAACTCTAATTCTATAGCGCCTCCGCCGGGAACTATCATTGGTTCTAATAAGATGTTCCTTAATGCATGTAATGCGTCGTTAATACTCCTTTCTGCTTCATCTAAGGCCATATCATTTGATCCTCTTAATAATATATTCACTGCCCTAGGATTCTTTGCTCCTTCAATGAACACCATCTTATCATTACCTACTTTCCTCTCTTCTACTAGCTCTGCATATCCTAAATCTTCCGGTGATGCGTCTTTAATATTACTTATTATTCTAGCGCCTAATGCTTTCTCTAACTTTTCAATATCACTTCTCTTTACTCTTCTTACTGCCATGATTCCTTTCTTTGCCAAGAAGTGCTGAGCTATATCATCAATTCCTTTTTGGCATATAACAACATTAGCTCCTATTGATGCTAATTTGTCAACCATATCTTTCAAGTACTTAGCTTCCTCATCTAAGAAAGCCTTTATCTGCTCAGGACTTGTTATACTAATCTTAGCAGAAATTTCTGGTTTCTCGACTTCTAATGATGCATCTAATACTGCAATCTTTGCTTTCTCAACTCTCCTAGGCATTCCTGGATGAACTACTTCTTTATCAAGCACTATACCTTTAATTAGCTGGCTATCTTCGATACTTCCTCCTTTCTTCTTATCAATCTTAATTAAATCTAAGCTAACATTGTAACCTCCAGTAGGTAAAGGTTCGGCTACAGTCGCTACTGCATCTATTACCATGTCCATTATCTTGTTGAATTCGTCTCCTTCTGCTAGGAATTTACTTGACATTGTAGTATAAACTATTTTCCTTAAATTCTCTCTGGCAGTAGATGAGTTAAGGTCTGATACATCAAGCTTTGTTGCAATCTGTGATAATAATTCTAAAGATTTATTAAAGGCCTTCTTATATCCTTCAATTATAATTGTTGGGTGAATGTTTTGATCTAATAACGCATCTGCCTTCTCTAATAAAAGACCTGCAAGAACTACAGCGCTTGTAGTTCCATCACCTACCTCGGCATCTTGTGCCTTAGCTGCTTCAACTAAAAGTTTAGCAGCTGGATGTTGAATTTCCATCTCTTTTACTATAGTTGCTCCATCATTAGTTATCGTAACGTCACCAAAGCTATCAATTAACATTTTATCTAATCCTTTTGGACCAAGGCTAGTCTTTAGCATTTCGGCTAAGGTTCTTGCTGCAAGGATGTTATTCTTTAAAGCTTCTCTTCCAGAACTTCTAGAAGTACCTTCTTTGAATAATAAGACAGGAACTCCACCAGCTGCCATCTCCTCACACCTTTCAGCAGTCCTTTAGTATCGCTTATATATAAATTTAACTGATATACTTCACGAGATTAATTTAAAGAAGGTTAAAGAAAAGTAAAAGAAAGTTTGATTTGCACTAAATGTGGTAAAAATCAAGCTGAAGTTCTAATTAGTGGTAAATATCTTTGTGTATATTGTGCTAGAAGTGAGATAGTAAAAAGATTTAGGAAAGAATTAAGCTTATCAAAGTTCTTAGATAGAGAAGATAAAGTGATGATATTAACTACTGAGAATTTTATGGACGTTGCAAACTTAATAGAAAAACTGCTGTATAATATATGTAAATCGTGCAAATTAGACGTTTTAATTGATAAAATAGATGAAGAGGAAGATATAAATAAGACTTTGTGGAAACTCATGATAAAAATTAGAGAGTCAGATTTTAAAAAGATCATATTACCATTTACAGCCGATTTTTTCTTATCATATCTTATATATTCAATAAGTACTGGATATATGGGATATTTGGATTTATACTCACAATCTATTCAGCTTTATTCCAAAAAAATCTTTATACCTTTCTATTCTACCCCAAGATTTGAGCTTTTAGGCTTCTCAGAAATAACCGGGGAGTTAAAAACAAAAGATGCCTTCTTAAACGAGATAATTAAATGGGAAAGTAAACAGTTTGTAGATAATGAAATATACCACACTTTTGGAAACTCCATTAACATAATTAAGTTAGAGAATAGGAGAAGATGTAAGATTTGTAACGCAATTATTGAACATGGGGATTGTTGTAAATATTGCTCAGAATCTTTTTCTCATCTTTGTTCAAAACAATCTCAAAAGCAAGAACTTGCGGAGAAGGTCTAAATTTTGAAGGAGGAATAGGACCTTCTGCAGTATAGTAAAAATATCCTGAAGTTAATATTTCTTTAAATCCTTCTGGATCTAATGAGTAATAATCTTTCAGTGTTTGTATAACATTTATTTGTGATTTTAATTCTTTCATGCTCATAACATATTCACAAACTTTACATGATAAGTCAGGCATTATAGAGCTAAATCCGCATTTTGGACATATTATAGGGGATACTATTCCATATAAATTCCAATTATATCTCAATACATCTATTAAATCTTTTCTATTTCTTTTTAACGCTTCTTTATAAAGTTTAGGCGCAAGATCTACTATAGCTTTTTTAGTATTATAAATTACAAATTCCAACTGCTCACAATTCATTTTTTCTATATCAATTATCCTGACTAATCTCATTGCAATATATTCCATCATAGCATCCCTATTTGCAGTTAGTCTATTAATTATAGTCTTGGATTTAGGTTTAGTTTTTACTTGACCTACAGCTGCAACAAACGGTTCTTTTAGTATTTCCTTGTACTCCTCAGGCTTTAGTTTCAGAAAGGATATACCTAGGCCTAAAATAACTTCATCTAAGTATTCGTCTAATAACGCTTCTGCATCAACAAATTTCTCTTTTTTCTGAGTTTTTTTCTTTTTGGTTTTACTCTCCTCACCATTATTTTCTTTTTTGTTTTCTTCATCAGTTTTTTTCTTCCTGGGCAAAAATCATTCCCTTACACTGACTGTGCAAGATCTAAGAAATCTAGAGGAAGTATTTTCTTTTTAGAAGTATATTCTTGATATTTATTATCCAGAAATGCTAGGAACACAGGACAATTATCGTATCTACCTTCTCTATTGCATTTCTTATTACTATCATTACTACTTAACATAAGGAAACAGTTAGAAGTTTTCTTGTCATAATATGGGCATAATTTATAATATGTTTTTGCACTTTTTAACATTTTATCGATCCAAATTTTCTTATGATCTCTCTTTTCTGCCTCTTTTTCGGCTTTTGCCAACGCTTTATCTATCTCGTCCTCAGTCATTTTAACTGACTTATTTGAAGACAAATATTTCACCTCAAGTGAAGTCTGGATGCATTTGATTAAATAGATTACTACTACTCTATTTAGCTTTTTTGTCTTCAAGAAAAATAAGAGTTTGCATAATGAAACGCAAGCTAAATGTTAGGAGACAAAAATAGACTTAAAGAAGTAGAAGATTTTAACAGTTCAATTTCTCCTTAAAGGATTTTGAGAACCCGATTCTTAAGCCTAGTTTAGGATCTTGATATAAGTAAACTATTCTCTTTGTCTGTAATTGCCTTAGAACTTTAAATAACCAACCTGGGTCCGCTTTATATTCTTCTTGGATTTGATCAATGTAAACATATGTTGAGCCCCATTGTTTGTATTTATTAATTAAATATAATAGAATATCTTTTTCATCATCATCTAATTTTTCTAAAATTTCTTTAATGCAAACCGTTGGGTCCTTATTTTGTTGTTTTTTTACTGTGTTACTGGTTTTTGAGTCAATAAACGACAAAACTACCTTCTTTTCTCTTTCCTCTTTTTGTTCATTTTTGTTGTTCATTGGCTCTTTAACTTGTTCTAACATTTGCTTAGCTATAACAAGCATTTCCTTGAACCTGGAATTTGAATATGAGTCTATTATGGCCTTAGCTAAGTTTTCTCCTTGTGGAGTAAGATACCATCTTCCACCATCTTGATAAACTAGCCCTTTCTTTTTCCAATAACTTAAGTAGCTACTTATATATTTTGTTTGGTAACCTAAATTAGATGCAATTTCAGATGTTCTTAAAGGCCTTGCATGTAAAAGTATTATTATTGCCTCAACTAGTTTTGACCTTGGAGAGCCTTCTAGTTGCTTAGTTAATTCCTCAGCAAGTTTCTCAACGTCTGTGTCAGTCACACAAATACTTATTCGCCAAAATTTAAAACGGAATAATTAGATTCGCTAAAAAGTAATATCATTAGATTTACGTCAAGTCATACTACACGTCTTTATTGTATAAAATTCATTATATCCTACTATAACTTTATAAATCCCCTGCAATAATTTATCTACATTAGGATCCCCAGAATCTATTCTTAAACAATCAATTCTTGAGATTTTTTCTTTTGAAGATACTACTATTATATTATCTTTTCCTGATCTTTTAAGAATTTCAGGGCCTATTTCTTGGTTTCCTCTACCAATTAAAAAACCTTGACCACCTATTGGAGTTAAAATTATCTTTAACTCCCCGGTTAATTGTAATAATTCCATGTAATTTACTCCAGATTTTATTAATCTCTTACCTAAGAATAAATCTGTGCTTAAGAAATTCGTGGTATATCCAAGTTTTTCTTCTATTGCCTTCACTGTACTACCTGGCCCCATGATATAAAATACAGAGTCGTCCATGTTATCTATGATGTATTCAGCTATCTCGTCAAGTTCGTAAGAAGGTGAAGAGATTTCTTCTTTACTATGTACAAGAAGTCCTTTGAAATTTATTGTTTTTGTAATATAATAGAGTTTAACCTTATAAATTCCTTTTCTATAAGCGTCTTCGTCGATATCCAGAACTTCTGCTTCTACTATATTTGCCATACCTTCTGCATAAGCGTTAACTAACATTCCAGCAGTTTCTGGATTTATAGCAAAAACTCCGCTGTGCATTTTTACTCCTGCAGGTACGCCTAAGATAGGAACTTTTGATTGTGATCCTTCTACAACGTCTCTTGCAGTACCATCTCCACCTACGAAGACTATTAAATTTGTTATGTCTGATAATAACCTTGCTGAAATTATTGTGTCCTCTCTTGTAGATTTTTCCTTTCCAGTGTTTATAGCCTCATATTTTTTACCGAATTTCCTTAGAAAATACTCACCCATTTTAAATTTAGGAGAAACAAATTCTATATTGTTATTAACTACATCTAAAAATCTCTTTACTCTATTTTCAATCTCTGGATTCTCTATATATAGATCATCACTTCCTTTATAACCTAATCTACCTCCAGAACCTGCATATGGGTTAACTATTAATCCAATTTTCAAATAATAACAACCCCACTTTATATGCTAAATGAAGATCTTTAGGTAAAATATAAGTGATTAAATCGTTATTTTCACATAACTTACAAGAATTTTTAATATCCTCTAGTAGTTCTTTCATTCCGAACTCTTCAGTTTTTGGTGGTAATTCTACTCTATTATTCAAAATTACTGAAATTAATACGCTATCTGCTCCCAATTTTATTATTTTATCTCTAAGTTCTATAACTTTTTGCTTCTCTAGGATTTTACTTCCGCCTTTAACTATTATCATACTACAATTCCAATTTATTGATTTTAGCTCGGCCTCTCCTATTTTTATTACAGAATTCCACTCTTGTAATGCTTTTTTACCTTCTTCTGTAATTTCTGCTCCACCTACTTTATCTACTTTTATAACGCCCAATTCCCTTAATCTTCTCAATAGCGTCCTTACTGTAGCATCTCCTAGCTGTAATCTTTTCTCTAAAGTAGGTCTTCCAATTGGTTGTTCTTTTTGGATAATGAGTAAAGCGTGAAGAACGTGAGATTCGTCATATTTAGGTTTATTACCTTGTCTAGGCTTGGTAGCTTCCGTAATTATCGTCAGGATATCCATATTTATAATTTCAAAGTTATACTTTAAAATCATGCTAAAAGGAAACAGTCTTCTTTGCCTCCTAGATCTTGAGAAGGAAGACATTGAAAGGATAATGGAAGTATCATTTTTAATGAAAAATTTTGTAAAAACAAATTCAGTTCCTAAATCTCTTGATGGGAAAAGGGTTGCGTTAATCTTCGAGAAACCCAGTACTAGGACAAGAGTTAGTATGGAATCTGCAATATATTTGTTAGGAGGATATCCTATAGTGCTTAATAAAAGTGATATTCAGTTAAGTAGAGGAGAACCAGTAGAAGACACTGCAAGAGTATTAGCTAGGTTTGTTCATGGAATTGGTGCAAGAGTGTTGTCCCATGAATCATTAATAAAACTGAAGGAATATTCTGGATTGCCAGTTATAAACTTGTTAAGTAATTTATCTCATCCTCTTCAAGCATTAGCAGACTTTATGACTATTAAAGAAAAATTTGGTACTTACGAGAAACCTATTGCTTTTGTTGGCGACGGTGGAGATAATGTCCTAGTTAGTTTAATGGCATTTGTAGCAAAAATGGGTCTAGAGTTAAGAGTAGCATCTCCTAAAGAGCTTAGGCCAAAGCCGGAGATATGGAAAAGAATAGAAGAAGAAAGCGAGAAATCCGGTGCAATAATAGAATTTTACGATGATCCTTATTTTGCGGTCAGGGGTAGTTTTGTTGTATATACAGATGTTTGGGTTAGCATGGGTGAGGAGAATATAGCTAATAAGAAAAAAGAACTTCTGAAGAATTATAGAGTAACAACTGATTTAATGCGTTATGCATCTAAGGATGCAATTTTTATGCATTGTTTGCCTGCAATGAGAGGAGAAGAAGTTGACGCTGAGGTTATAGATGGCAAGCAAAGTGTAGTATGGGATGAAGCTGAAAATAGGTTATATACTGCAATGTCAGTCCTCTCATTATTTATTTAAAGAACTGATCTATACTTTTTTGCTTTAAAATTCTTTTTATTGAATTAAGGTCTTTTAGATCTATCTTCTTTGCATTTAATCTCTGATTAACAAAAGATATTGCGTTCTCTAAGTCCTGGAATTTGCCTATTTTATTTTCCATAGCTTTTCTTACCGTTTCCCTTATGTGCCAATTTCCTAGTGGAGCAAAGTACTCACTTGTTATTTCTCTAATTATTATGACTCCTGCAGATCTTTTTATATTATCTAGATATTCTAGTACGGCTAATCTAGCAGCCATATAACCGCCGTCCATGGTTGAGTATTCTCCCCAATAGTTTTCAGTTAATTCTGATATTGTTAGCTCACTAGCCCATAAGGATAGTGGATGCCATATTTCTATCCAGCTTACTTGGTATGCAGAAGGATAAAGAATAACGTGGAAATAATTTCCTAAATACTTTTGATAATATACTTCTACTTCACTTATTTCTTGATAATTCCTTATCTTTTGTAGTAAGTTCTTAGCTATTATTGAATCTACAGCAGTTATTGCCCATCTTGTAGGCACTAATTTTCTATTCTTTTTCACTCCTAGTAAGCCTAAAGATAATGCATTGATTATAGTATAGACGTCCTTAATATCGTGGTAAAGCTTAACTACCGCATCTTCCGCTTTTATGTCATCGAAAATTAATTTATCTAGAGTCTTGTTAATCTTGGGATTTTCGATAACTTCTAAGTTTTGAGTTTTTGCAGAAGGACCTCTAGGCAGTACATATCCGTCAAATCGCAATTTAGGTAAAATAGTTCCATCTATTTTTGATTCAGATTGTACTGGCTTTTCAGATACTGCAGCTAATGATAATTCTTTTTCATATAATTTCCACACATCTTCAATTTTTACCTCAAAAATATTAGAAAGCAAGGACGTACGATAATTTATTATATCATATATTGACGCTTTACCCCACCAACCTTTAGGGTTTTCGTAATTTTTAGCTTCCTCACCGTAAATATCTGGCGGTATATTAAAAGATACGCTTATCTTAGGATAATTCTTTTCTCCAATTACTATACTTGGGGGTGTTGATCCTTCAATTTCATTTTTATTATATACTTTATTTACTACACTTATCGTAGATCTAAATCTCTCTAGGATTGGACAAGCGCGAAGACCGCAGAGTAGCTTATTTCCTTTACATTTTACGCATAATTCTGCAGGTATTGCTCTCAAATTTTCCTCTCAATATACCATTGTAAGATCTTGAATTTAGCTGTTATTGTTAATCCAATGCCTACAGGTTTTACTTTTCCTTTCTTTATGCTTTCAAGTACTTCATCTATATTAAACTCATTTATTTCTATTTCATTATATGCAGAGCCTATAGCCTCCTTTACATGTGAATCGCTATTAGCTAAACCGGGGAGTTTAAGTTCTCTTGCCGCGTTAGATGCTTTCTCGTTAGCGGATTTAGGAGCCTTTGAATTGAAAATTTCTATTGCGTCGAATTTATACTCAAAAACTTTGTTTCCTATCCCTTTTCTAAAAATATCAAATGGATGTGAAGGAAAAATTATGCAAGAGTTCTCTTTTGAATAATCAACTAGTGATGAGATATCTTTAGGAGGATTTGGAGGAAAATTACATAATATAACTACGTGTCCAAATTGAGTTGTGACTTCCTCTCCTGGAATTACTGCTTCTTCTTTTACTTTCTCGTAACCCTTACTGGTATCGTGATCGGTTATTGCAATATATATTCCTTTTCTTTTGGCATATTCTACAAGAGCTTTTGGATTTTCCTTACCATCACTATAATTTGTATGCGTATGAAAGTCGAATTTCATATATAACCTAACTCTTTCATAACTTCTACTGTTAAGATTGTAATTCCTGCAGCTCCTCTTACTAAGTTATCCCCAAGCACTATCATCCTAAGCACGTTATTTTCTACACTTATTCTACCCACAGATACTGCCATTCCATTTTCTATTTTAAGGTCTATTTCTGGCTGCGGTCTACTTTCATCTTCGTTAACAATTATAGGCTTTTTAGGTGCAGTAGGTAAATTTTTCTCTTGCGGTAATGATTTAAAATTTTTCAATTCTCTCTTAATTTCTTCTATATCGATTTTATCGTTATCATCAAGTAAAATGTTTATAACGCCCATATGACCAACCTTTATTGGGACTCTTATTGACGTAACTCTGGCATTTATTTTAGCATTTATTATTTGTCCATCTTGAACTTGACCTAGCATTTTTCCTAGTTCTTTAGGTATTTTCTCCTCTTCTCCCTTTATATATGGAATAATGTTATTATATATTGACATGAAAGATAATCCATTATAACCTGCACCGCTTACAGCTTGTAAAGTAGTCATTATTATCTTCCTTTGTGTTATTAACTCCATTAACGGTTTTAATGGCAAGGACATTATTGCGGCTGTGCAGTTAGGATTTTTTACTAATAGTCCTTTCCAACCCCTTTTATTTTGTTGTGTTTTTAATAATTCTAGATGTTGCCAATTTATTTCAGGATTAATTAAAGGAACTTCTGGATCCATTCTATACGGGCTTGCATTAGATACTACTATTTTTCCTGCTCTAACAAGTTTCAGTTCAATATCTTCTGCCAATTCATTGGGTAGTGCAGAAAGTACGACATCTACGTCTTTATGATCTTCTGGCTCAGTTGAGACCAATTTCATGTCTTTAACATTTTCTGGAATTTCTCCTTCAATCCATTTTACTGCCTCTTCGTATTTTTTGCCTATTTTAGCAGGGGATGCACTAACTTTAGTTAATTCTATAAAAGGATGGCTTGAGAGCATTTTTACCATTTTTTGTCCGACCATTCCTGTTGAGCCTAATAAAGATACTTTCAATTTATCCATTTTAACACGACCTCGTGCAAACTTTTAGCTAAGTTATATCCTTCTTCTTTTTTAACTATAAATGTAGCACTGACATTCTTTAAGCCTCTTGACATGGAAAGTATCTCGTATTGAAGAGCTACGTTTTCCACTTCCTTGAATATTTCATTATTTCTAAGTCCGCAACCTACTATACTTACTGCACTAACGTCTTTAATCTCTATGCTATCTATATCTTTAATCTCCTTTAGCTTAGTAGCAAGAATCTCTGCATCGTTAGAGTTTACAACAAGGCTTATTGTAGTTTCTGATGCTGGTTGTGAAATTGAAACAATATTTACATTAGAATTTTTAGCCTCAGTCATAATTCTTGCTGCAGAACCTATTTTTCCTACTATTCTAGTACTTTCTATATTTATCATTTTTAGATCATCAAGAATTGTCACTCCTTTTAGTTTGTCTTCATCTTCACAAGAACCACTTACTATAGTCTCTCCTTCATCATATAATCCTTCAATTGTAACTTTCATATTTGAAGAAAACATTGGTTCGAAAGTTCTAGGATGTAATCTTTTCGCGCCCATTTGGGCTAGTTCTACTGCCTCTTCTAATGATAATCTTTTAATTGTTATTGCACTTTCTATTTTTCTAGGATCAGCCGTCATTATTCCTGGAACTTCTGTTATAAGTCTTACATTCTCTACACTTAGGAGTTTACCAAGTAAGGTTGCAGTATAATCACTTCCTCCTCTACCTATTGTGGTATATCTTTCATCTATAGTTTTGCCTATGAACCCAGGTATTATTAATATTTTACTCTTTTTACTTATAATTTTATTATTAATTTCCTTTAAGGTAAGATCTTCTAAGACGTTTGCTTCTCCGAAGTTATTGTCAGTAACTAATGGTGGTTCAGGATAAGCTATGGAGTCTAACCTTCTTGACCTTAACGCAGCGTTTAGCACTATTGTAGCCATTCTTTCTCCGAATGATAGAATATAGTCTCTAACTCTAGGAGTAATCTCATCTAGAACCCTTATTGACCAGGCTATTTTAAATAATTCATCCGCCATTTTTGAAAGATCCTTAAATGCGATTTCGAATTCTGGGCCATCAGCGACTTTTGATAGAATTTTAATGTGTTTATCATATATATTTCCTATTATTTCGGTAGATTTGTCTCTATTTTCTGTAGCAGAAATTAAATCGTTAGTTATTCCTTTCATTGCAGAAGTAACTATAAGTACCTTATCCTCATTATTAGAATATTTCTCTACTTTTTCAGAAATAAGCTCGTAATCTTTCTCGTCTTTTTGTATAGATCCTCCTATCTTAATTATTATCATTTATCTCACCTAAAACTATATTTTCTATATGTTCTGGATTAATTAGAATTCTTCTTGCATCTAACCTTAGCATTGCGTCTGGATCTTTTAACGCATGTCCTGTTAGTATTAATACGTTCTTTTGATCTTTATCTACTATACCTTCTTTAATTGCTTTATCATAACCTGCTAAGGCTGCAGCTGACGCAGGTTCCGCTCCTATTCCTTCTTCTCTTGCAAGTCTCTTTTGAGCATCTATGATTTCTTGATCAGAAACTGATATTGCTGTGCCTTTTGAGCTCTTTATTGCTTTTATTGCTTTTTTCCAATTTACTGGCTTACCTATTCTAATGGCAGTCGCAATAGTTTCCGGGTTTTCAAAGAACTCTGGTTCGTTAAGTCCTTTTTCTATAGCTTTAGCTATTGGTGCCGCACCTTCTGCTTGAACCCCTATCATTCTAGGTACTTTGGAAATGACTCCTGCCTCTTGTAGTTCAGTAAATCCTTTCCAAATAGCATATATATTACCTGCATTGCCTACTGGAACAATTACATTATCGGGTTCTCCTATTTCTTCTGCAATCTCGTATGCGATAGTTTTTTGCCCTTCTAGTCTCCAAGGATTAAATGAGTTAAGAGGATAAACAATTCCTAAATCTTTATATAATCTCATTACTGATGTCATTGCTACGTCAAAACTTCCATTAACCTCTAGTATTGTCGCACCGTACAGGATAGACTGAGCAAGCTTACCCAGCGCTACTTTGCCTTTAGGTAAAACAAGGTATATTCTTAATCCGGCTCTTGAAGCATAAGCTGCCGCGGAGGCCGCTGTATTTCCTGTAGATGCTGCCGCAACTACCTTATATCCAGTATTTACTGCTGAGCTTACTGCGACAGTCATTCCTCTATCTTTAAAGCTTCCTGTAGGATTTGCTCCTTCAAATTTATAAAATGTCTGTTTATAATTTCTTGAAGGTATTAATGGAGTATTTCCTTCATTTATACTTACTATTTTAGAGTAATTTCCAGGAATTGCATCTTTATATCTCCAAACTCCTCTTCCTTTAAGGTTAGAGAACGAGAAGCCTTTTAGCTTTACTTTAATTTCCAAAAGGCCACCGCATCTGGGGCAGGTTATTATTTTTTGATTAATATCTGTTTCATATCCGCAGTCTAGGCATTTCATGTATCCTTCTAACTTGTTTCCAACCTTTTGTCACCAGCCGATTAAGCTGAATTAAATATAAAAATATAAGCTTTGTGCAAAATGAATGTTATAAAATATGGCATTTGAAGATCTAAGAGATTATATAAATTTTATGCTTAAGAGGGGCAAAATTGTACAGATCGATGACGAAGTCGACGTAAATTTAGAGATTGCCGAACTAAGTAGGAGAGCCACTTATTTACATTTACCTCCACTTCTATTTACTAATATTAAAAATTATAGAGAATGGAAAGTAATTACTAACGTTTTTTATTCAATAGACGCAGTAAAGGAAATTTTAGGAGTAGATAATTTAGAGAACATAGGGAAAAATTTTCTAACTGAATTTCAGGGAATGCCATTATCTCTTATTGATAAAATTAAATCTCTCCCAAACTTTTTGAAACTAGGAAAAATTATGCCAAAATCTGGAAAACCAAAGTTTAAGGAGAGAGAAATAGGATTAGAAGGTTTTCCTGCACTAAAAACGTGGCCTAAAGATGCCGGAAGATTCTTTACATTTTCATTAGTAGTAACTAAGGACCCAGAGACTGACGTTCATAACGTTAGCGTATATAGAATTCAAATATTAAACGATAAGGAAGCATTAATGCATTGGCAAGCATTTAAAAGGGGATCGTTAACTGCCGCAAAATATAAGGAAATGGGAATTACTAAGATCCCTGTAGCGATTGTTAACGGAGTAGATCCAGTAATAGCTTTTACTGCCGCTTCTCCTGTTCCCCCTGGTATTGATAAATATCTTTTTGCGGGTATCTTAAGAGGTGAAGGTGTAGAACTTTATAAGTTAGATAATGGAATTTTAGTTCCTTCTTCTGCTGAGTCTGTAATTGAAGGTTATGTAGATTTAGAAGACTTAAGGCCTGAAGGTCCTTTTGGAGATCATTTAGGTTATTATACGCCCGTGGATTATTATCCTACATTTAAGGTAGATAGAATTTACATTAGAGATAATCCAATATTTCATGCGACCTCAGTTGGAAAACCTCCTCTTGAAGACGCATGGATAGGTAAAGCTGTTGAAAGAATATTCTTGCCTTTTATAAGGCTAGTTATTCCTGAGATAGTGGATATGAATTTACCGGAGTATGGTCTTTTTACTGGCATAGGAATTTTCTCAATAAGAAAGACTTTTCCTGGCCAAGCTAAAAGGGTGATGATGTCAATATGGGGAAACGGACAGCTGAGTTTCCTTAAATTTATTATAGTAGTTGATGCAGACGTAAATGTTCATGATATTAATCAAGTAATGTATGCCATAGCTACCACAGTAGACCCTGCAAGGGACGTTCTAATAATCCCTAATGCTATGAATGATTCATTGGACCATACTTCTCCTCATCCACCACTGGGCAGTAAGATAGGCATAGATGCTACTAGAAAATTGAAGGAAGAATTAGGAAGAGACTGGCCAGAAGAAGTAAAAAGCGATGAAAATATTGTTAAAAAGATAGACCCGATATGGAATAAGATTATAAAGAAATATCTTCCCTCAAAGTAATATCGTCTTGCCTATAAATTACAGATATTTCCACTACATCTGTAGAAATTAATGGAATTTCTATCTTATCTTGAACGTCTCTATTTATCTTTATACTATCTGTTATAGTTTTTAAAGCAGTTTTTTCATCGGCAGTAGTTACTGTCACCTTGTATTTTATTAGGATCTCTCTAATAAAAAGTGTTTCTCCGCTTTTATTTTGCAATATAAGCTTTTCTCCACATATTTTAGCTTCAAATGCCCTCATTTTATAACGTCACTCTCTCACGTATTATAAGTCTCTTTATTTAATTTAAGTTAAGCTAAAGATCTAAATCAACATGGCAAAGATGGAAGAATTCGTAAAGGGTTGGAATGGAAAACAAGAACCAAGTCTTGCAGATAAAATTAAAGGTGCCTTCAAGAGTAAAGAGCCATTAAGATATAAACTAATAATGGCCCAATACAAATTGAGAACAACACTAAGTAGGTTAGATGTTTACATCTCTAAGATGCAGGAAAGGGATAGAACGTTATTCGAGAGAGTAGTTGAGGCACAAATGAATAAAGATGAAGCCAGAGCTGCAATGTATGCTAACGAGATTGCAGAAATAAGGAAAGTTTCAAAACAGCTTATAACTACGCAAATAGCTCTAGAGCAAGTAGAGCTCAGATTAGAGACTGTTACAGAATTGGGCGATGTATTTACTAATCTAATTCCAGTAGTGGGAGTAATAAAAGAGCTTAGAGAATCGATGAAAGGTATGATGCCAGAATTAGGTTTAGAATTAGAAGAGATAGAGGAAGGATTACAAGAAGTTGTAATAGAGGCTGGAGACTTTACTGGTGGAAATATAGATTATGTAGCAAGCAACCCAGAGGCTAAGAAGATATTACAAGAAGCATCTGTAATAGCTGAACAAAGAATGAAGGAAAACTTCCCAGAATTACCCTCTATGGTCACTACTACTCAAAAGGCCGCGCCTACACAGAAATAATTTTTATGTTTATTACCTTTTTTGTTAGTTTAAATAATCTAAGTAACTTTTTAAGGTATTAAGTGTATAAATTATTTGGTGATAAATTATTGTCGAGGCTCTTCTAAAAGATGCAATTCTTGACATTACAAAACTTAGAAAAGATATGATAGAACTCGCTGGGGGCAAGGGGGCTAATTTAGGTGAATTAGTAAGTTTTGATATAAGAGTTCCTCCTGGTTTTGTTATAACATCTAAAGCTTATTCTTATTTTATTGCATATAATAATTTGGAATCGAAGATTAAGTCTATTTTAGAAGAAAAAGATTCCGCAACTGCTAGTGAAGAAATTAAACAATTAATAATTTCATCTCAAGTTCCTCCAGATCTTGAAAATGCAATTCTTTCTTCTTATGACGAATTGGCAAAGAAAGTTGGTAAAGAGGTTTTAGTTGCAGTAAGATCATCTGCTACTGCAGAAGATATAGAAAATGCTAGCTTTGCAGGCCAACAAGATACTTACCTTAATGTGAGTAGGAGCGAGCTTATTCAAAAAGTAAAAGAAGTTTGGGCTAGCTTATTCAATGAAAGGGCTATAGAATATAGAAAAACTAAAGGAATAGATTCAACAAAAGTGGAAATGGCAGTAGTGGTTCAGAAGATGGTTAATTCTAGGTCAGCCGGAGTAATGTTCACTTTGCATCCTGCAACTGGAGATTCTAGATATATTGTTATAGAATCATCCTGGGGATTGGGAGAAGCGGTAGTAGGTGGTAAAGTAACTCCGGATGAAATAGTTATAGAAAAATCCACATTAAGAATAGTAGAAAAGAGAGTATCTCATAAAATTTTGAAATATGTATACAATCCCCAAAAGAAGGCTAACGAAGAGGTAGACTTAAGTAATTCACCAGAAGCGGATAAAATAAGCATTTCTGATGAAGAAGCAATAGAATTGGCAAAGCTTGCACTTAAGATTGAAGAGCATTATAAAAGGCCTATGGATATAGAGTGGGCCATAGATGCTGATCTTAAATTCCCAGATAACGTTTTTATTGTTCAAGCAAGACCGGAGACTTTTTGGAGCTCTAAGAAAGCTACTAAAGAAGAAAAAGAAGAGGTAACTAGCGTAGAAAATAGAAAAGTCTTAGTTAAAGGTCTTGCAGCAAGTCCTGGTATAGCAAGCGGTATAGCTAGGGTAATTCTTGATGTAAAAGAGGCTGGGAATTTCAAGAAGGGAGATATACTAGTTACTAGAATGACAGATCCTGACTGGGTACCTATAATGAAAATAGCATCAGCAATTGTAACTGACGAGGGAGGTATAACTAGTCATGCAGCTATAGTTTCTAGAGAGCTAGGAATTCCAGCAATAGTAGGTACTAAAGAAGCTACCAAAGTAATAAAAGATGGACAAGAGATTACAGTAGATGCTACTAGAGGAATAGTTTATGAAGGAAAGATTGTAGAAGAGGTGGAAGAGCAAAAACCTCAAGTCACTCAAGGAATAAGCGGAATAAGTAGAGATACTCTGATGAGCCTATATCCAATTACTGCCACTAAGATTTACATGAATTTAGGTCAACCGGATATAATAGATAAATACGTTGATCTTCCTTTCGACGGAATTGGATTAATGAGAATAGAATTTATAGTATCAGAATGGATTAAATATCATCCACTTTATCTTATAAAAATAGGTAAGCCAGAGGAGTTTGTAAATAAGCTAGCAGACGGAGTAGCAAGAGTGGCTACAGCAATTTATCCTAGACCAGTAGTTGTCAGGTTTTCAGATTTCAAGACTAATGAATATAGAAGACTTATAGGTGGAGAAGAATTTGAACCTGAAGAAAGAAATCCAATGCTAGGATGGAGAGGAGTATCTAGGTATGTTAGCCCTCAGTACGAGCCAGCATTCAGACTAGAAGTTAGAGCTATAAGAAAAGTTAGGGAAGAAATGGGCCTAAAGAACGTTTGGGTAATGTTCCCATTTGTTAGAACAGAATGGGAACTTAAAAAGGCATTAAAAATCATGGAAGAGGAAGGATTACAGAGGTCTAAAGACTTTAAAGTCTGGATAATGGCTGAGGTACCTTCAGTAATAGTATTAGCTGATGTATTTGCGAAAATCATAGATGGTTTTAGCATAGGTAGTAATGATCTAGCACAATTAACTCTTGGAGTAGATAGAGACTCTGAAATTCTCGGAAGGATGGGATATTATGATGAAAGAGATCCAGCAGTATTACGCTCAATGAAGAAGTTAATAAGAATAGCTCACAAATACGGCGCCACGGTATCTATATGTGGCCAGGCTCCTAGCGTTTATCCAGAAGTTGCTGAGTTTCTAGTTAGAGCTGGAATTGATAGCATAAGTGTAAATCCTGATGCTGTAATATCAACTAGAAGAAACGTTGCTAGCATAGAACAGAAGATTATGCTTGAGAAACTGAGGAAATAATTTTTGAACTTACTTTTTTACTATAACACTCCTTACATATTCTTCTCGAACCGTCAAAATATGCAGTGCACTCATCACATATTAATCTTCCGCAAATTTCACAATATCCTAAGGATAGATGCTGATGGCATATCTGACATAAACTAATTTCGCATACTCTACAAATTCCTTTTTCTTTAACAAAATCATCTTCGCAGGCTTTTCTTCCGCAAAGTTTGCAGGAGTATTTAGCCTCTTTTTCTTCACATATTTCGCACAAATTCATCAAACCATTTGTACGCCTCCTCATCATTTTTTGCTTGTATTGGAGGATGCTTGAAATAGAATGCAGATACTTTAATTAGAGGTCCACCAATTTTCCTATCTAATGCAAGTTTTACGGCTCTTATTACATCTACTAGCACTGCGGCACAATTAGATTTGTCATCTACCTCTAAACTAGCTTCAACTTTTATAGGCATTCCTGCAAATCCTGAACCTTTAACATAAATGTAAGCTACTTTAGTATTGCCTAAAAATGGTATATAATCGCTTGGACCTATCCTTATTTTGCCTTCTTTCTCTATTTCTTCTTCGTTATCTAAAGTACTAGTTACTGCTTTAGTTTTACTTATTCTTTTAGATTGTAACCTTTCTTCTGTTTTCATATTTAAAAAATCCGTATTGCCTCCAACGTTTAACTGGTAAGTTTCTTCTACTTTAACTCCTCTTAACATGAATAGCGAGGTTATTGCTCTATGAAATATTGTTGCACCTACTTGCCCTTTTATATCATCTCCTGCAATTGGTAATCCTCTTTTTGCAAATTCTTCTGGAAACTTACCGGTAGGGTCACTAGCTATGAAGACTGGGATAGCATTAATGAATGCCACGCCTGCCTCTAAAGCGGCTCTAGCATAAGCTCTAGATGCTTCTTCGCTTCCTACAGGTAATAGATTTATTAGAATATCTGCCTTGCTTTCTTTCAATACGTTAACTACGTCTTCTATGTTAACTTGTTCTTGGATAGGATTAAATATAGATTTCATATGTGGTGCTACTCCATCCAACACAGGTCCGGGTGAAACTTTTACTCCAGTTTTCTTCATTTCTACTATTCTTGGAGTTATATTTGGAGGTTGGAATATTGCTTCTGCAATGTCTTTTCCAATTTTATTCTTAGAAATGTCAAATGCTGCTACTACTTCTATGTCAGTTACTTTATAATTGCCTATAATTGGAGTAATTAATCCTTCATAGTAATTGTCTCCCTTATTTTTATAATATTCTATTCCTTGAATAAGCATTGAAGCACAGTTTCCTAAACCAGCTATTGCTATTCTAATCATCACTTTTAAAGGGAAAATGTAGATTAAATATATATTGTTGATGAAAGGGATTTGTCTGAGCAGTGAGGAAGTGGAGCGACACTGAGGTGATTATGTTGTTAAGAAGAATGAAGGCTAAAGTGTATGGTAGAGTTCAAGGTGTAGGATTTAGAAGATTTGTTCAGATAAATGCAATAAGATTGGGAATAAAAGGTTATGCAAAAAATTTAGACGATGGAACAGTGGAAGTAGTTGCTGAAGGCTATGAGGAGGCTTTAGAGAAACTTCTTGATTACTTAAGACAAGGTCCTCCATTAGCTAAGGTTGAAAAAGTAGATTACGAAATGGAAGATTATAAAGGTGAATTTGATTCTTTTGAGACATATTAGTTTATATACCACAGCTTAACATTTTATTTTGGTGTTCTTGTTGAGCCAATGGCAATAGAGAGGGAAGAAATTCTTCCCAAATATTGGTATAATATAATACCAGATCTTCCCAAACCACTTCCACCTCCAAGAGATCCTCCAGATGCAGAATTTTCTAGAATAGACCTATTAAGGAAGATAATGCCAAAGGAAGTTTTAAGGCAACAGTTTACTGTGGAAAGATTTATAAAAATTCCAGAAGAGGTAAGGGAAGCGTACCTTAATATAGGCAGACCAACTCCATTAATGAGGGCAAAAAGACTTGAAGAAATGCTAAATACGCCTGCAAAAATTTACTTTAAGTTTGAAGGTGCTACTCCAACAGGTTCACATAAGATAAACACTGCTTTACCTCAAGCATATTTCGCTAAAGCAGAAGGAGTTAATCACGTAGTTACAGAGACTGGAGCTGGGCAGTGGGGTACAGCAGTAGCTTTGGCGGCAAGGATGTACAACATGGAATCTACAATTTTCATGGTCAAAGTAAGTTATGAACAAAAGCCTCAGAGAAGAACTATAATGGAACTATATGGAGGAAAAGTTTACGCAAGCCCTACAAACTTAACGGAATATGGAAAGAAAGTTTTGGCTGAAAATCCTTCTCATCCAGGATCTTTAGGAGTAGCAATGAGCGAGGCAATAGAATATGCCTTGACTAATAATTACAGATATCTAGTAGGTAGCGTGTTAGATGTAGCAATACTTCACCAGAGCGTTATAGGTCAAGAAGCAATGAAACAGTTGGACATTCTAGGAGAGGAGCCAGATATCTTAATAGGATGTGTAGGAGGAGGAAGCAATTTCGGCGGTTTCGCATTTCCTTTCTTAGGAGCTAAAAGAGGAGAAAAATTCATTGCAGTGGGTTCTTACGAAATACCTAAGTTTAGTCAAGGAGATTATATGTACGATTTTCCTGACAGTGCGGGTTTATTGCCGATGGTAAAAATGATAACTTTAGGTAAGGATTATGTGCCACCCCCAATATATGCAGGAGGTCTTAGGTATCATGGTGCAGCACCGTCTTTAAGTTTACTCATAAAAGAAGGGATAGTCGAATGGAGAGAATATAGTGAACCAGAGATATTTGAAGCTGCAAGACTATTTGCCGAAGCTCAGGGAATAGTTCCAGCTCCTGAATCAGCGCATGCAATAAAAGCTGTTATAGATGAGGCATTAAAAGCTAAGAAGAATCACGAGAGAAAGGTTATCGTATTCAATTTAAGCGGTCATGGATTATTGGATTTGCCAAACTATGAGTCAATGATGAAAAGGTTGTTAAAATGAGTAAGATGCTAGTTTCTTACGCAACATTAGGTTATCCTAAAGAGAATGAATACTTAGAATTTATCGACGGATGCGTCAAGGGGGGTTCGGATATTTTGGAAATTGGTGTTCCGCCAAAGTATGCTAAATACGACGGTCCAGTTATAAGAAGAAGTTATAAGCAGGTATCAAGCTGGTTAAAAGATATTTGGCCATTATTAAAAGAGACTAGAGATAGAGTAAAGATTCCCATAATTATTTTAACATATCTTGAAGATTGGTTACCAGTACTTGATGATTTTCTCTCTAATTTGGCTAAGATAGGCATAGATGGCATACTATTTCCAGATTTAATAATAGACTATGTAGATGATTACGAGAAGTACGTTAAGAAAATTAAGGATCATGGCTTGAAAGCTGTAATTTTTACTGCTCCTTCAGTCCCAGATCCTATGATACAAAGAGTCTCTAAAATTTCTGATATTTTCTTATATTATGGAGTAAGACCTACTACCGGAGTTCCTATTCCAGTGAGTGTTGACTCATTAATTACAAGAATTAGAATATTGGTAGATAATAAGCTAGTAGTAGGTTTTGGATTGTCAGATGTAGAGGACATGAGAAAGGCGTTAAGAGCTGGAGCCGATGGCATAGCTATAGGTACAGCATATATAGAAGCTATAGAGAAAGGTGGAGTCCAAGAGGCAATAAATTTAGTAAAATATTTTAGAGGCGTTTTAAATGAATTTTAAAGAGATTCTAGAAAAAATAACTGATAGGCAAGATCTAAGCATAAACGAAGCGGAATTGATTGCAAACTCAATAATGAAAGGCGAAATTCCAGAATTAGTTTCAGCGGCAATTCTATCATCCCTTAAAACTAAGGGCGAAGCTTCTGAAGAGATAATAGGCTTTGTAAGATCAATGAGAGCTAATGCAGTAAAAGTTAATTTAGGTGACGTAATTGACACTGCGGGCACTGGAGGAGATGGCTTAGGGACTATTAATGTAAGTACTGCTACTGCAATTGTTATAAGTCAAGTTTGTAAGGTAGCAAAGCATGGCAATAGGGCTGCTAGTAGTAAGAGTGGCAGTGCAGATTTCTTAGAAACTATTGGTTATAATATATACGTAACTCCAGAAAAAGCCAAAGAACTAATTTCTAAGGATAATTTTGTGTTTCTATTCGCACAGCTTTATCATCCAGCAATGAAGAACGTGGCAACTGTAAGAAAAACTCTTGGAATTAGGACTATATTCAATTTTCTAGGTCCGTTAACTAACCCTGCTATGGCTAAAAAGCAAGTTATGGGAATATTCTCAAAGAAATTTATGGATAAAATAGCTACAGCCGCACTTTCTCTTTCTTACGATAAGCTTTTAATAATTCATGGAGAGCCTGGAATGGATGAAGTAAGTCCTTTGGGTGTTACTACAATATATGAGGTTAAAAGCAATAAGATTGATAAATACGAATTTAACTTTACAGAGATTATAAAATATAAACCAAAAATATCAGAGTTATTAGCTAATGATAGTAGAGAGTCAGTAATCAAAGTTTTAAGAGCCTTTGCCGGGAAAGACAAAGCCGTAGAGGAGTTCATAAAGGTAAATTCTGCAGTGGCTTTATATTCATGCGGTCACGTTAAGGACTTTAAAGATGGTTACGAATATTCTTCGCAACTAATTTCTACATCATTAAATAAACTAACAGACATAATTTCACATAATGGTAATTTAAATATATTTAAGAATTTTATGGCGATGATAAGTGGTAACTAAATTAAAAATTTGTGGAATATCTACGATCAGTGACATCTTAGAGCTATCTAAGATGAATATAGATTATCTTGGGGTTGTTACTGACATTATAAGTAAAAGATATGTAAAAGACGAGTTCATTGGCTTTGTCAAGAAAATTTCAGAGAAGCCTATTGTTTCTGTTAAGGTAAATGGAAAAATTTCTGAATTAATTGAAAAAGCGAAATATGCTGACTTATTACAGATACATAGAGTTCTAAGCGATTCTGAGCTAGAAGAGTTAAACTCGTATGATAAGAGGATCATATTATATGTTCCTGCCAGTGAAAAGTATTTAGCATATTTAGATAAGGCGATTCGTTATTCAGACATGATATTATTAGATTCCCCTAGGAAAGGAGTTCAGATAGATCTAAATTTTGCTAGAAAAATAGCAAAAGAATATGATGTAGGTATTGGAGGTGGAATAAATATAAATAATATTGATAAAGTGATAGAAATTAACCCAAAGTGGATAGATATTTCGAGTGGAGTTGAAATATATCCTGGAAAGAAAGATATGCAGAAAGTAATGGAAATAGTGAGGCGTGTTAAAGTATGAATGTATATCCTATAACTTCCTTTGCTCAACCATATGAGGTTTTCAAATGTGTAAGAGCAAATGAAGATTTTGCTGCTCTTTTAGAGAGCGTTAGTGGTCCTCAAAATAAAGCAAGATACAGTATAATAGCATGGGGTAAGAAAGATTATTTGAGCTCTGAGTATTCAGAAGATATTGCAGATAAGCTTTATTCAATTTCAACATATGGGGGTTTTTCAATTCCAGAATTTAATGCGTATATCGGTTATGTGTCTTATGACGCTGTTAGGAACTGGGAAACTGTTAAAGATATTAAACCAGTAGCAGAATCGTGGCCTAACGGAGAATTCTTCTTGCCTGAAAATGTTATAATATATGATCATAATAGTGCGAAAGTCTATGTCAATGGAGATATACCTGAAATTTCTAGCTGTGGAGAAATAGGTAATATAAAATTCTCAAGTTACGACCAATCTATGAACAAAAATGAATTTGAGGACGCTGTAAATGAAATCTTAGAGTATATTAGAAACGGCTACGCTTTTCAAGTAGTCCTTTCTAGGTTTTACAGATTTACATTTAACGGTGACTTGATGAGATTCTACTATAATCTTAGGAAAATTAATCCATCTCCTTATATGTTTTACCTTAAATTTAAGGAGAGAGAACTTATAGGCTCTAGTCCAGAGTTACTTTTTTCCGTTCAAAACGGTATTGTAGAATCTTATCCTATAGCTGGTACTAGACCTAGGGGTAACACTCCAGAAGAAGATTTTGAACTAGAGCAAGAACTTCTTTCTTCTGAAAAAGAAAGAGCCGAACACTTAATGCTAGTAGATTTAGCTAGAAATGATATAGGTAGAGTTTGTTATCCTGGTACAGTGAAGGTTCCAGATTTTATGTATATAGAGAAATATAGTCATGTGCAACATATAGTAAGTAGAGTAATAGGTACTTTAAAAAAGGGATTTACTCCAGTTGACGTGCTAAAATCTACATTTCCTGCAGGTACAGTAAGCGGTGCTCCTAAACCTATGGCTATGAATATTATAGAAACTTTAGAGCCGTTCAAGAGAGGTCCTTATGCAGGTGCAGTAGGTTTTATATCTAAAGATTCTGCAGAATTTGCGATTTCTATTAGATCAGCATTCGTTAATAAGGATATATTTAGAATACAGGCTGGAGCCGGCATAGTATATGATTCTATTCCAGAAATGGAGTATTTTGAAACTGAGCATAAAATGAGGGCATTAAAAGTAGCTATGGGTGTTTAAAATGGACATTACTTTGATAATTGATAACTATGATAGTTTTGTTTATAATATCGCACAAGCTGTAGGCGAATTAGGAAGTTATCCTATAGTTATAAGAAATGACGAGATTACTGTTAAAGGAATAGAAAGGATAAATCCAGATAGAATAATAATATCTCCTGGTCCTGGCTCACCAGATAAAAAGGAGGATATTGGGATCGTAATAGATGTTATAAAGCAATTAGGAAAAAGAATTCCAATTCTAGGTATATGTTTAGGTCATCAAGCAATTGGCTATGCATTCAATGCTAAGATAAGGAAAGCTAAGGTAGTTTTCCACGGTAAATTAAGTACGATAATTCAAAATTCTTCTGCAGTGATTTATGAAGGATTGCCGAATGAATTCAAGGCTACTAGATATCATAGCCTTGTGATAGATGACGTAAAACCGCCTTTAATTATTGATGCATATTCTAAAGAAGATAATGAAATTATGGGAGTCCACCATGAAGAGTACAAGATCTTCGGAGTTCAATTTCATCCTGAAAGCATAGGCACGCAAGTAGGGCAAAAGATATTTTATAATTTCCTAAATAGGGTATGATAATGGTTAGATTTCTAACTGGCTGGTTAAAAGATGTAGTTAATAATGCATATAACAGACCTTATGTTCATAAAATTAGAGATAAGCCTATTTACTCATTAATAGAAGCAATAAGAAAGGCGAAAGAGGAAAATAAGAATCCTATCATAGCTGAATATAAAAGAGCCTCTCCTTCTGGATTTTCTGCAGATAGAGATCCTATAGAATATGCAAAAGAAATGGAAAGCTCTGGTGCTGTAGGAATTAGTGTGCTAACTGAAGATAAGTTTTTTTCTGGTTCATATGATTATTTATTTGCAATATCTCATAATGTTAAAATTCCAGTTTTGATGAAAGATTTTATAGTTAGTGAAAGGCAAATAGATAACGCATACAATTTAGGTGCGGATAGCATTTTGCTTATAGTTAGAATTTTAACTGAGAGAGAGCTTGAAAGCTTAATATTGTACGCAAGGTCTTACAGACTGGAGCCTTTAGTGGAAATTTTTGATGAGAAAGAGCTGGAGATTGCGTTAAATGCTGGTGCAAAAATTATTGGTGTTAATTCTAGGGATTTGCTTACATTTGCAATTGGTCAAGAAAGGGTGAAAAGAGTTTTACAAAAAATTCCATCAAATATTATAAGAGTAGCCGAAAGTGGTATAACTTCTAGGGAACAAATAGAAGAGCTAAAAAAATACGGTGCAGACGCTTTTCTAATAGGAAGTTCCCTAATGAAGGAACCAAGTAAAATTAAAGAATTAATTTAGACTATTATTCACAATGAGTTTTTCACAAGCTATAGGCAATTTGACAGGAGAATCAACTTTACTTTACCAAGAAATAGCTAGAAGAGTCGAGAAGGAAAAGGGTATAAAGACGATTAATTTTGGAATTGGACAGCCAGATGTGGTGACGTTCAAAAGGATAAGGGAAGAGGCTAAGAAGGCGCTAGATGAAGGGTATACGGGCTATACACCAGCAAAAGGAATTGATGAGTTAAGGCAAAAAATTGCGGACTTTTTATCGCAAAAATATGGAGATATAATTAAAAAAGACGAGGTAATCATAACCCCTGGGGCTAAGACTGCCCTATTTCTAGCCTTTTTGCTTTATATCAATCCCGGAGACGAAGTTATACTCTTTGACCCAGCATTTTACTCTTACGCTGAAGTAGTAAAATTACTCGGCGGTAAACCAGTTTATGTTAACATTAATTTTAACAAGGAAAAAGGATTTTATATAGATATTGATGATTTAAATTCAAAAATTACGGTAAAGACAAAAATGATAGTGCTAAATAATCCTCATAACCCTACTGGAATGGTCTTTGAACCTAAACAAATTATTGAAATTCAAGAAATTGCTAAAGAGAGAAAGATTATACTATTGTCAGACGAAATTTATGATTATTTTATCTATGAAGGTGAAATGAGGAGTGTTTTACAAGACTCTGGTTGGAGAGATTACGTCATTTATATTAACGGTTTTAGTAAAACATTTTCAATGACAGGATGGCGTTTAGGTTATGTTGTAGCTAAGAAAGAGATTATTGATAAAATGGGTATATTAGCAGCTAATATTTATACGTGTCCTACAAGTTTTGCTCAAAAAGGAGCTCTGGCAGCTTTTGATTCTTTTGATGAAGTAAAAGAAATGATAAAATTATTTAAGAAGAGAAGAGACGTAATGTTCTCTGAGCTTTCTAAAATAAAGAGTATAGAAGTATATAAGTCCCCGGGGGCGTTTTATATATTTCCCAATATGGAAGAAGTAGTAAAGAAAGTAGGCAGTTCTAAGGAATTAGCCATAAAATTAATAGAAGAGGCCGGCGTAATAACGATACCTGGAGAAGTTTTTCCATTAAATGTTGGTAAAAATTTCTTAAGGTTCAGCTTTGCAATAGATGAAGATAAAATTAAAGAAGGTGTTAAAAGAATTAAAGATGTGATAGAAAAAATTGTTGATGAGAAGAGCTAGAGCGATCAGTGAGCTAAACTCCCATGGGCTGATTTTCAGCTTTTTCAATTATAACTTCTTCTCTATCCTGTGATGGTATATACTCTAATGAGTTTATTTTAAGCGTAATTTTTACATCATTTTCTACTTTCTTAATACTCTCTATCATATCATTGCTGGCGTAGAGCTTTACGTTTACTGGAGTTACTATTGACATTTTATTCTTAATCTTTGAAGTTCTCACCATAGAGTTGAATTTCTTTACATAATCACCTATTTTTTCTGCTTCTTTATCTTCCTCTATATCATCAACATTAGGTAATTCTTCTAATAATACACTTATTTTGTCTCCAAATAATCTTGAATAAATTTCTTCTGTTATATGCGGAACTATTGGGTGTAGAATTATTATTATATCCTTTAATATTCTCCTTAGCGTGTATAGAGCTGATTGATCCTCGTTAAAGAGTCTATATTTTATAAGTTCCAGATACTCATCTGCTACGGTTTCCCAGAAATAGTTATAAAGCTCGTCAATTATGATGTAAAAGTCATAAGAGTTATAAGCCTCAATTGCTTTCTTGACAAACTTCTTATGCTTTATTAATATCCATTTATCTAAAATATGAAGATCGTTAGGCTTAGTTATATCTTTTCCGTGAATAAATGGATAAGAAAGCCTACTAGCGTTCCATAATTTTTGTAATAATAACTTTTTGCCTCTTACATTATCCCATTTGAATGGGAAGTCCTCTCCTATTGAAGCATCAAGTAAAGTCATTCTTATTGCGTCTGCTCCAAACTCATTTACTCTTTCTAAAGGTGAAACTACATTACCCTTACTTTTACTCATTCTACTTCCGTCGGGTCCTAATACTTGACCATTTATGAGAACTTGCTTGAATGGTACATTGCCAGTGAGCATTAGTGTCCTAAAGAACGTATAGAATAACCATGTCCTAATTATATCTGTACCTTGAAGTCTTAGTGATGCCGGGAAAGCCTTGGCAAATCTTTCCTTATTAGTATAAAATCCTGATAAGTATATCACTGTGACGCTAGAATCTATCCAAACATCTGCAACGTCAGTTACTGGTTTTAATGGCAATCCGCAATAAGGGCATTTTTCAAACGGCGGTTTAGTTTTTGTTGGATCTACTGGTAAATCTTCTTCTTTAGCCGGAATTAAGTGGTTATTATCGCAATACCAGAAGGGTAATGGAGTACCGTAAACCCTTTGCCTACTTATGTTCCAATCCCATTCTAAACTCTTTATCCATTCTTCTAAATAATAGGACATCCTAGAGGGCTTAAATTGCATCTTTTTGTATTCTTCAAGTAGTTTATCTTTGAATTTTAATACATCTATATAAATTTGCTTTTTAGTTAAAAATTCTATAGGAGACAAGCAATCACTTCTTTCAGTGTGAGAAAGTACATTGTGCTTAATTTTTTCTATCTTTCTTACGTATCCTTTCTCCTTTAATATTTCAATCATTTTTTGCTTAGCTTGTGCAACTGTTAGTCCATCAAGTATTCCAGTTCCTTTTATTCTACCTTTATTATCAATAATTTCAGTTGATGGCAAATCGTATTTAAGTTTCCATTTTATATCTTGCGGATCGCCATAAGTACTTACCATCACGGCTCCAGTGCCAAAGTCTTTCTCTACTGCTTCGTCTGCTATTATTTTAACTTCTTTATTAAATATTGGAACTATTGCTGTCTTTCCTATAAGATCCTTATATCTTTCATCTGTTGGATTTACTACAACTGCTTGAGTAGCCGCAAGTAGTTCTGGCCTGGTAGTTGCTATTACTATTTCTCCTCCATCTTTTAGCGGAAAGCTTATGTATACAAGAACTCCTTCTTTCTCTAGATATCCTACTTCACTTTGTGCTACTGCAGTTTCACATTTTGGACACCAATATACTGGTCCTTCCTTAATTTTTACTATTCCCATTTTATACATATCAATCAAACTTTTCTGTATAACTTTTCTATATTCAGGAGAATAGGTTTTGTATTCAAAGTCTTCCCAGTCTGGCCTATAGCCTAACCTTATCATTGCTGTTTTCATTCTATTTATCATTTCGTTAGTCCATTCTATACATTTTTGTAAAAATAATTCTCTATTTTCTTTAGGTATACCTAGCTTATACTGAACTTTTAATTCAGTAGGCAAACCTTGAGTATCCCACCCTTGTGGAATTAGAACGTTATACCCTTGAAGCTTCTTAAACCTTGCAATTGCGTCAGCAATTGTCACCCAGTATGCATGTCCCATGTGTAGTTCTCCACTAGTAAATGGTGGAGGCGTATCTATGTAGAAAACTGGTTTGTTACTTTTCTCATCAAAACGAAATACCTTTTCCCAATATTCCTTACTTAACCAAAGATTTTCCCACTTAGGCTCAATTTCTGCAGGGTTATAATGCTTTGGCCATTCTTCCATTTTCTTTGTTACATACTCCTGACTTAACAATAGCTGACCACCATCCGTTTATAAAACTTACAAATGAGATACTTACAAAGCATATTTTATACTTTTCTTACATTCTAATTTTATGGAAAAGATTGCCATAATAGGTGGTGGAGTTAGCGGTTCCTATTTAGCTTATTTACTTTCTAATTCGGGGTATGATGTTACATTATTTGACATTAAAGAAAAATACTTTAAACCATGTGGAGACGTAGTTCCTAATATTTATAAACCCAAATTTGAATGGAAAATAAAATATTATATAAAAAATTTTGCATTTTATTTAGATGGAGAAAGAATATATGATGTTAGTTATAGGAATCCAAAGTGGATTGTAATAGACAAGTCAGGATGGATAAATTCAATGCGGAAAAATGTAAACCAAGTAATTTCTACAAATGTAGATAAGTCAAAGTTCGACTTAATAATAGACGCAAAAGGTCCATATGACATGGATAGGCAAGTAGTTTATACTACTAGAGCATTAATTGAGACTAACGAATTTAGTGATGAGGCAGTACTGGAGTTTAATACAAAATTTACTGGATTTTTCTGGATATTTCCTGATGAGGAAGGAGTTTTGAACGTAGGAGCAGGTTTTATAGAAAACAAAAATTCTAAAGACATTCTCCTAAATTACATTAAGAATAAATTTAAGGATTACAAAATATTAGATTTGAGAGGGGCGCCAATATCAATAGGCGGTGTTAAATCTAAGTCCTTAAAAATTGGAGAAGCTAGAGGCTTAGTTTTTCCTATGAGCGGAGAAGGAATAAGACCCTCTGCAATTTCTGCAGAAATAGCATATGAAGCAATAACAAAAGGGAGGAATTTTGATGAATACTTATCTTATAACTTGACTAAAATTGAGAGAAGGATTGAAATACAGAGGAGGTTATTAGACGTGTATATGAGGTCTAATATTAA
Organism: Acidianus infernus; assembly: GCF_009729545.1. NCBI lineage: Archaea > Thermoproteati > Thermoproteota > Thermoprotei > Sulfolobales > Sulfolobaceae > Acidianus > Acidianus infernus. The sequence continues at coordinate 241,390 of NZ_WFIY01000004.1, forward strand.
TGCTAGAAAGTTTTTGCTAAAAATTTTCTTAAGAAATGACGTATTAATAGATGCGTTCCTTGAGGATAAATTAGATTTTGAAGGAATTTTAGAATCAGCTAGGGGTATAAAATATGGTTCAATTATACGTTGAAAACTCAAAAAGTAAGTCTGGAAAACATGCTATAAGAACTTTATTATATAAAGTAGTAGACGGTAAACTTATTGAAGTAAAGGATGAAGGAAACAAAGTTTCTCCAACTTATAAGGTAGGTGAGGCAAAGGTTATTAATATTAGCGATAATGGAACTTATATTTATGTTAAGTTGGTTAAAAATATTTATAACAAAATTATTGGAGAAATATTAGTTATAGATAATAATTCGATTGTATTAAAGCTCAAATATAGGAAGTTAAAAATAAAGAAAATAGAAGGAGACGAAAAATACTTTGATAAAGTAAAGGAATTATTTGAAAAGTTAAAGATTCCTATAAAAAGAGCAAACTTAAAGTGATAAAAATTGTTTAGCGTAAAACTTTTAGTACTAGAAGATCCAGGCAGGTTAAGAGACGTCTTCTATAGCATGGAAGGAATTCTAACTAATATTTGCAAGCCAATACGCCTTGGGGCTTCATATATATGTTCTGTCTCAAAAAATACGCTAATTAGTGTTTATCTTAGCGGCAATTTGAAAAATTTTCAGCTTCTAATAGAGATAGAAAGTGAAGACGCCGAAGAACTTACGACAACTTTAGATAGAATTATTAACGAATTAAAGAGTAAAGGAATTCATATTACATTATTTAATACTTCTACGACTTCCTTGTAGACCTCTTTTACCTTATTTTCATCATATTCGCTAATACTGCCTTTAAGTTCAGCAATTACATAACAAATAAATAACTTATTATTAATTTTACATATTCCTTTTTTAAGTATATTACCATATTTAAACGGAATATTTATATCTATGAATTGTATTTTACTCGTAGTTAACGTAACATTGGTCTTATCTAGCTTTATTTGCACATCCATAATTATAAACAGAGAAGAATTATCTTGAAGAAGAGTTACTTGATTCCCGTTAAAAAAATACTTTATCATATTACTGGAACCAGCTCGCTACCGCAATATGGGCATTTGCCCTTTAATCCTCTCTTGTCTGCTTCACAGAAGTATGCTTTATACTTCTTTTCGCACTTTGGGCACTTGTATACTACATCGACGCCTATAGTAAGTTTTCTATTGCATATCTTACAGTATACTTGAAACCATCCTAAATGTCCATAAGCGTTAGTCCCTCTTATTTTGACACTCATGATCTCTCCTTAAGTTCTACCCAGTATTGTATATATAATTTTCTGCAAAGGTTTTACCATCAACTTCAAACTAGGATTTAATATTTTGAGTGATAAAATATAGTCGACTATGAAAGCTACAGTGGAGTATTATAAGCCAGAGATCATTAATATTAACAATTTTTCCCTAGTAAGTATTAAGAAATATAATGAAGAAGAGGTTGACTACTCAGAAAATCTGGAATCTAAAACCATCAATGGCGAAGTTATAATAGTAAAATATAAAGAAGGAGAGATTATTAATGCTAGCGTAGATTGTAAGTATAAATTTCCATTTCCTGTAAAAATATTTAGAATAGGCATACCTAGGGAATTTAATAATGAAAATGTAAAGTTAGATTACATTAATGTTGCAGTGGACTCATTGATCATAGGCTTAAATTTTGATCTCAAGGATTACCCGTTTATAATCTTAGATACTAGTAATGGAGCTAAGATTATTTCTTCTTCTGACATAAATGAGGTTAAACCTACAATAGTTAAGAATAAGAAGAAAAAGAAAAGTAAGAAAGCAAAGAAGAAAAAGAATGCTAAGAAATCTAGTAAAAAACGTAAAGTTAAGAGCAAAAGTACTAGAAAGGGCTGAAGAATTTAAACTTAATAATAAAGCAGGAGAAGACGTATGGTTTAGAGAATTAGTATTATGCATATTAACTTCTAATTCCTCATTTATTAGCGCATATATAGCGTTAAATAATTTATACGATAAATTATTTTCTTTAGACGAGGACGGGATCTCGAAAAATCTTAAAAATTCAGGATACAGATTTTATAATTTAAAAGCTAAATATTTATTTAATGTGAGAAAGTATTATGGTATGCTAAAAGCTTGGATTTATCCTATAGCGAATAAGGATGAATATGAAGCTAGAGAAGAACTTCTTCAAATTGACGGAATAGGAATGAAAGAAGCCAGTCATTTCCTGAGAAATGTAGGTTACTTTGATTTAGCAATACTAGATAGACATATATTAAAATTTTTATCTTCTTATTATTTTTCTTACAATAAGAAGTATTTACAAAAAAAGGATTACATTTATATAGAGTCTGTTTTGAAAAGCATTTCAATTTCTTTAAATTTACCAGTTGGTTTACTTGACTTGTTTATATGGTATAAGGCGACTAATAAGTTAGTAAAATGAATAAAAATATATAAACCAGAGATTTCTCATATATATGAGCTAAAAATGATAACCTTAGCAGACTTCAAAATTGTTCAAGAAAGTTTAATTTTCTCCTTCTATGATACTGCTTCTTCTTATGTTTTTTCATCATCATGGTAAGTAATAGATAACTTCTTGTAACGGTGATAAAAATGGAGCAGACAACTATACGAACCAATTCTCTAAATAAAGAAAATCTAAATATATTAATAACTGATCCTGTAGCGGATGTAATGCTGAATACTCTAAAAGAGAAAGGCTTTCATGTAGACTATCAACCGGAGATTTCTAAGGAAGAATTAATGAAGGTAATTGAGAACTATGATATAATAGTAGTAAGGAGTAGAACTAAGGTAACTAGAGATATTATAGAAAGAGGAAAGAGGCTTAAGATAATAGCAAGAGCAGGAATAGGATTAGATAATATCGATACTGATGCCGCAGAAGAAAGAGGAATAAAGATAGTTTATGCACCAGGAGCATCTACAGATTCTGCAGTAGAGCTAACAATAGGTCTTATGATAGCAGGAGCAAGGAAAATGTATACTTCTATGACATTAGCTAAGAGCGGAATATTTAAGAAAATAGAGGGGTTAGAATTAGCTGGGAAAACTCTAGGAATAATAGGGTTTGGAAGAATTGGTACTAAAGTCGGAATAATTGCAAAAGCTATGGGAATGAGAGTATTAGCATATGATATAATGGATATAAAAGATAGGGCAACACAATTAGGAATAATTCCAGTAACCCTAGAAGAATTATTGAAACAGTCTGATGTAATTTCTCTCCATGTAACAGTAGGTAAAAATGCTAAACCAATTCTTGACGAGAAGGCGTTTGAAATTATGAAGGATAACGTAATTATAGTAAACACTAGCAGGGCAGTAGCAGTAGATGGCCAAGCTCTGTTAAAATATATAAAAAGCGGTAAGGTTTATGCATACGCTGCTGACGTATTGTGGAATGAGCCTCCTAAAGAAGAATGGGAATTAGAACTTTTAAAGCATGAAAGAGTTACAATAACTACGCACATAGGTGCACAAACAAAAGAAGCGCAATATAGAGTTGCGGTCACTACTACCGAGAATTTACTTAATGCTATAAAGGAATTAGGTGTTCAATTTTGATTTTAATACCCGGTCCAGTTAATGTGCCTCAAAGCGTCTCTTTTGCAGCAACCAAGGTTGTCAACCATAGGTCCGATGAATTTAGAGAAGTAGTAAAGTCCTTAGAAGAAAAGATGATAAAACATTTTGACTCCAGCAGAGTTGCGTTACTTACGGGCTCAGGAACTTTAGCTGTAGAATCTATGGTCTTCTCAGTATTAAGAAGAGGAGAGAAAGTAATAGTATTTACCTATGGAGAGTTTAGTAATAGGCTATTAGATTCTATAAATAGGAGGGGATGTATAACAAAGGTTTATTCTAAACCTGCAGGAGAGGGATTTTCGTTAGAGGATGTAAAAGTGGCTTTAGATGAAAATAAAGATGCTGATGCAGTGGCATTAGTACATAATGAGACTAGCACTGGAATAGCGTTTAGAAACTTAGGAGAAGTTGCTAAATTAGTTAAAAATTCAGGAAAGAAGCTTGTAGTCGATTCTGTTTCTGGCTTTGCCGCATATGAGATAGACGTTAATAAATGGCATATTGATGCTATTGCAACTGGTAGTCAAAAGGCATTAGCTTCAATACCAGGAATGGGGTTCGTCGCATTATCTGAGGAAGGAGTAAACGAACTTCATGGCGATGATATGCCAAACTACCTTAACTTGAGATTAGCATTAAAATTCCAAGATAAGCACGAAACTCCATTCACTCCGTCTACTGGAGCTTTCTTTGCTTCATTAAGGGCTGCAGAAATTCTAGAAATGGAAGGATTAGAAAATAGAATAAAAAGACATGAAGCTTGTAGTAGATATCTAAGATCTGTACTATCTAGTATTAACTTTTCGTTATTTGGTAACGAGAGTAATTTCTCAAACACTGTAGTTGCAGGAGTTCCTCCTATTCCTTCTAAAACTCTTAGGGAAGAGTTGAAGAAACGTGGAATAGAAATAAGCGGAGGAATGGGAGAATTAAAGGATAAAATAATTAGGGTAGGTATATTAGGAGTCGTAGATGATAGAGCTATATCTAGATTATTGCTATCGCTTTCTGACGTATTAAAACAAGATATTGAGATTAAACCGCCAGCAGATTGTAAACTTCCAGAATTCTTAAGGCAAGAGGTTATATGGTAAGGTAAATTTATTTTCCTAGATTAATATGTACTTAAGATGTCTGAATTAGAAATCGTCAATAAGCTGAATGTTGCTTATATAGAATCTTGGAAGAAGAGATTAACAATTTATGAAATTGCAAGAATAGTTAGTGCAAGAGCTTTACAGCTAGCTATGGGCGCAGTACCATTAATAGATATATCTGGATTTAAACCTGAGCAATTAAACTCCATATCTATTGCTGAAGAGGAGCTAAAAAGAGGAGCTTTACCTATAACAATTAGGAGAAGATTTCCTAATGGTAAAGTAGAATTAATTTCCGTTAAGGAAATTTTAGGGGGTTAAATATATCCTGTAGTCCGAGAAATTATACGTTAATTATAGCTGAAAAACCTAAGGCAGCTAGAAAGATAGTAGACGCTTTTTCTTCAAAATTCATAACTTGTAAGTCTAACTCTGTATTATATTGGGTGATTCCTAGTAGGAATATAGTAATAGCTTCAGCTGTTGGCCACTTGTTTAATCTAACTGGGCCCTCTGGATTCCCAATATTTGAGGTTGAGTGGAAACCACTATGGGAGATAGACAAGAAATCCTACTATACTAGGAAATATTTGATTTTGCTCCAAAGATTATGTAAATATGCTAAAGAATATATAAACGCATGTGACTATGATATAGAAGGCTCAGTAATTGGTTATATGATAATTAAAAATTTTGGCGATTTAAAAAAAGCTAAAAGAATGAAATTCTCGTCGTTAACTAAGGAAGAGTTAATTAAATCTTTTAATAATTTACAGCCATTGGATTATAACATGGTTAATGCTGGAATTGCTAGGCATGTAGTCGATTGGCTTTGGGGTATAAATGTTAGTAGGGCTTTAATGAGTGCGGTAAAAGATGTATCAAATAAAAGTGTAATATTGAGCGCTGGAAGAGTACAGAGCCCTACGTTAATAGAAGTTGTTAAAAGGCATCTTGATAGAGAAACTTTCGTCCCTTTACCTTATTTTAAAATAGAACTAAAAATAAGGCTTGGAAATATAATAAATACAGTATATCTAGATCAAGAGTTTCATAATATTGATGACGTAGAGTCTTTAATAACTAGGTTAAAGAAAGATAAGCTAATAATAGATAAAAATATTTTAAATAAAGATAAAATAGCTAGACCTCCTCCTTTCAATTTAGGAGATTTACAATTAGAAGCAGGAAGGCTATTTGGGTTGTCTCCTTATAGAACTGAGAGAATAGGAGAAGAGCTTTATCTAGACGGGGTAATAAGCTATCCAAGGACTAATAGTCAGAAGATACCACCCACTGTTAATATTAATGACATTGTAGCAGGATTATCTCAAAGATTCGGAAAGCTAGTGGATGAATTAAACCTTATGACTAAAGGGAAATTTATAGTTAGGCAAGGTAACAAAGATGACCCAGCTCATCCTGCAATTTACCCTACAGGGATTATTCCTAAAAAACTAGGTAAACAAGAAAGTGAAGTTTATGAGCTTATTGTTAGGAGATTTTTAGCATCTATTTCTAGAGATGCGGAAGTCACAAAGCAAAGAATTATTCTAAAATTTGAGAAAGAAAAATTAAAGTTGCAATTAGATTTTCAAAAGATAACCTATGAGGGTTGGTTAAAGATTTATCCTTATCACAGATTTGAGAACGAAGAGCTCGTAAACGTTGAAGAAGGAAGTGAAGTAGAAATAATTTCAATTAAACCAAGGCTTTTATTGACAAAGCCTTCAACAAGGTTTACCCGGGTTTCTCTACTTAAATGGATGGAAGATGTAAAAATAGGTACTGAAGCAACAAGAGGTAAAATTATAGAAACATTATTCCAGAGGAAGTATGTAGTAACTAGAGGAAGTTATATCCATCCGACAAAACTTGGCATAATAGTTTCTGAAGTTCTCGAGAAATACTTCAACGAACTAACTAACGTTAAAATGACAGCAGATATGGAAGATAAGCTAGACGAAATTATTTATGGTAAGAAAAATAAAGATGAAGTAATTAATGAGGTTAAAGATAAAATTTCCAAATACTTTGAGAAGTATAATGAGGAAAAGAAAATTATAGGCTTAGAGCTAGCTAAAGGTTTGAATTTAGTTAAATATAATAAATGCAAACTATGTGACTTTGAGGCTATAAAGGACGGATTATGTAAATATCATTTAATTGCTAAAGAAAAGCTTAATGAAGCAATTAAAATCTGGAAGGATAGAACAGGATATGACATAAAGACGATTTTAAAATACATTAGGGGAAGTAAGTCCACAGGAAAATTAATAAGCGATTTGATGTCTATTTAACTTAAATGATGTTAGACATGCCAACTGAGCGATGAAGTGCACTTGGGGTAGCTGATTATTTATAATGCCTTAAACTTTTCAGTCCAAGCTTCATAAGCTTTAATAAGTTCTTGGTTAACGCTTGGCTTTCTTATCTTTAGCACTTCTTTGAAATCATCCATAGTTATTTCTCTAGGTTCAGATAAGTTCTTCTCAAACATTTCTTTCACAACTCTCATATGAGCAGACTGTACTATGTCTCTTATATCGCTAGCTGAATAACCTTCAGTAATTTTAGCTAATTCTTGAAGGTCAACATTGCCCAGTTTAACCTTTGATGTATAATACTTGAATAACGCCAACCTCTGATTAAAATCTGGTAAAGGAACATAAATTCTCTTTTGGAACCTCCTTAAGAAAGGCTCATCTAATCTCCAAGGCTTATTAGTAGCACCTATAACATAAACCATGTAATTTTCATTTTTATCCATTATTCCGTCCATTTCCTTTAAGAATTGGTTTCTAACTCTAACTTCTCCTCCAACTTCTGAAGTATATGTTCCAAGTAACGCGTCAATTTCGTCCACAAAAATTATAGCCGGTTTATTATCTTTCTTAGAATATTCTCTCGCAGTATTGAATATTTTTGCCACATTCTTTTCTGCTTCTCCTAGCCATTTTGACATTATAGAAGCTGCGTCAACATGAATGAAGTAGGAGTCTATTTCATTAGCTACCGCAGCCGCAAGCATTGTTTTTCCGTTACCCGGAGGTCCATATAAGAGGATTCCTCTCGGCCAACCTAATGGGAATAAATCAGGCCTCTTTGAGGGGTATATTATTGCTTCTTTTAAAGCTTCTTTAACGTCATCTAAGCCTACAATGTCGGAGAATGAAACTTTAGGTTTTTCTTTCATTATTAGTTCATCATCTGTTTTTTGGGAATTATCCTCTTGAGGAGTTTCCGGCAACATGTTTTCAAGAACGCTTACGCGCTTCTTGTATTCATCAATCATTTGTTCATAAGCTTGCCTTGTCGGAGAATCTGGATATAAAACAACTATTTGAGTTAAAACGTCTATGGCTTTCTTATAGTAAGCGATTGCTTCGTCTCTATTTCCTTCCTTATCAGCTCTTACTGCAGCGATAGCGTATTTCCTTGCCATTTCTTCTAACATTATGGGAGCGCTCATTTTCTCATGCCTCAATACTAATTAGGCCTTTATTTGCCATTTCCTTAAGTAATCCCATTACCTCGTCTTTTTCCACTCCATATTTTTTGACTACATATTCTACATCTAGGAAGCCGCCATTACTATTGATATAATTTAAGAGTTCTCTTTCATCCAACTTTTTCTTTTCATACTGAAGTTTAACTTGAGTTGTAGAGGGTGGGTGAGGCAAATCTGGTAACATTTCCTTTATTTTAATTTCTGCAGTCCTTTGTGCTTCTTCCATTATCTTCTTAGCTTGTTCATCTATTGTAGAAGGTAAAACAGTTTTATCGCTCAAAGCTCCAGTCTCTACTGCAATACTATTTACGCTACTTGTTATCGAATCTAAAGCCAAAGCTACCTCTGGTGCAATTCCTTTTATTTGATCCTTTAATTCACCTAATATTTTAACTACTGGGAATAAAACTAGCGACACGCCTTGTAATTCTTGAACGGTATCTAGTTTTAATCTTACTTTTTCTATTGCTAAGAATGCTGTATAAATTATTTTAATCATCTTTCTAATATCAGAAATTTCCTGCGCATAAATTGTAGCTCTCGCAGTATCTCCTTCTATTTGAGCTCTAACCAGCTTTTCAAAAAGCTCTTTATCTCTTTCCTTTAATCTATGCATTCCCTCTTCTAGCTTGCTTTGTTGATCCTTTAGTTTAATTGATATCTCAGTTAGGAGCTTACCAAGTTGAGCTCTCTTTTTTTTATCACCATTAAAGCGGGAAAATATGGGTAACTTTTCTAGCATTCTATTTCACTGGCTTGATCATAAAGTATTTATTACCTTTACTGGTATAGGCATTGGTATGTCCGACTTATTCTGATCGTTCTTATTACTCTGATCTGAAGTATTACCTATTGGTGTTGGTGTTTTTAAGTCGAGTCCTTCTTTATCTAATAGGTCAAGTTTATCTAACGTTTTCCTTATGTCGTCTTTTTCCATTGTATAACTATCCTTAGCCTGTCTTAAAATTTCTATAGAGTTTTTATACGAAGATTCCGACATTTCTGCAGCTATGTAACTCATTTTTACAGCTATCATTGCTTTATCAATTTGCGTTAGTTGGTCTTCAACGTCATTAAGTCTTTGTTTTAGCTTATTCTTAATCTTTGTATAATCATCCCTTATCTTTACCATTTCAGTGTCAAGCTTTCTTTTCATATCGTCGTACGTTGATTTTGGAATCTCTTGTTTAGCGTACAACTCCTCTAATGCTCTTTGTCTTTTCCTAATTTTTTCCATATATGTTAAGGTCTTTATAGCCTCGGCTTTCCAATCTGGTAAAACTACAATGTTGTCTCCGTCAATTTTTATTCTAGAAGGATCTATAGTATTAAACGAATTTCCTTGAGCTACTTCTATTCCAGTAACGCTTCCATCGACTTCGGTGTAAACGTGAACGATGTATCCAAAATCTCTGCCATATGGATCTTTTACTTTTTGTCCAATGTATTTCATTAATATCTCAGCTGATATCATGGTAATACTCCTCAAAGTTACATGTTGAGATAAAATATTTAAAAGGGTTAAGGCTCGTCAGAAGGTCTTTTTCATCACAGATAAGCGCTTTTAACCTTCATCATCAAGCGAGTAATATTATGGGTTGTGGTATAAATAAACTTTATACATAAAAAGGATAAGTGATGGCATTAAGTGAACTTAGTAACATTACATCGCAGATATTCGGTAATATTAATATACAAACTGTTCCTATTTCTGAAATATTAATAGTGACAGGCATTGTTATAGCATCGATAATCTTATTTGCTGCATTTATATATGGAATGTTTAAATTAGCTAAGGCATTACCTTCAATGTCAGTTAAGAATTTTATGTTATTTATGCTAGTAATTGCGGCAGTGTTAATAATTATAGGTATCCTTATACCATAAAGTTAGATAATATTTTTATTTCCATATTCTATTTCATATTCATTTTCTATCTCTAATATTCTATTATATTTTGCTGTTCTTTCTCCTCTTGCAGGGGCTCCAGTCTTTATAAAATCACTGTTTAATCCTACGGCTAGGTCTGCTATGAAACTGTCTTCGGTTTCTCCGCTCCTATGGCTTATTATTGTTTTTATGGAATTTTCTCTAGCGGTGTCAAAGAATTCGTAAGTTTCTGTTAAAGTTCCTATTTGATTAGGCTTAACTATAACTCCTCTAGTTGATTTATTTTCTATTCCTTTCTTAAGATATTTAACGTTGGTAGTATACAAATCATCTCCAGTTATAATAGTGTTTTTAAGTTTAGATTGAAGTTCTGCAAAATGCTCAAAATCGTTCTCGTTAAATGGATCTTCTAGATATAGAATTGGGTATTTCCCTGCTAATTCTGAATAGTAATCTATCATTTCTTCTGCAGACTTTTTGGTTCCATCTATTTCGTATACTCCTTCCTTTTCATTGTAAAAATCTGAGGATGCCGCATCCATGCCAAAGAAAAATTCTCCTTCATATCCTGCCTTCTTTACCGCATTGGATAACAATTCTAATGCCTCTTCTGTTTTATTTAATGGTGGGGATACTCCACCTTCGTCTCCTAACGCTGTATAAATTTTTCCAAATTTTTCGCTAACAAGGTTTTTTAACTGCTTATAAACTTCTGTTGATGCAAATAAAGCTTCGCTAAATTTATTAAATTTTAAAGGAATTATAATAAATTCTTGGATTTTTAGATTATTACCTGCATGAAGTCCTCCGTTTAATATATTTAAAAGAGGAACAGGAATTCTATGTTTTCTTCCACCGCCTATATATTGAAAAATTTCAAGACCTAGTGCTTTAGCTGCAGTTTTTGCCACAGCTATTGAGGTAGCTATTATTGCATTTGCCCCCAATTTTGATTTGTTATCTGTCCCATCAAGTTGTATTAATGTTCTATCGATATCTTCTTGTCTTCTTACATCGAAACCTCTTAATGCATCATTGATAAAGTAATTTACGGAATCTATAGCGGGTTTAACTCCGCCTTTACTATCTCTTAATTCTATAGCTTCCCTGCTACCTTTAGACGCACCTGCAGGTGCATCGCCAAAGGATTTTATTCCCCCTTCAGTTTCTACGAATACTCTTATAGTTCTATTTCCTCTGGAGTCAAGTATTTCTATTCCTTTTATTTTTTTAATAATGAACTTGTCAGACAATTTAAATTACCTCCATAGAATTTACTATTCAAGGATATAATGTTCATCGTTCCTTTTATATTCTTAATTTATGGAATTCTCTCGCCAGTATATTTTGTAATACTTAAAGGAAAGCTTAGTAACGAAAAGGCTTTTTTATTTACTTGGACTTTATCTCCTTTCATTATCTCTTATGTTTATAACTGTATTTTTATTTTCTATTATATTCTAGTAATATCTAATTTTATTTTCTTATATGTGGCATTAAATGATAAGTTAAGGAAGTATTTATGGAACGGAGTTCTATTTTTAGTTCTAGCTTTTTTGATAGAATTTATTTATAAGATTTTTTAAGTCCTAAATAGTGATAGATGATACATGCCAAAAAGAAAACAAAAAGAAATAGATGTTTGTCCTAACTGTGGTACAAAGGTAGACAAACCAGTTAAGACTTGGAATCTAGTTTCTCCTTTACCTGATGCAGAAGGTAGAATTACTATTACTATCATGGGATCTTACGTTTGTCCCAACTGCGGCTATAAGTGGAGAGGGGTAGTATCTAAGATAAAAGCAGGAGGTTCATCTGTGGAAATTCAAGGAAAAAATGGTACAGTTAAAAAGATTGGCGACGAAAAACCAGAGAAAAGAGATGAGGGAGAAATCATAGAGCTTGATTTAAGTGATCTAGATGAAGAAGAGTGACATTGCAATAATTATTTTTATAGCTTTTGTTTATATTCTATTCTTTACTAATATAATTACTACTGCAAGCGTAGAAGGAGTATCGATGTATCCGGTTTTTCAGAACGGCGCGCTAACGTTTTACGGTCCGCCAGAAAATATACAATATCATAATGTTATAATTTATAAATCTCCCGAATACGGAATTTATGTTATCCACAGAGTTGTTGGCATAGATGGCAATCATTACATTACACAAGGCGTTGATAATATATCAAATCCATATCCTGATAATAGAATTGGGTTAGAACCACCACAAGGAATTCCTAGTACAGATGTAATAGGAAAAGTAACTGAAGTCAATGGTTATATAATTTCAGTACCATATTTAGGTTATCTTTCTATATTATTTTCCTATCTCTGACTATTTTAATATTTTTATTACACCTTTTTCTCTAAGCCTAAGTACTCTATAAGACGGTGTTACACTAGTAGGATGATTGGCTTTAACTTGGTCTAATCTTTTTACACTAGTATTCTGAGGAGTTTGACGTATTTTTTCTGGATCTTTATAACTTTCCTCTAGAATTTCCTTTAATGTCTCTATGAATTTATCTAAAGTCTCTTTAGGCTCGGTTTCAGTAGGTTCTATCATTAATGCTTCTTCTATAATTCCTGGAAAGTAAATAGTTGGGGCATAAAAGCCTCTATCTAATAACGCCTTAGCAATATCTAATGCAGTAACTCCTTTGTCGTTAAGCAAAGGTTTTGCACTAAATACGACCTCATGTTTTCTTGGTCTATGTGGCGCTAATAATTCTAAGCCTTTAACATCTTTAAGCTTAGAAATTAAATAATTAGTAGCTAACGTGCTCATTTTCCCTACTTGTGAAACACCTTGAGGTCCTAAACCTAATATATAAACATAGGCTCTTATAACATTCCCTATGTTACCATAGAAGGAGGCTATTTTACCAATAGTTTTTACTGGAGTCCTTAAAACATACTTACCTCCTTCTTTATCAACTATTGGATATGGCAAATATTCTTTTAGTTCGCCTTTAGCACAAATTGCTCCTGCTCCAGGTCCTCCACCGCCATGCGGCACTGCAAATGTCTTATGCAAGTTTATATGAACTATATCGAATCCCATATCTCCAGGTCTTGCAATTCCTAGTATACCATTTAAATTTGCACCGTCGTAATATAATACTCCATCTACAGAATGGATTATCTTAGATATCTCCAATATATTTTCCTCAAATAATCCTAAAGTATTAGGATTTGTAAGCATTAATCCCGCAGTTTTTGAATTAACTACTTCTTTTAGTATATCAATATCGACAAGCCCTTCTTGATTAGATTTAATATAAATTACTTTATATCCACTCATTGCAGCACTTGCAGGATTAGTTCCGTGGGCAGTATCTGCAACTAACATTTCATCTCTTTCCCTATTTTTAGTTTTATGATATTTCTTAATCATCAAAACTCCAGCTAATTCTCCTGCGGCTCCTGCAGGGATTTGAAGACTGCATTCATCCATTCCCGTCATTTCTGCTAGCCATTTCTGCATTTCGTACATCATTTCTAGAATTCCTTGTACAGTATCCTCATCTTGTAATGGGTGATAATTTTCCACTACTCTACTAGTTAACTCCTCAACTTTAGGGTTATATTTCATAGTGCATGATCCTAGCGGCATCATTCCTAAGTCTACGCCAAAGTTCTGTTGTGAAAGTCTTATAAAGTGTCTTACAACTTCCAATTCACTTAATTCTGGAATTTCAAGATCATTTTTCCTCTTAATTTTCTCTGGTATGTCAATTTTTACATCTATATTCTCTTCTGGTATTATAATTCCTTGTTTTCTTTTTTTGTTACTTGATAATTCGTAAATAAGTGGCTCGTCCCAATTAGCTTGTCTCCACAATTTTTTTCACCTCTTCTATCATTTCATCTATCATACGCTTTGTGTGTACTTCAGTGACGCAAAATATTGCGTCGTTATCTGAGATTTTTAATCCTCCATAAATTCCTCTAGCTTTCAAATTCTCGTGAATTTTACCGTAGCTTATGGGAAAACTTACTGTAAATTCCTCAAAGAAATCAGAATTAAACTTTCTTTTTCCAATACCTTTTTTCTCAAATTCTAAAAGAGCATAATGACTTCTCTTATATATTTCTTCTGCAAGTTTCCTTAAACCAGATTTTCCTAATAATGATATATATACTGCGTTAGCTATTGCCATTAAGGCTTCATTTGTGGTTATATTTGAAGTAGCTTTTTCTCTTCTTGTGAATTGTTCTCTCGTCTGCAAAATAAGAGTATAACCCCTTTTACCTTCAGAATCTGTAGTTAATCCTACTAGTCTACCAGGCATTTGCCTTACTAATTTACCGTCCCATTTAGTGGCAAAAATTCCCATATAAGGTCCTCCAAAATTTAACGGTAAACCTAGTTCCTGGCCGTCTCCTACCGCGATATCAATATCGTATTCTCCAGGTGGTTTTATTAAACTTAAAGATAGTGGATTCACGCCCATAATCGTAATGGCTCCTTTCTTTTTAGCTAAATCAACTATTTCTTCAATGTCAGTCTCAAATATCCCAAAAAAGTTTGGTTGTTGAATATAAACAGCGGAAGTTTCTTCATCTATTTCTTTCTCTGCAACTTCTAAGTTAATTTTTCCTTCATTAGTATAAGGAATTTCCTTTATTTTTATCTCTTTCCCATAAGTCCAAGTTTCTAAGACTTTTTTGTGGTAAGGATTAATTGATGCAGGAATTACAACCTTTTTCTTACCGTTTATCCTATAAGCCATTAATACTGCTTCAGCTAACGCAGATCCCCACTCATACATTGACGAATTTACCACTTCCATTTCAAGTAGATCCGCCATCAAACTTTGATATTCGAATAAAGCCTGGAGTAGGCCTTGGCTTATTTCTGGTTGGTAAGGAGTGTATGATGTGTAAAACTCAGACCTTGATATAACAAACTTTACTGCTTCTGGTACATAATGGGGACATACTCCTCCTCCTAAAAATGGAGGCATTCTTAATTTAGTGTTCTTATTTTCAAGTTCCAGAAGCCTTAAATAAATTTCATATTCTGAAAGAGGTTTTGAATAACCAACATTCAATAATCTTTTTAATTTTATTTCCTCTGGTATATCCTTAAATAGATCGTCAATGCTATTTACTCCTATTTCTCTAATCATTTCGTTCTCATAATCAAGGTTGGGTAGCCAAGGGTGGTAGTCCATTTAAATTTCATATAGTATGTTTTATAGAGGATTATAATGTTGTTTAAAACTCCTCTTTCAACAGTTGAAGAGAAGATAGGTGCAAATTTTGGAGAATTTGCTGGATGGGAAATGCCAATGGATTATACTTCTTATCAAGACGAGCACATGGCTGTAAGGCAAAGTGCTGCGTTTTTTGACCTTTCTCACATGGGTAGAATAAGAATAAAAGGAAAAAAAGAAGAGCTAGATAAGATAGTAACTAGATCATTATTATCTGAAAACTTTAGGATGATAGGGCCTTCTGCAATGCTAAATGAGAAGGGTGGATTTATAGACGACATTATGATTTACAAGGTGTCAGATACAGAGTTTTTAATGGTGACTAATGCTATCAATAGAGAGAAAGATGTCAACTGGATAAAACATAATTCTTCGCTGGAAGTCGAGGACTTAACTTTCGATTATGCTATGCTAGCAATACAAGGTAGGAGAGTTTGGGAATTATTAGGATATAAAACGAATCTACAACCTTTACAGTTTGTTTTAAATTCAAATTTTCTAGGAGAAGATGTATTCTTATTAAGTAGATCTGGATGGACTGGAGAAGACGGTTTAGAAGTTTGGGCTAAGGCGGAGGTTGCTGAGAGGATAATAAATAAACTAATGGAAAAAGGAATTAAACCGGCAGGACTAATAGCTAGGGATAGTTTAAGGCAGGAAATGGGATTTGTATTATATGGAGAGGATATAGATGAAAACACGACGCCAGTAGAGGCTAGATATTGGGTCTTTGATTTAGATAAAAATTTTATAGGAAAGGAAAAAATTGATGAACAACTCAAGAATGGCGTAAAAAGAATAAGAGTTGGGTTTAAATTGCAAAAAGGTATAAGGGCTATACCTCGTCATGGTTATAAGATAAGAATCCTAGAAACAGAAGTAGGAGAAGTAACTAGTTCGACTTATTCACCATATTTAGGTAGGGTAATAGGCATGGGTTATATTAATTCATCTAATGCATTCTTTGGATTTCACGCTAATATAGAAATTAGAGGCAAGGACTATAGAGCTAAAATCTCAGACTTTCCATTAATCTAGGTGTTTATATTGGGAGAAATAAAAGTGGGAAAATACATAGTCCTAGATGATAGACTTTATACTGAAACTGACGAATGGGTAAAGATTGATGGGGACGTTGCTGTAGTGGGAATAACTGATTATGCCCAAAAGAAGTTAAGGGACATTGTTGGAATTGAATTACCTAAGGTTAATCAAGAAGTTAAAGCTGGAGATCCGGTTGGAACTATAGAGTCAGTTAAGGCGGCTTCGGATCTTTATTCACCATTAAGTGGTATAGTAGTAGAGGTAAATGAGGGGCTTGAAACTTCTCCAGAAATTATAAATAAAGATCCTTACGGCGAAGGTTGGATGTTCAAGATTAAAATTAAAGACAAATCGGAGGCTCAAAGGCTATTAACTCCAGAAAAATATATTGAGAAAATAAGAGGTGAATAAATTGTCGTTTGAGATTAGAGAATCGTACATTCCTCAATTAACTAAACCAAGTTATATGATAATTGGATTGCCAGATGCAGGCCTAGTTGGAGAAATTGCTACAGAATTTTTAATAGAAAAAGGAGGATTCAAGGAATATGGCGAAGTTTTTTCCAAGAAATACATTCCGCCAGTTATGCATGTTACTAATGGTGTTGCTAAGTCTCCTCTAAGGGTATATCATAACATTAACACAATAATATTACATGCATGGACGGCATTACCTGCGTCTTCAGCGTATCCGTTGGCAGAGTTTATAGTTGATTATGCTAAGAAATACGGGATAGATACAATCATTTCTATTACCGGTGTTCCAATACCTAATAGGTTAGATATAGAAAAGCCTACTGCCTATTGGATAGCAAGTGAGGAAGGACTATCAGAAGAATTGTCAAAGACTAATTTAATGCAAAAATTCGATGACGGGTATATTGCAGGTCCTTATGCACCTATATTACTTGAAGCGTCAAGGAAAAATGTTAGAAATTTTGTAGTAGTTGTTGAATCTTTCCTTGATATACCGGACCCAGAAGCTTCTGCAGTGGCATTGGATATTATATCAAAATATATAGGCTTTAGTATAGATGTCAGCTCTTTACTTAAAGAAGCAGAAGAAATAAGGGCTAAAATTAAAGGCTTAATGGAGCAAACTAAGAAAGAACTTCCGTCATATTCTTCTGTAAGGCCTATGAGCTATGCGTGATAAAAATGCCAGCATTTAGAGATCTTTACGATCTTGTGAAAAAGATGATGGAGGAGGAAGAGAAAGAATTTAAGAAGATGAAAGAAGAAATAGAGAAAGAATTTAACGAACCATTATACACTTATTATGAAACAGATAAGGAAATATACTATATAGTAGATGTTCCTCACTTAGAAAGTCAAACTCTTTACATTAAAATGGAGAATAATAAATTAGAATTAAGCTGCAAGGACAAATATGGTAAATGCTATCATTTAGAGCTTCCAGTTAATAACGTAGAGAAATATGACGTGGACGTCGTGAGAAATAAAGGATTTGTAAAGATAGTTCTGAAGAAGAAATCCACTTAAAAAGCTTCTTTTATAAGTTTATAATAAAGTTGCAACATATTTATAAACGCTGTTTAACATAGTAAAAATAGTGACTGACTTGGAAGAGTTTGACAATTCCAAGGATATTGAGACTAGGAAAGTGCAAAAGTTAGGTTCTTCTTCACTTTTCATCACATTACCCAAAAAATGGATAAATAAATGGAACATTAAGCCTGGAGATAAAATTTTGATAGAAATTTCCGATGACGGTTCGCTTAAACTTCTTGCAGAGAAGATAAAGCTCTTATCTAATAGGAAAACAATAAAAATTGATATAGATGCTATAAAGCAACCAATACCAAGCATGGTTTTATGCCTTTATTCTTTAGGCTACGATGAAATAGTATTCGAGTCTAAGAAACAAATTGTTCAAAAAGAGATCGAGGACTTAGTTTCAACAACTAAACAAATGGTTGGTGCAGAAGTAACTGAAGCTTCAGAGAATAGAGTAAAATTAGAATGCTTATTGGATGCTGAAAAAGTAGGCCTAGAATCTCTATTAAGAAGAATTTTAAACATTATCTCAAAGAAAGTCGATGGAATAATATCTTATTTATCTGGAGAACAACCTAAAGATAGTGAATTAACCCAGCAGGAGGACTTAAGAAGAGTTTACTTAATGTTACTAAGGCATGTTATAGGAAGTAAATATGAAGTTTCTTCAAATTTAAATAAGAACTTTTTAGTAGTCATGAATGCTGTAATTTTACTTAATATCTCAAGACTAATAGATAGAATAGACTCTACGATAAAAACAACTAAACTTAATGAAGATACTCCAATTTTAAAGGAGATCTTACAGAAAATTAATGATCTATTAGACGAAGTAATAATGAGCATACTATTTCCTAGTATGAAGAGAGTAAGTAATGGGCTAAACTTAATAAATCAAATAAATTCATTGCTACAAGCATTTAATGATAAATCTTCAATAGTCTATACATCTGTTGTAGATATAATATCTAACTTACAATTGGCATTAGAAAATTCTTCTTGCACTTTATTTTTAGAAGATATGCCTTGGATAGAAAGAAACTTTAATGTTGTTAAATAACATATTATTGACAGAAAATGTCAACACTTAAGATAGAAGACCTTCACGTTGAAGTTGAAGGCAAGGAAATCATTAAAGGAATATCACTTGAGATAAAAAGTGGAGAAGTTCATGCAATAATGGGACCGAATGGTAGTGGAAAGACTACATTATCTTTAGCAATAATGGGACATCCTAAGTATAAAATAACAAAAGGAAGAATATTACTTGATGGAGAGGATATTACTAACCTTGAAACTGACCAGAAAGTTAAGAAAGGCTTATTTTTAGCTTTCCAAAATCCAATAGAAATTAGTGGAGTAAAACTATCTACACTTTTAGTTGCAGAATATAATAGAATATATGGAAGTAATGAATCAGTTACTCAAGTATTCTCTAAAATAGCTAGTTTATCTAAATCAGTAGGAATATCGGATAGTCTTCTCAACAGAGGAGTATTTGAAGGCTTTAGTGGTGGAGAGAAAAAGAGGGTGGAAATTCTTCAGTTGCAGATATTAAAGCCTAAATTTGCAATTTTGGACGAACCAGATTCTGGAGTTGACGTTGACGGTTTAAAGATAATTTCTGACGTGATAAAGAAGGTAAAAGAAGAGAATAATACTGGATATTTAATAATAACTCATTATAGGAGAATCTTAGATTATGTGAATGCAGATAAGATCCATGTGTTGTATAAAGGAAGAATTGTAGCAAGCGGAAGCATGGAACTAGCTAAATTAATAGATGAGAAAGGTTACGAAGGGGTAATAAAGCAATAGCTACTATTTTATCATTTAACTTTATAATCTAATTATTTTTGTATTTCTTGAAATATTTTACTTTAGCATGGAAAGGTTTAAATGCTTTCTTTAACAGAGTTAAAGATGGTAGAAAAATGACAGAAGAGAAAGTGTCAGTAGATATAAACGAGATACTTGATGCTGCCATAGAGGCCAAGTATAATAGAGTAGATCAAATTGAATTTCACAGAAGAGTTGTAGAAAGCGGATTATCTAGAAGTACAATAGAAGCAATTTCTAAGGCAAAGAAAGAACCAGAATGGATGTTAAGATTAAGGCTGAAATCTTTAGAGTTATTTGAAAAGCTTCCTACTCCTAACTGGCTACCTGACGTTTTAAGTTCACTTAATGTGTCTAACTTAGAATTATACATAAAACCAGATGTTGAAAGAACAGATAGCTGGGAACAAATTCCTAAAGAAATAAGGGAATACTACGAGAAGTTAGGTATTCCTCAATCTGAACAAAAAGTTTTAGGAGGATTAGTTGCAGTATTTGAGTCCGAGCCAATTTATGCCAATGTTAAACAAGAGTTACAGAAAAAAGGAGTAGTAATGATGCCACCAGAAGAGGCAATGGTAAAGTATCCTGATATATTTAAACAATACTTTATGAAAATATTCCCAGCTTCGGATCATAAGTTTGCTGCACTCCACGGAGCTTTATGGAGCGGAGGAGTATTCGTTTACGTTCCTAAAGGAGTTAAGATTACTACTCCAGTTGAAGGATTCTTTGTAATAGGAACTGAAATGGAAGGACAGTTTGAACACACTTTAGTTATTGCAGACGAAGATTCTTATATTCACTTTATTGAAGGCTGTTCTGCTCCACAGTTCAAGAACTTTTCATTCCACGATGGTATGGTAGAATTATTTGCAAATGACAATGCCCACATAAAGTTTACTACAATTCAAAACTGGAGTAAAAACGTAATAAACTTCAATAACAAGAGAGCTTGGGCAAACAAGAACTCAGTAATAGAATGGGTTGAAGGATCTTTAGGTTCAAAATACAGCTTCGTGTATCCGTCAACGATACTTAGGGGAGAAGGAGCTTCATCAACTAGCCTGGTAGTAACTTTAGCTTCTGCAGAAGGAGACTGGAAGGATAGTGGCTCAAAGATGATTCATGCAGCACCTCATACAAGAAGTAGGGTAGTTAATAAAAACATTGGATTTAACGGAGGAGTTAACGTTTATAGAGGTTTAGTTAAGGTCAATAAAGGTGCTGTAGGTTCAAAAGCATTTGTAAAGTGCGACTCATTAATGCTAGACGAAAAGACGAAGGCTTATACGTTCCCCCATAATCAAGTATTTGAAGAAGACGCTGATGTAGCTCACGAAGCTCACACTTTCAGGATGAGCGAAGATCAATTATTCTATCTAATGAGCAGAGGAATAAGCGAGAAAGAAGCTACTTCAATGTTAGTCCTTGGATTCATGGACGAAATAATGAGAGAATTGCCTTTTGAATACGCTGCAATGTTAAATAAAGTTATAAAATTAGAGTTAGATAAGTTAGGAGCAGTGGCATAAATGCCTTTAGTCGATATAGATTCAGCCAAAAGTTTTCTTTCTTCTTTAGAAAATAGATCTGAGAGAGAGGAGCTCTTTTCAATTTATGAAAGATTACCTTATCAGTTAATTAATGATTCACCTACAGTTAAACATTATACACGATGGGAAAATTTAGATAAGCTTAATTTAAAAATAGAAAGTTTAGACAGAAAAGGGGGAGTCAATTATCCTAGTATTCCAGGCTATGTAAGGGTTGTAATTCATAATAATTTGGTGAAAGAAACACCATTAGAATTTTCATCCAGTGTTGGAAATTCATTAATAAAACCGGAAGACCACAAGCTAGTATCCTTAACTCTTTCTCTATCAAGGAAGTTGGAAATCAAACAAGGCGGGAAATACTTAATTTATCATTATACTGACTTAGAAGGAAATTTTTCTCCAATAAATGTTGAGATTAAGGTTCCAGAAGGAGAAAGTACTGACGTAATATATTATTCCGAAAATAAGGGTAAATCTATGAATTCTGCTGTAATTTCTGCATTAGTAAGTAAGAACTCTTCACTTAACCTTACTTTAGTAAACAAGGGTAACTCAAGCTATAACTTTGTTTACTCAAAGGCTAAGATCGAAGGTTCCATTAATACTTATATAATATCTTCTGGTTTCTCAGAAGGTCACGTAGAATACCATTCTTATCTAGAAGAAGGCGCACAAGCATTCTTTAGTTCTAGAGCTTTAGGCGTTGAGAATAATAATATAGATGTAATAACTAATGTTTATCACGACGGTCCTAAAAGCGTCAGTAACGGATTTATGAAATCGGTTTCATCTGGTTCCTCTTTTGTAGTTACTAGAGGAGATGCAAGAATTAACGAGCAAGCAATAGATTCTTCAACTTCGATAATTGGTAAAGCAATAATGTTAGGCGAATCTACTGCCGTTGTGGCACCAATGTTAGAAGTTAGAACTGGCAGAGTTATAACAGCTAAGCACTCAGCTTCAGTTTCTAAGGTTCCAGAGGATTTGATATTTTACCTTCAGAACAGAGGATTTGACAAGAAATCCGCGGAAGGTTTAATAATAAGGGGCTTTATGGAGGAAGAAGGAGATACTGAAATTGTTAAGAAATTAATAGATGAAATAATTACATCATTAGGTTATTAGTTTCGGTCAACTCTCTCTTTTTACCTTTGTACAAATAAGGATAATATATAGGGGAAGAAGAAAGGTAATACGAGGGCCATGAGAGTAATAACATTTAAAGCAGAAGAAGAGTTGTTACAAAAGCTCGATTTATATGCAGCTAATAGGAGATTAACTAGGAGCGAAATTATAAGGGATGCAATTAGGAAATATTTAGAGGAATAATTTTACGGAAATTTTTTAGCCTCACTTTTCGATTATTTAATTGCCGCCGTAGCTCAGCCTGGTTAGAGCGCCGGACTCATACGGCAGGGGGACATCCGGTTGTCCGGGGTTCAAATCCCCGCGGCGGCACCTTCCTTATTTCGAAATATTTTCTCACAAAAAGAAATTTTATAATCTATATATGAATAAGATACAGAGTACGTAAGAAGGGCAAATTTAATATTTGATTTTAACCAGTGATGTTAAAAAGTTAATTTATTTAATGTAAATAAATTTTAATATATTGTCTGGTCAATTAGAGAAATTATTTCTTGCAGATCCTGTTAGATTTGCATTAGAGATTTACTACTTAAGGTTTGATATAGAACATACTGAATTTAAGACGACTAGGGAAGGTTATTTAATGATATACAGAAAATTTTATCTGCCAGGAATAATTCTTCACGCAGATAAGGAGTGTACTGTGAGAGAATTACTTTCAACGCTGAAGAACGAGGAGAGTAAATTTGTTCTATTCATAGAACCAAAATAGGTACTTTTACCAAACTTTCCTAAGAAAATTTATCCAGAAATATTAATGACTTGTGATAAACCTAACGTGTTCAGAAGAGAAAACGTGAGAAGACTAGGTATTGAAGATAAGGAGAAGATTTTCCCCTTACGGTCAAGGTCTAGGTAATGTTATACTTCGATTAATAAGTAAGAACAAAACTACTGCATATGGATTGTTTCTAGATAACCACCTTGTTTCAGCTGCATATACGTGGATTGAACTAGAGAACATTGCTGTGATAGGAGGAACTAAGGAGGAATTTAGGAATATGGGCTTAGCAACTTCAGTTGAGTCAATGCTGACTGAAGACCTTACTAAAAGAGGTAAGCCTCTTTGTATGCGAGAGAAGATAACAGTCTAGCAATTCATGTATATAAGAAGATAGGTTTCAAAGAATATTGGAAAAGGTTATGGGTATCTGTAAATACTGTGAAAAGCCTTTATAACAATTATATTTATGATATTTTAAGAGTCTGAAAATATGAAATACTATAAAGTTAGGTAAAGTAACTAGAAAAATTATGAATATACAATTAGTCTAGGAATGGCGATATATGAAAAATATGGGAAAGATTAGAGATAATATTAAGACTCTTGAAGTGCTAAAACAAAGCGATACAATAAAGGTTCTTTTTATAACTCAGCTATTACCTGGTTTTATACTATACTTTATTATTTGCTGGTAGGTATATTTATCTTTCTTCTATGAGTTTAGTAGATATAGAGTTAATCGTTGTCGCATCAATAAGCGGAGTTTCATCCTTTTTACTTCCATTTTACTCTGCAATAAATAATTCAGGAAGAAATTTGAAGAAATATGATTTCACAGCAATTTTATTACAAATTATTACTTTGGCATTTGTTGTAAGTCTAGTATTAAGGATCAGAAATTGTGAAATTTTTATAATCAAGCAAGAGGCCTGCTTTTATTAGTACCCCTTCACCTACGATATTTTCTTCAATTTCTGGAACCCATAAAGCTCTACACAATATTTGCCTGCTTAAAATATTCACGCTAACAACTTTTTGTAATGCTGAAAAACAAAGGTCTTTAGCAACGCAAATTTCTCCTCCGTCTGAAGGTTTTGCACTTATTTCATCGAAAACATCAGACTTTACTATTAAATCACCACTAAAGCCCGTATCTATTAAAAACAATTCTTCAACGTTCTCCACTGTAAGCTTAACTCTCATTTAGTGTATAATTCCGCAGGAGCTATTATTCTAATTTTTTTGCCTTCTTTCATTTTTTCTTTTGCGAAATTATAAGCCTCATCTTCACTGCTGAATACTCCCAAAACGTTACCAATATCATCAGTAACGTAAAAATCTTTATTTCCAATCACTATCCTCACTTTCTCCCCTTCTTTTACTTTATCTTTTAAAAATTCATAAGCCTCATCTACGTTTTTAAATTCTCCTATCTCTTTACCTTTCTCATCCAGGGCAAGAAGTCTTTCACGTTGAACCTTTAGGTGAATTTTTTTGCCTTCTTTCATTTTTTCTTTTGCGAAATTATAAGCCTCATCTTCACTGCTGAATACTCCCAAAACGTTACCAATATCGTCGACAACTAATATTCTCATGAGATAAATTTTGTCCTGATAGCTAAAAGTTTTACATTACTAATGGCCTCAAATTCTTATGTGGTAGTTTCCTTTACGAGCAGTTACATAGCTCTGCTATTCCTTCATCATACTATTTACAGCCGTGGTATGTTTTTAGTGGTTAAAAATGAAATTTTACGAAATCGTAAATAAATCTGAGATAAGCTATAAGTATCAATTAATACTTATAATATATATTTAATACGATGACAAAAGATGTCTTCTTATGAAGCTATTTCCAAGATATACAAGCATTATTATCTCCCACTTATTATAGAAATAGTATAATACTCATTTTATGACAATCTTCAGGCAATTAATTCTAACCTATATTATATATTCGGTCTATTCTATATTATTGCTTTTTATGATATTTTTACATATTTTATTATATCAAGATATAAAATCTATATTTTATTTATGATTGTTAGTTCTGTAATAGTGCTGTTGGTAATATCTCTTGTATATTCACGTACTCTACTGCATTTTTCATTTCAGTTTTACCTTATGTAGCAAGTTTTATATTAACATTTATCGCATATATTACAATATCATTATATATAATTAAAAAATAATGTAGAACTAACTGTAAATAAATACGAGATTTTGCAATCAGTATTTCTAGAAGTTGCTAATCTCATTACAAAAATGGAGGTTAAAGGGGCGGAAAGGGGATGGATAGTCCAAGAAAGTTTAAAAACTTTTATTGACATTAATGACTCCATCCCCCAGCTCGAGTGAAGGGCAACCAGCGTGAAAGTCCCCTCAAATGGTGATCTCTGAGCCACCCGAATTGATGGTGGTAACTTTGAACCCCTTGGTAGGGAACCCTTCCAGGGAGGAAGTCAGTTTAATACAATACGACTTATTACCTAATATCTTACTAGCATTACTTTTTGGTTTATTTTTAGCGTTATCTTATGAAAAGAAGCAATTAAAGTGAAAGGTTACATTTATTGATTAAAAATGAACAAATATTATGAGAAAATATCCTGGAGATTCAGTTTGTCACTTGTAGGGGCTTCAGCTTTTGCTGGAATTTACATGTCAACATTGTATCATGCTGATATCAATGATCAATTTGTACTTAAGATAAAAACATGAAAGATAATAAAAATATGTCACAATTCATGATAATATTACGTTTTTTGTTATTGTCAACGTATATTATATCTACAATCTTTAGCTAACTTTACGCAAACAGTGAATAATCTATTTACCTTTCTGCTTAAGGTAAATGTAAACCTTGTATCTTATGCAATCCATTAGCCTATCGTGATGGTCCGACATATGTAGAGCAATATAATCTAGAACGTCATCATTTTTAAGTAATTCTTCTACACTTGCTGTCGCATTCAGTATAAATCCTGGATCTGCTTTTGTGTTCTTAACTTTCCTGTTTTTAACGAGTTCTTTAAGGTATTCATCTGTGTAAGAAATCCACTTTTTAATTACAGCCTCTATGTCGTCTCTATTTACTCCTAGCTTCTTAGCAATTTGCTTTACCGGTCTATTCTCGCACCTCATTTGCGCAATTTTCTCCTCAATCTTGGGATTCATGACTTTCACTAGAGCCGCCGGCGGGATTTGAACCCGCGACCGCCGGCTTTCTTAGTAGGCCTTACAAGGCCGGCGCTCTACCCGCTGAGCTACGGCGGCATATTAAATTTTAGCTAATAACTTTAAAAGTTTATCAGCGTAGTTAACGGCTTTAGCAGAGAAAGGCTTATTAGGTGAATGTAAAAATAATAACTCAGCCGGGTCGTCTAGCGGTCAAGGATGGCGGGCTTTGGCCCCGTCGACCTGGGTTCGAATCCCAGCCCGGCTATATATTTTAAAATGTATGGGTAATATTTTATTGAGGTTAAAGATTTTGCCATTCTTTGGTATTTTTAAACGAAACAAAGAGAGAGAGCATTACATTTATGACGAACTAGGAGAATGGATAATAATTTCTGGGAATTCGAAGCTAGGATTTTTATATTCAGTAATTTCAAAAACTGTGTCCAAATTGGCAAAATATTATGATCTTTACATTTTACAGTTTCTTGAAGATTCAGAAATTAGGAATTTTTACACTATTAAAGCAATGATATCAACTAGATCTCCTATAAAGGATTCTTTACTTTCTTCTAAGCTTTCTCAAAATCTTTCAAAACATGGCACATTAGGTCAAATAGATGTTGTAAAATTAAGATACTGTGGAATGAATTACTTGTTTTTCAAATTTAACATTCTTATTAAGAAGAGTAAGAACGTCAAGGAAGACGTTAAGGTGCTTTTACCCCCCTTGGGAGTCAGCACTTCTGGAATTCCTTATTCAGTTAAAGATCTTTTTAAGTCGATTTTTGAGTATAATTCTAATGCAGTTTGCCAATCTATTCTGGAGTTTAAGGATGATAATACTGTGAAGATTTTAGCAAATTGTAGTGATTATGTAGACTTGGAAGGAATAAAATATTCCTTATCTTACTTTTCTAAAGATTTTAAGACAAGTGTTAAATCCTCTATTAGGTCTGTAGAAGTTGAGATTGAAGCAAAGGATTTTAATAGGCACGCATTGATTCCTTTACTTTGGAATAATTTTCTTGATATATATTCTACATCATCATCCTGCTAAATTAAATATAAATTTTGAGCTTTCGAATTATTCTTGGTGAATACTTCTGATAAAGGTAAACGATCTAGAAATTCCCACTCTTGACGATATTAGCTTTTCTGGTAATAAGCTTTTAGTAAGAATTGATATTAACTCACCCGTAGACCCAAAAACCGGTAAGTTAATTGATGATTCACGTATTAAAGCTTATAATGAAACTATAAAAGAGTTAGTAAATAAAGGGAATTCCTTAGTTTTAATTTCGCATCAAGGCAGACCTGGAGATAGTGATTTTATTTCACTTGAAGAGCACGCTGAGCTTTTGAGCAAATACTTGGATATGAACGTAGAATTCGTGGAAGACGTGATGGGA
Source organism: Acidianus infernus (assembly GCF_009729545.1). Lineage (NCBI taxonomy): Archaea > Thermoproteati > Thermoproteota > Thermoprotei > Sulfolobales > Sulfolobaceae > Acidianus > Acidianus infernus. Next base: position 269,182 of record NZ_WFIY01000004.1, read on the forward strand.
CCTTATGCTAGAGAGAGAATAAAAAACATGAAGAGCGGTGAAGTAATTCTTTTAGATAACGTGAGATTCGTTTCTGAAGAGCTTATAGAAGCTCCACCTGCCCAGCACGCTAAAAGCTTTTTAGTTAAAAGGCTATCTCCTCTTTTTGACGGTTATGTTAATGATGCTTTTGCAACAGCTCACAGAAGTCAGGCTAGTATAGTAGGCTTTCCAATGGTTTTAAAATCCACAGCCGGCAGGGTAATGGAAAAAGAAGTCTCAGCCTTGGCAAAGATTTTTAACGCCGATGAATTTCCTAAAGTTTTTGTCTTAGGTGGAGGTAAGGTCCTAGACAGTATAAGAATAATAGAAAATCTAGTAAAAAGGAGGTTAGCTGACAGAATTCTAACAGGCGGTTTAATTGCAGAACTTTTTGCAGCAGCCAAAGGTTTAGATTTAGGTAAAGAAAATATGCAGATCTTGGAAAAGAAGGGGCTTATATCCTTAATTCCTAGGGCTAGGAAAATCCTTCTCTCGGGAGGTCCAATAGAAATTCCAGTAGACTTTAAGGTAGAGAAAGAAGGAAAGGTTGTTGAAGAACCAAGTAACAAGGTTACTGGAGTAATAAAAGATATAGGGAGCACAACTATGGGCATTTATTCATCATTTATAAAGGATGCAAAGGTAATAGTGATGAGGGGTCCAATGGGAGTAATAGAAGACGAAAGGTTTAGGGAGGGTAGTAAGAAATTACTTGATAGTGCCTTAGAAAGCCAAGGTTATCTTATAATAGGCGGTGGGCATATGATAAGCATGCTAGGTGGAGGTTCGGAAATAAATCCAAGTAAAGTTCACGTTTCAACTGGCGGCGGCGCATTGCTTTTATTTTTAGCTGGCGAAAGATTACCTGCACTTGAGGCTTTAGATCTTTCCTACAAGGAGGTGGTGAAGAAGAAATGATTAAGGTAGCATTAAATGGTTATGGAACTATTGGGAAAAGAGTAGCTAATGCAATTATGTTACAACCCGATATGAAATTAATAGGCATTGCAAAAACTTCGCCAAACTATGAGGCATTTGTAGCGCAAAAAATGGGTATAAATATTTATGTTCCTCAGGAATCAGTCAAATCCTTTGATGAGGCAGGAATAAAAGTTGCGGGAAATATAGAGGATATGGTAAAGGAGGCTGATATTGTAGTTGATGCTACTCCTAACGGAGTTGGTGCACAATATAAGGAGCTTTATCAAAAATTTAGTAAAAATGCCATATTTCAAGGTGGAGAAAAGGCTAACGTTGCAGATGTTTCTTTCTCTTCTCTTTGTAATTATAATGAAGCTATAGGAAAGAAATACATAAGAGTAGTGTCTTGCAATACTACTGCGTTACTTAGAACTATATGCACTTTAAATAAACTAAGTAAAGTTGAAAAAGTTAGGGCTACAATAGTTAGGAGAGCTGCAGATCCTAAAGAGGTTAAAAAGGGTCCTATAAACGCTTTAGTACCAGACCCTGCTTCAGTCCCTAGTCATCATGCTAAGGATGTCAACACTGTGCTTAAAGATCTTGATATAATAACAATGGCAGTTATTGCTCCAACAACATATATGCATATGCATTTACTTAACGTGACTCTTAAGTCTCAAGTAAGTAAAGAGGACGTCATAAGTCAGTTTTTGAATACAAGTAGGTTTCTGCTTGTAAGAGGCAAATCAAAAGTTAATTCTACTGCAGAAATTATTGAGGTTGCAAGAGATTTGGGTAGAATAAGGAATGATGTTCCGGAAGTAGTAATATTTGAAGATTCAATCTATACTAAGGGTAATGAAGTATTTTTAATGTACGCAGTTCATCAAGAGTCTATAGTAGTTCCTGAGAATATAGATGCAATAAGGGCTTCGTTAGATTTGGCTAGTGCAGAAGATTCGATAAAAATAACAAATACTAGTCTAAATATAGGTAAAGGGTATCTTATATGAGCTCTCCAACATATACCGTAAGTTTATGGTTTAGGAGAATCTTAGTTCCTGTGGACGGATCAGAAAATAGCATGAGAGCTTTAGAATTAGCAACAGATTTTAGCCTTAGATACGGTTCTAAAGTTACAGTAATTCATGTATGCAGTACTTGTGAGGAAGCCGAGCACGTTAAAAAGAAGGTTGAGGAAAGGATAGGAGATAAAATAGATTATGATTTTAAAATAATAAAAATGTCTAATGACAGTAGCGTTCCTAATGAGATCTTAAAAGTGATAAATGAGGACACTTTTGATGCAGTAATCATGGGTTCTAGAGGTACTTCAGTCAACAGTGATATAAATATAGGATCAACAGTGTTATCTGTTGCAGCAAATGCTTCAATAACTGTTATAATTGTTAGATAATCATTGGAATGCTCTTGCTAGAGTAGCTTGATAGGTCAACGTTAAATGTGTATTTTACTTCAAGGAACCTCTTTCTTAGTTCTATTACTTCCTTCTTAACCTCTTTAGGATCTTTTCCATCTATTGCGACTTTCTTCATTAATTCAGCAATTTCATCCATTTCGTCTTCTTTCATTCCGTATCTAGTCATTTCTTGAACTCCTATTCTTAATCCGCTAGGATTACTTACAGTTTCCGGAGTATCACAAGGCAATAAGTTTTTATTTACTATTATATTAGCCTCCTCTAGTAATTTTGCTATCTTAGCTCCTCCGCCTAACTCTCTAACGTTTACTGCGACTTGGTGGCTTTTAGTGTATCCTAGATGCTCTCCTACTACCTTAAATCCTCTTTCCGCTAAGGCCTCTGCAAGTTTTTTCGCATTTTTAGTTATTTGTGAAGCGTAATCTTTACCGAAGTATTTCATTTCTATTAAAGTAACCGCAGTTGCTGGCAGTCTGTGCAAATGATGATTGCTTACAAACCATGGAAATATTGTCCTAGAGATTTCTTTGAATAGTTCGTCATCATTTGATAATATAGAACCTCCTTGGGGTCCAGGAAAAGTCTTATGAGTGGAGGTAGTCATTACATCTGCCCCTTCATCTAATGGATTACTCCAAGCTTTACCAACTATTAATCCGTAAACGTGAGCAGCATCATAAACTAGTTTTGCCCCGACCGCATGAACGTGAGGAGCAAGTTCTTTTGTAGGATGAGGGAATAAATATAAGCTTCCTCCAAGAACTACGAATTTTGGTTTAACCTCTTCTATCATTTTAATAGCCTTATCTACATCAACGTTTATGTTTTCTTTATCAAAAGGCATTTCTATATGTTGTATTCCTAGTGCTCCTAAAGTTCCGAACTTTGTGTGACTTACGTGAGAGCCCGCTTGAACTGGGGCTATTAATGCCTTATCTCCAGGGTTTGCTAAAATTCTGAATACTGCAGCATTAGCTATTGTTCCACTTATTGGCCTTAGGTCAGAGTTTTTAGCTGGAGTTACTTCGTTCATTAATTCTATTGCTAGGCTCTCTATTTCATCAACATATTTTGTACCTTGATAAAACCTTTTGTAAGGCTTACCTTCAGCATATCTTGACATGAAGTCACTCATATATACTGCCTCTGCTAGTGGGCTCATCACGTTCTCTGATGCTATCAAATTTATTGTTTCAGTTCTTCTCCACGTATTTTGTTCTTTAGTTAATTGAATAACTTTCGTTAACTCTTCGGGCAATTCCATGGCTTATAGTTTCACAAAAGAGAAAATTAAGCTTTTATGCCCCTACCTAACATCTTGTGAGCTCTGCCTAACTCCTTATTACCAAGTGCTGAAAGCAGATTTAATTCCCCTGCCAGTACTGTCGATGCAATTATTTCAGCGAATTTTTTAGCATTACTTCCAGGAGGATTTCCTCCACCGGCAACGCCCATGATAGATAATGCCTCCCTTTGAGTAGGCAATCTTGTCCCACCGCCAACAGTTCCAACTTCAAGTGAAGGTAAAGTCACGCTTATGTAAAGATCTTCTCCTCTAACTTCTGTCCAAGTATATCCACTACTGCTTTCTACTACCTGGGCCATATCTTGCCCTGTAGCAAGAAAAATTGCAGCAATTATGTTAGCAAAATGGGCATTAAATTGATAAATATTTCCAGCTCTTGCACTCCCTAACAAGTTTTTTCTTAAATTTACTTCATGTATCGCCTCAGCTGTAGTGCGAAGAACTTCCTTAAGTATTGTGGAAGGTATTAAAGCTTCTGCAATAACAGTCTTGCCTCTACCAAAAATTGAGTTGACCATTGATTGTTTTTTGTCACTACACATATTTCCGCTAACAGCAACGCATTTTGCTTCGGTAAACTCGCTTTCTATAAAATTGCAAATTGCTTCAGAGGCTATAGTAGCCATGTTCATGCCCATAGCATCTCCTGTCTCAAATACGAATCTTAACCATACATTATTTCCTAAAACAAAAGGTTGTATTTCTTTCAATTTTCCGTGAGAAGTAGTTGACTCTGCTACTTCCTTTATTTTATCTAAATTTTTATTTATCCACTGCAAAAAATTTACAACACTATCTATATTAGGTAATTTAAATACTGGAGCTCTAGCCATGCCGTCAAAAATTATCTTAACTTTAGCTCCTCCAGCCTTTGTAATTGCCTTACAACCTCTATTTACACTAGCAATTAATGCTCCTTCTGTAGTTGCTAGTGGAACATAAAAATTTCCCTTAGCGTAATCTCCATTAATTTTTAAAGGGCCTACTACGCCAACTGGTATTTGTATTCCACCTATTACATTTTCTGCATTTCTATTTTTTATCTCAGAATAGTCTAAAATTGTTGACCCTATAGAAGGTAAACTTATGCCAAGAATTTTTTCTAATGCAAGCCTTCTTGCAACCATTGCGGCATTTGCTTCCAAAAAATTATCAATTTCATGAAGCTCTATTTCCCCTTTAACAGCTTTTTCTACTACATCATCTATGTTCATCTTCTACCAGCCTAAATTTTATACCGTATTCTATCAAGCCATTACTTGAGTCTGCCTTTAACCTCCTTATGACTGCTTCTACTCTAGAATTATCTTTAATTTCACCAGTAATGTCTGTTAATGGGGCTACAATTTCAATGCCTTCATCTAATCTTATTAAACCTACGTATTCTGGAGCTGTTTTTTCAAAGCCCGGTCTAGTTTGATATGATACAGTATATGAAATTAGAGTTCCACGCCCGCTTAATTTTACTTTAGAGACGCTTGTAGAACCGCATTTATTACATATTTCTCTGTAAGGGAAGAATAGATTACCGCATTTATTGCACTTGCCTGCGATTAATGAATATAGACTCTCTTTATTTCTCCAAACTTGTGCAGGAAAGACTTTCATTTTTAACACCTCTTTAATCCAATTACATAAGCTGAAGTACCTAAATCATCTGTTGATATTACCACTCCTTTTTCACCTTGTGCCCTCTTACCTGGGAAAGAACCTGCTAATTGCATGAAAGATTCTGCAAGTTGATAAATTCCGGTAGCTCCACCCGGGTATCCTCTAGATTTTAAACCACCGCTATAATTCACCTGAATTGAGTCTAGCATATTCAAAGATTTGCCCTTTTCGAAGCCTATCTCTTCTAGGATTAGCGCTGCATTAATGCTATAAGAATCGTGAATTTCCATGAAATCTGCTTTGTATTCTCTAAATCGCGAATAGGCTTGTCTTACCGCAGGCATACTCAGTGTTGTAAATTCTGAAACTGCTGAGGAAACGTCAGTTATTTTTACTTTAATCTCCGGTTTAAACTCCTCATTAGTAAGCAATACTGCCGCTGCGCCGTCTGCTCTTGGCGAAGTATCGAATAGTCTAAGAGGTTCAGAAATAATTTGTGATTCTTCTATAGTTTTCTTATCTACTTGGAATTTTAAATAAGCGAAAGGATTTTCTGAACCATATTTATGCATTGCTAAAGGCCATTGGGTGAAATAATCGTAATCTACACCATAAGTCTTCATGTACTGTTTCATTTGTAATGCTGCAAATGGCTGTAAAGTTAGTCCTTCTCTATATCCAAATTTTTCGTCTAAATTCTCTGCAATTATTTCATTAAGATAGCTAGTAGGAAAGTCACCCATTTTTTCTACGCCTATTAATAATATAGACTTAACTAGCCCAGATTTTATCATGTAATAAGCCGTCTCTATTGCAGCGCCGCCGCTGGCATCTCCATTTTCTATTCTGATTGTGAATCCTGAAAAACCTAACATGCTGGAAATCTTACTAGCTAAAAGAACTTGATTAACTGTAGTCTCTGAATAAGCATTTGCTATAATCACGGCATCGGGCTTTATTTGAGAGTTGAACTTACTCATTACCTCTGCTACTAAGTCTACTAAGTTTTTCTCATAATATCTATCTATTTTTATCATTGAAGAATCATAAACTAATACGTCCGTCATTATTCATACACCTTGTATTTATTCGTGAATTTTGCATATTCTGCATAAGTTACAATGATCTTATTTGAAATATAATAATCCGTCGTGTGAGCGAGCTTTTGTTTCTCTAAGATATTCTCAGTAGTAACAAAACTAAAAGCGTCTGCACCAGCACCGCTACCAAATGGAGCAACTAGAATTCTTTGTCCTGGTCTTGCTATGTCAAGTACTTTAGCAAATCCTAGTAATGCTGAGGCATTATACGGATTTCCTATGTAAGGAGAGACTAAGCCTGGCTTTACTTTCTCTAATGGCACCCCAAGTTTTTTAGCAACTTGAACTGGGAATTTTCCATTAGGTTGGTGAAAAACAAAGTAATCGAAGTCAGAAACCTTATAACCATAGTCCTGGAATAATTTTTCAACCGCAGAAATTATATGTGCGAAATATGCGGGCTCCCCAGTAAAAGCTTCTCCATGTAAAGGATAAGGCATTCCGTCCCTTCTCCAGAAATCTGGAGTATCAGTATTGAAAGAAGCAAATCCTTCTAATACAGCTGCAGATTCGTCAGATTTACCTACTATAAATGATACTGCTGCAGCGGCTGAACTTAACTCAAGAATATCCCCTGGATTAGATTGTGCAGTATCTGAACCAACTACCATACCGTATTTTATCTTTCCGCTCTCAACCATGCTTAAAGCCAAACCCAAGCCCACTGATGCAGCTCTGCAAGCAAATTCCATATCTGCACTTAATGAGTAATGTGAAATACCTAAAGCATCTATAAGTACTGCAGCAGTAGGTTTTACTGCATAAACTTTAGATTCTGAACCAAATAATACTAAGCCTATTTCTTCCGGGTTTATTCTAGCTCTATTTAACGCATTTCTTGAGGCTTCTATAGCCATAGTTGTTGAATCCTCATCCGGTGCCGGTACAGACTTTTCTGTTAAACCTAAAACTTTAGGAGTAGTAGCTTCTTTTCCCCAAACCTTTGCTATGTCATTGACGTTTATTCTATATCTAGGTATGTAAGATCCCCATCCAACTATACCTGAACGCATCTTAATAATTCCTCTTTGTATTTTTTAAAGATTTTCTATTGTCGATATACCTAATAGACAATTGTCTATAAAAAAGTAAAGTATGAAGACAAGAAAAAGAAAGAATTAATTAAAAGAGAAAAAAGAAAGAGAGGGTTTAATCTGAGCTTCTATCTGCATAAAATACCTGGTATCTTCTTGGTTTTAATGCCTTTACAATATAATCAAAAGCAGCTTGCGGGTCACTTTGCTCTCCGCAAGTATAAACATCAAGTGTGGCGTAATTATATTCATTCCATGTGTGAAGCGCTATGTGACTTTCTTCCACCAAAGCTAGTACGGAAACCCCACCTTTTTTACCTCCAAATGACCAAGACTTTGCTTCTACTAATTTCATGTTTGCTACCTTTACTGCTTCTAGAACTAACTTTTCTAGATATTCTCTGTCAGTAAGTATTTTAGGATCTATATCATATAGGTTTCCGAATACATGCTTACCTACAATTTTATCTTCAGAAGATTTGAGAACGAGTCTCTCTTCCATTTCCTGTTCTATTACCCTCCACGTTTACATGAATAATTTACATTTATAAATGTAACTGAGCAATTCTATTTGGATTATTTTATATGATTTTATCTAGGTATTTTATCTTCCGAAAACTCTTTAATAGCTTAGATAGTATAGAATAATGGACCCGTAGCTCAGCCAGGATAGAGCGCCGGCCTCCTAAGCCGGTGGTCGCGGGTCCGAATCCCGCCGGGTCCGCCACAATTATTACTATTTTAATATTATTTGAAGCTAAGAGATAAAGATCTACACAATGTAACTTTATTTAGTTATCCTTATATATCTTCTGGAATTTTTGGTAAATCTATATAACTTTTTAAGAATAATCCTACCAAATCAAATAGCTTGGCAGAATTTTTCATTATTACGAAATCATTGCTTATTATTGTTAATTCGCTAGACATCACAGTCTTATCAGCTTTATTTACAGTTTTTGCATTTATGCCTCTTTTCCTGAGATTTGACGCTAACTCACCACTGTGGCTAATCTGTGAATCTAAAATTATTGTAAAAGATAGACCTAAAGCGTAACAAAATTCTGCGAATAAAATTAATATATCTTCTATTCTATCATCTCCTTTCTTTGAACCTAAGCCTAAATCTCTTACGAAACCATCATCGCATATAAATGCCTCATCGTTATCTAGGGCATTTAATATAGTTATTGCAACATTATAGCCGTCAATTACTACATTCTTTTCTAGGATCGTCTTTTCCTTTATTTCCTTAATTTCTTCGTCGGAATGGGTGCATCTATAAAGAAGTAGTCTTTCCTTAAAAGAAAGAGAATATCTTCCAGTCACAAGGTCTAATGCGGGCTTTCTATTATATCCTCTATTTAACAAATATTTATAATCAATGTATGCTTCTTTCAATTCCTTCCTTAATATCATTAATTATCTCTTCCCTTGATTTTCCTTCTAGCATCATGCTAACATAAGTTCCTTTTCCTCCTCCTTTTCCTCCCTTGTTTCTCAGAAAGCTTGCTAGCTCGTCTAACTTTAAGTCTTTACTAGATGCAATGTCTACAGTTTTCTTGCCTATAAATACTGCTATAGTTTTACTACCTTGAGAAGTCAATTTTCTTAGTAAGTCTTTAACTATGTCTTCATCTATTATTTCTGGCAATATCTTCAAATTAATTCCATTAACTTTCTCTTCAATTACCTTACTTTCTACGTAACTTGAATACCAGTTCCTATACATTGATAAAGTTTCTTTAATTTCCTTCATTTCCTCTAATGTTCTCTTTAATCTTATTTCAACTTGTTCTGGTGAGGTTTCTAAATCCTCTGAGATTTTGTTTATTCTATCCTCAATACTTCTGGCATAATTTGAAACCATATCACCCGCAACGTATTCCAATCTTATTACTCCGTCTTGTATTTTCTCTACGTTAATAATCTTTATTGCACCTATTTCACTTGTATTACTTACGTGAGTTCCGCCACAACTTTCTACGTCCCAATCCTTAATTTCTAATAGTCTAATAGTAGGCTTATTTACAACTCCACCTTCATATATGGAAACTCCAAAAGTCATTTCAGCTTTCATTCTATCCATTTCTATAGCTGTTACCGGTCTTCTATCATTTATCACATAATTAGCCATATCCTCAAGTTTCTTTATCTCTTCAGGAGTTAGCATCTTATAATGAGTAATGTCCAGCCTAGCCTTTTCTGGAGTTTTCTCTGCTCCAGCTTGCCAAACGTGTTCTCCAAGTAATTTCTTTGCAGCTGCCAGTATAACGTGAGTTGCAGTATGGTGTCTCATTAGCCTATATCTTCTTTGCCAGTCTATTTCGCCATAAACTTCTTCTCCAACATTAAGCTTTGCTTCCTTATCTAAAACATGAACTACAACATCACTTACTTTTTGAGTATCTATTACGTGGTATTCTTCTCCACTCTTTGTCTTTATTATTCCAGAATCTCCCAGCTGTCCTCCTCCCTCTGGATAAAACGTAGTCTTATCTAAAATTAAGAAGTTCTTATATACTCCAAGAACTTTGCCATTAAAGCTTCTCATATATTGATCTTTATAGTAAAGTTTGTTCGTTGGTTCAAACTTTTTAGCAAATTCTATTACGTCTGGCGTAAGTTTAGCCTTCTCTTTTTCTCCCTTAATTGGTGCTGATTGGTGTCTCTTTGCAACTAAAGCATAAAAGTTAAATGGAACGGAAATCTCTATTCCTTTCTTCTTCAGTTCTTCTGCAATTAAGTCTGGAGGAATTCCATTAGTGTCGTAAGTTTTTATTAAATCTTCGGTGGTAATACTTCCTTTTTTAGCTAAAGTTGAAGCTACTGAAGGAACTTTTTGTAAGGTCTCTTCATACTTTTCTTGCTCATATTCTACAACGTCTAGAATGTAATCTTTATTCTTAAGAAATTGCGGGAAATCTTCTTTCCAGAAGTTTATTTGTTCAAGAACTAAATCTTTTAATCTAACATCACTGCCTAAAATTTTCATTACGCGGAGAGATCTCCTTATTAATAATCTTCCTAGATATCCTTCACCGGAATTTGAAGGTACAAGTCCATCAGCTAACATTAGTGCAATAGTTTTAGTGTGGTCTAAAACTTGGAAAACTCTTGCTGCTCTTGTAAGTTCCTTTTCTACTTCTTCTTTCTTCAATCCTAGCGCCTTAGCGACCATCTCTCTATGATGTGTTATAGTTAATGGATTGTCTGGGTCAATTCTACCAGCAAATCTGGCCGCGGTCTTTAGCATTTCCTCATCTACGTAAGGTTGATCTAATTTTTTAAAGAATGTGTAAACTAAATTTCCGTAAATAGCATGAAACGCTGTAGGAGTCTTTTGAGTAAACCAGGCTATTCTTTCTATTCCATATCCTGTATCGACTATTTTTAATTTTAATGGAACGTATTCACCATTAATTACTTGATACTGCATAAATACTAAGGTAGCTAATTCTAATCCACCAACAGTAACCTCAAACGACGGCCCGGCATTTCCTCCCCCTTCCCACCATGATTCTTTAAAAGTTAGAAGTTCTTCTGGAATTTTCAATTCTTCAGTAAAGAATTCCTTTGCCAACCCAACAGTCTCATCTTTCCAGTATACGAACTTGTCTGGGTAGTTAAAGGCGTGATGCCCTCCCATCTCGAACGTTGTTAAATGTCTTCCGAATGTTATTCCGACGTTATCAACGTCTTCTAACCTTATACAAGGTTGAGATACTACTAATGGATTTGCAGGAGGTTGAACCATTCCGCTAGTTACATGAGGCTGAAAATCAACAATACTTGCTATTGTTAGGTATAAGTCATCTCTCCACCTAGCTAAAACCGGCTTTGGTGGTATAATAGTATGTCCATGTTTGTGAAAGAATTCTAAGAATTTTTTTCTAGCTTCACTAACGCTAAGGTTTAGTTTTCCTATGTTTGAATCGAGAAAAGTATAGTCAGTGCATGGTATATCAGCACAATTATCTCTGTTTCCGTCGGTAGTCCAGAATGGAGTTTTACATGATACGCACTGCTTTCTTACATAGTGATTCTCTAAGAAGAATTTTAACCTATATTCGTTCTCGTCTACTTTCATCCTATAACAAAACAAGAAAACAAGAATTAAAGACTAATGTAGAATAATCAAAAAAAGTTTTTATCCGAATAGGGATGATAGTCCTCCTGCTATTTCTTCTTCGCTTGGTCCTTTCTTTTCTTCTTCCTTCTTTTCTTCTTTCTTCTCCTCTTTTGCCGGTGCAGCTTGTGCTTGAGCTGGTGCTGCTGCAGCTACTGGCATTGCGGCTGCATTCTTTAATACTTCATCAATATTTACTTCCTTTAATGCTGCAACTACTGCTTTTACTCTTACTTCATCCACATTTACTCCTGCGGCAGTTAATACGTTCTTTAAATTGTCTTCTGTTATATCTTTTTTAGCTGAGTGTAGTAACAAACTTGCGTATATGTATTCCATTTTTAATCATCTTCATCTTATTAAGAGGAATTTAAAAGCTTTGTTAACCGAATAGGGATGATAGTCCTCCTGCTATTTCTTCTTCGCTTGGTCCTTTCTTTTCTTCTTCCTTCTTTTCTTCTTTCTTCTCCTCTTTTGCCGGTGCAGTGGTCTGCTGTGCAGTTGGTATTTGTATTCCTAGATCAACTTTCCCACTTATCGCTCCAGCTAAAGCATATGCTTTAGCTAATGCTGCCGAGAATACTGCTTGGGCAGATTCTGGTGTTATATAGCCAGATTCTCCAGCCAAAGCCATGGCATTTCTGTAAGCTTTTCCTAAGGTTATCTTGAGTATCTCTGGTTCTGGATATGCTATTTCTACTCCTAATGCCAACGCGTTCTTATAAGATTCTAGGATTTGTGATTTGTAGTCATCTAATTTTAATTCTAGTTGCTCTCCTGGAATAATTAAATTATCATGATATGCAACTTTTAGCCTTAATTTCACATATACTGGCATTATTCCTAGCTTTTGCAATACTGGAACAATTTCTGGTGGAATTGGTTGCCCGGGCTCTGCTACTACTGTATCCTTTGTTATCGTAATTTTTCCATCTTGAACTCTGGTTGGAATCTTTAATTTACCAAATACGCTTATCATAGGTCCTGCAGGTATTCCAGTATCTCCTGCAGGTATTACCACTTCTTCGTCTGCCTTATCTCCAGGTAAGGCATACCTCTTTAATTTGAATTTTGACAACATTAAAGATATCTCAAATGGATTTTTATTACTGAAAATAAATGCATTAGTACCAGTCAAATATTGTTCAATTTTACTTACATCTATTCCGCTTTCCTTAGCGGCTCTCTCGAAGAGTCTATTTTTAGATACTTTTATCTCCATTACGTCTCTAAATTTCTTCCTTATTTCGTGAAGTTTATCTGTAGGAAAGCCGTCTAGGCTAGCTATTATAACTGTCTTATACTGTTTTATTTTCTCCTTGAGTTCTTTTACTTCTTCGATTTTCCATTGAGGAATTTTATGTTGTTTAACGGTTAAGCTCATTTTTTATCACTTAAGTTTAATTTCTACTGGTTTACCCATTGTAGTTTTCACATATATAGCTCTTATTATCGAAGGTGACCTTATTTTACCTTCTATTGCTGTTAATACTGCGTTAGCGTTTTCAGCTAAATCTTCTGGTTTTTGATCTTCCGTGCCTATGAATATTTGAGTATGAGGTTGATCTTTTGTCTTAACTATTGTGGTGTGTTTAAATCTTATAATATATTCTGCGACATCTGATGTAGAAGGTAAAGGAGTCGGAAACTTACCTCTTGGTCCTAAAGCTGGACCTAATATCCTTCCAGCTAAGGCCATTGATTCAGAAGAGATTAAGAACCAGTCATTTTGTCTTGCGTACTTCTTAATTATTCTTTTTTGACCCATAAGTTTTTGTAACTCTTCCTTAGTTAATATTACATTTGGTTCCGCTTTCTTTGCAGATTCTAATTGTTCGAAAGATGGAATAACTAGAACTTTCTTAACTTTAGATGGGACTTTAGGCAAAACTACCATTTCCCTAAGTTTTACGTCTCCTTTTTTCATGTCAACATCTTTAAAAGTTACTATTAAGTCTACGCTTTGAGTGAATTTTCTTTTAGGATTATTTTTCTCTGATAATGCCTCTTTTAACCCCTCTATTAGATTATCTTTTGGAACTATCATGACTATTACGCCTTGTTCCACTTTTCCTCATATTTTGAAAAAAGTTCGTCATATTTTCCTTCGTCTATCTCATTTATAAGCTCTTTTGGATCCTTTTTATCTACTGTTAAGCCAATCTGCCTAGCAGTTCCTAGTATTGACTTTACTGCAGCCTTAAGAGTTTTTGCAGTAAGGGATGGTTTCTTTGTTATTGCAACATCTATAATATCCTCTAAGCTAACGTTTCCGATTTTTTTATGCGCTGGATCTCCGGAAGGTGCTTCAGCACCTGCTTTTTTAAGTAATAGAGAAGAAGTTGTGGGTATACCTACCGATATTTCAAATTCCTTTGTATCTAGGTCAACATCTATTGTTACTGGTACTGTCATTCCCTTAAATTGTGCAGTAGCTTCGTTTATCTTTTTAACTACCTCACCTACGTTTAATTTTAATTGAGATAGTGTTGGTCCTAAAGGTGGTCCAGGTTTAACATTACCACCTTCTACTACTATTTTTATGGTTTTCTTGGGCATGAATTCATCACCTTAAGTTTTTTTCACGGGTTTAACTTGATCTACGGGTATAGTTACTTGTAATGGGAAAGCGGATTCTAAAATATTTAACACTACCTCTCCCTTTCCTTCAGTAACTTTTACAACTTGAGCTTGCATTCCTCTAAATGGACCAGAAACTACTTCTACTAGGTCTCCTTCCTTTATTGTTGGACCAGTAACTTTCTTAGACACCATCTTTACTATATCGTCTTTAGGTACTAGTCCTTGAGCTATTCCTCTAACGTGTCTTATGCCAGCGATTAGTAACTTAACTACGTGGGGCCCAGAAGCTTCAACTATTACATAACCTTTAAGACCAGGAGGTACAATTATTGAATATATTTCTGGAATATTATTAGTTTTAGCTCTCTCCTCAAGCATAAGCCCTACGCTGACTTCTTGTCCTCCAGTAACTTTTACTGCATAATAGTTTCTGATCTTTGACTCCATTAACTCACCTCAGATTATAAACGCCAAGACTAATTGTATCAAGTAAGCTAAAAGTCCTACGAAAGCCATTACTATAAGTGTTACCTTTAAGTACATGCTAAAAGTATCTTTATCTGGCTTTTTAGCGACAGTTGTTATTCTTTTCCAATCCTCTGGCAATTTCTTTATTCTTTCTAGTATATTCATACACTCATATTTTAGGATTGAGTAAATTAACTTTAACTAAAAATTCTCTCGATAAACCAATCTACACTAAAAGGAATTAAATCGTCATAATTCTGTCCAGTTCCTAAGAAGATTACTGGTTTTTTTAATTCGTACGCTAAAGATAAAACAACTCCGCCTTTTGCGTCAGCGTCAACTTTTGTTAATATTACACCGTCATAATCTACGACGTTCTCAAAATATTTTGCTTGCTCTAGCGCGTCGTTGCCTGCCAATGCGTCTATTACTAATAACTTTAAGTTAGGTTTTGAGATTCTTACTATTCTTTTCAATTCCTCTGTTAAATCCTTATCAACATGCATTCTTCCTGCAGTATCAATAAGGACTACGTCTATTCCCCTACTTTTTGCTGCTTGAATTGCGTCAAAGGCTACAGATGCAGGATCTCCACCATATTTACCTTTAACTAGTGGTATTTCCAGTTTTTGGCAATGTATTGCAAGCTGTTCTTGAGCTGCTGCTCTAAAAGTGTCGGAAGCGGAGACTATTACTTTGAGTCCGGCTTTTTTTAACATATATGCAACTTTTGCAATAGTTGTAGTTTTACCTACTCCATTAACTCCGAAGAACATTATAACATAGGGTTTGGGAGATCTTTTAATTTCCTCTATTAGATTTCTTTCAAATCTGTTTTTCTCTAAAATTTCTGTTATAGAATTTTTTAATGATTTTTTTACTAACTCATCTAAATCTTCACTTCTGTTTACTTTTTTACCTATCAACGATGATTTAAGATCCTCTAGGATTTTATCAGTAACTTCTAGGCTAACATCACTTTCTAATAATTCTATTCTAAGTTCTTCAATAATATCATCAACGTCGTCTTCTTTTATTTCTCTATATTTAAAGATATTGAAGATATTCAGCTTACTACCTATACCTACTTTTTCCTTAGTTGGAGATTCTTCCTTCTTTCCGCTCGTTTCGTTCTTTATTTCTTCTATCTTATTTTGTTCATTAGACTTCTGTTCAAGCTGCGAAGAAGGCTGTTGAGCTTCTTGCGTTACAGGTTTAGAATTTGATAAAGTCGGTTGTTGTTCTTCAGATTTTTCTTCTCCTTTTTGTCTAAGTTTTTCTGTAAAGGAAGAAAAAGCCTTTTTTAACTTTTCGAAACAAATTATTCACCTTTTTGTTGAGCTTGCGCTTGAATCTGGTTTAATATATCTATTATTTGGTCATATGCCGCTTTACTCTCTGCAAGCTTCTTATCTAGTCCTGCTGATGCTTCTTTTAGCTCGTTTTCCCTGTCATCTAAAATTTTTAATGCTGTATCCATATCAACCTCTACATAATATGACAAGCCTAAATAAACTAAAACTTTTTGGGGCGGTTGATTATTAATCTTAAACATAAGGTATCCTTTCTTATCCGATGATACTAGCATTTCTTGTTGAGTTTTTAGTTCTTGTATAGAAGCTTTAGCGGCTTCAATTGAAGCTACAGAATCTAGTATTTCTGCCCTAGCTGCCGAGAGATCATCTATTTGTTTCTTTAAGAGTTGAGCTTGTGCTAATAAGTCATCTAAAGATATTACTACTTTATTCTCTTGCTGATCGGACATGATTTATCACATTAAAATAATCTTGTCTAGCTTAGCAATATCTTTTATTCTCCTATCTGGAACTTCGTCCAACGGAATTTCCTTAATTTCTTCGATCTTGATATTATGTCTCTTTATTTTATTTTTACTTCCAAAATATGCATAAATGTACTCTGCAGCCTGTTTTTCATTTAATGCTCTAACAAATTTTATAAATTTCTGCCTTGTTGGGAATCTACTTTCGTTGAATAGTGCAGTACCTTTTACCATGTAAACTTTAATCTCCTCCATCTCACTCACCTAAAGCTTTCTGAATTCTTAAAATCTCTGGTCCAGTAGTAGATGAACCAACTAATATTCCTTTATCATTTGCCACTAGGCCGCTTCTAACAAAGGCACTACCGAAATTTACCGTGCCTATATCTATGTTAATTTTGAATAGTTTAGATAGTTCCTTTATTTCATCGTCGGTGGCATCTATGTGTACAATTCCACCTTTATCTGTGACAACGCCTACTGATCCTACAACAGATACATGTGCAATTCTACCTTTTTTAATTTCGTCAACCTGTAATGCTTCTTTAATTTGCTTGACTTCTGCGTCTGAAAATTCAGGATAAACTAATGCAGCATTATCGTTTGTTAATATTACATTTCCAAGTGCTGTGGTCTTCAAGTTTAATACTTCTACTCTTATGTCTTTAGCAAGTTCTTTTACAATTTTTAATTCGTCGTCTCTAATATTTTTAGGAAGAAGAAGCGCTTTATTATTACCTGTCATAAAAATTCCTATTAAAAAACTATCTGCTATTGTGGTTTCTATAATTTCTGTACCTAAATTTTCTTGGATAATCCTTTTAGTTTCATTATCTAGATTTTTTGGAACAAAAGTATATTTATCGTTAGAAAATATGTATACTCCTATATTATCAGTTCCAAATATGCTTAATCTCTGTATATTCATTCACTCTTAATTGCAAGCTTTACTAAATATGTTTTTTCATCTAATTTGCTTACTACTACTCTTATTCTACTTTTTATCTTATCATATCCGTTAGTGGATAATGACTTTACTACCAATGGGTCTATCAGTACTCTATCTGCCCCAAAATGCCTGATTATTTTACTTCTAATTTCCTTTAATGCTCTCCCTAGCCTGTTAGTCCTCTTGCCTGTAGCTATCTTTCTTAAGTTAATTACCATTTCAAAATTATCCTTCTCTTTCATGCCTTTACACCTTTAGACTATTTCTTCTCCAGTTTCTTCTAAGAGGATTTATTCTTACTTTTCCATTAGTTTTTAATATAACCCATGCTGGGATAGCTGAGTTTGATTTTAGAGCCTTAGCCAATCTTAATTTTTTAGCTAAAGGTTTAGTTGTACTCATTTCCAACCCCTTTCTTTAATTTGAATCTTATAATCTCTTTTATTTTGTTCCGCTACTTGAGCTAAGATTTCCTTTAGCTCGTCGTCAGTTATAGGAATCTTAATTCTTCCTGCTTGTGCAAGTGCTATCAATTGGTTTTCTAAAGATTCAGCTAGCTCTGGCTTTACTAGCTTTACGTTATTTAGCCTTTGCCTTGCTTCTGGTGTTAAAATAACTCTAAGCAAGGCCTCTTTTTGTTTCTCATATTCTTCTCTTTTTCTTCTTTCTTCTAATGCTCTTCTACTTTCTTCTTCAGCTCTTCTGGCTAGTAAATTTTGTAACTCAGGATCATATTCATCTTCTGACATAGAACATCACTATTCTAAGTACTTTTTCAAAGAAGGATTATTTTCCACCAAACCTTTAAAGATTTCGTATGATAATTTATCTAATAATGATCTTCCCTTTGGTGAAAGACTTCTACCATTTTTAGTTTTAATTACTAGACCAGCCTTTTCTAACTGTTGGAATATTAATCTATTAGCGTGACCAGGAGCCTTTACTGTGTGTGGGGGCTTAGTTCCTCTTCTTTTTAGTCCGCTATATATTGTCCTAGAAGTGTTAACTCCAAAGGGTTCTTTATACAATTTCCTAAGTAAAGATGCAGCTCTAACATACCACCAGTTTTCTAAATCGTCCGGAACTCTTTCCTTGTAGCTTGCAGTCTTTGCAAAAAATGCCCACTCTGGAGGCTGTACTTCCTTAACGTTTTCTTTTATATAGTTTGCTAACTTATCTATTAGCAAATTTGGAGGTACCATATCAGCTGTAATCATGTCTATTTCAGTGCTATCTTTAAGGTTTAAAAATTAACTTTAGATTAGAGATAACTATGAAGTTCTATACAGCAACAGAGGAAGAAATTTTGAGCGGTAAGATAACAGATATTTATTTTGATAGAACTATAAAAACACTAGAACATCTGGGCATAAATAACGTGGAAGTGAGAATGGAATTTCATTCTTATGGACTTCCTAAAGGGTATAGTTGGGCAGTATTTACAGGATTAGAAGAAGCCCTTAAGTTACTTGAAGGAAAACCGGTTACAGTATATGCTATGCCAGAAGGGACATTATTTAAAGAAATAGAGCCAGTAATGATAATTGAAGGAAATTATCTTGATTTCGGAGTATACGAGACAGCTTTATTGGGGATACTAAGACATGAAAGCAGTATTGCAACAAAAGCTGCAAGGATAAAGAAACTTGCTCAAGATAAAACTGTATTATTTTTTGGGCTTAGAGCTCTTCATCCAGCAATAGCTCCTATGGCCGATAGAGCTGCTTATATAGGTGGCTCCGATGGGATTTCTGGAGCATTCGATAAGGAAATTTTCGACATAGAACCTTCTGGAACTATGCCACATGCATTAATGCTTTCGGTAGGAGACAACGAGAAGGCTTGGAAAGCGTTTGACGAAGCAATGGACGAAAAAGTACCAAGAATCGCGTTAGTAGATACTTTCGAAGATGAAAGGACTGAGGCATTAAAAGCTGCTAAGTTACTCGGTAAAAGATTAGCAGGCGTTAGGCTAGATACTCCTTCAAGTAGACGTGGAAATTTTAGAAAGATTGTACAAGAAGTTAGGTGGACTCTTAATATTAATGGTTTCTCACACGTTAAAATATTTGTAAGCGGCGGTATAGATGAAGATGACGTAGTAGAATTAAGAGATTATGTAGATGGGTTCGGAGTAGGAACTAGTATTTCAATGCCTCCTAGTATAGATCTAAGTGCTGATATTGTTGAGAAGAAAATCGATGGAAAGTGGGTACCATATACTAAAAGAGGCAAATGGCCTGGAGCTAAACAAGTATATAGATGCAGCGGGTTTAATGATGTAATAACTTTACTAGAGGATAAACCGATAGAAGGCTGTAAGCCGTTGCTAGTTAAATACATGGAAAATGGGAAAATAATAAGAGACTTACCAAGCTTAAAGGAAATAAGAAACTATGTACTTGGGCAATTAAAGGAAGTCCAAACGCTATAACTTTTTATTCTATAACTATTTCCTTTAAATTTTCAATACTTCTATTGAAAGCTATTTCAGCTATTGGCTCCATTCTTCTTATAGCATTATATAACCTTAAGTTTAAGCTTCTAAATACGACGGTAACTCTAGTTGAATTATTTTTCTCAATTTTTTCCTCAGCCATTAACGCTTCTGTCATAAGAACTCTTCTTAGAGTCCTTAGCTCTTCTAATACTTCATTAACAAGCTTTAGATCTTCTTTATTTAATACTTTTACTACATGATCTATAACTACTGCTGTTTGATCGACTATCATATCTATTTTATCCCACGATACTTTCAGTACTTCCAAATCCTCTGGATGTAATGAAAGTAAATCGGATGCGGCTTCACTTATTTCGTCTGCTGCTTCTTCTATTGCTTTCATTAAAATTCTATTTCCTATTATTTGGATTCTCTTTACTCCTATCATATAGGCTAAGCTCCTATTTACCTGAGCTAATAGTAATTGTCTTAATGATAAGTAATAAAGTCTATCTACTTCCTTTTCTAATTCTAGTACCTCTTGTAAAAATGTTCTACTAGCTTCTTTAATCCCTAAATTCAAGTAATGTAACATTTGCTTTAATGTGTTACTTAATCTGCTAACTAAGCTAGCCATACTATACTTTGTTGGATCTAAAAATGATTGTATCTGCAAATTAGTAAGATCTTGTGATACAATTTCTAACCCTATTAAGCTTCTCACTGTATCTTTAACTTTCCTTAATACATCCTCATTAAATGGCCCGTCTGTAGACTCTATTGTGATTTTATCAAATCCTAAAATATATAAGCTATAGATTATTCTACTTATCAGTTCTGGGCTCACGTTAGTTTTTATTTCTATTTTCATTTCTTTACTGCTTCCTTCAGTTTTCAGATTAGGCGGATAAACCTTTAGGCTTCCATCCTCATCAACTTCTAAGTAAATACTTTCTCCTGGGTTTAAACCAACTTCCTTAACCCAGTCTGCGGGTAATGATACCATTAATGTCGATTTACCGAATTTTTGTACTCTTCTAACTTCCATTTTACTCAACTATATATTACTAGACATATAAAAGTAATTTAAATCTTTTCTATACGACTTTAATGGTTGGTATATAACCGAATTCTTTTATATAGATCTTTTTCTCACCTCTAGAAGGTATAATTCTTATACCGTATGGTCTTTTCTTTACGAATTGAATAGCCATTGCATCCTTGATAATATTCTTATATAATTCCTTATCCTCTTCTATTCCTACCATATCCAATCCTGCTGCGCACGAGAATGTCATACTTAGTAATTGTGAAAGCGTTAAAGATTCCTCCTCAACGCGTTTAGATAATATAGTATCTTCACCTACTGGTAGCATAACTTCAGAATAACCTATCGGTGATACTTTAGCTTCCCATGCACTTGAGAATAATTCTCTATTAAGCTCGCCTACTGTCCATATGTGTCCTCTATTAAAGATCTTTTTCCCGCTTCTCTCTTCAATTAATCCTCCAACACTTTCCTCTCCCCAAGGAGAAAGCGAAATGTCTATTCCTATGTATTTTAATCCAGTTTTACTCTCAATAATTTTTCCTAATGCATCAGCTTTTTCTAAACTTTGTACAGCTTTTCTTTCCTTGAAATCATTAACGTAAAGTAAAGATAGTGCGAAGGAGTCTCTAGCTACGTCTGCAGTAGAAGTTGGAAAATAAGGTGTTAAAAGGAAGTAATCATTAATAAGTATTCCAAATCTTGAAGCTTCTGAAGGTTCTAGCCTTGTTATAAGATTTACAATTTCGTCAACATAAGAAGGTGACGTTAATAATACATTCGCATATATATTTTCTCCTGCCGAGAGCGCATCTTTAACTTGACTTAATCTTTTGTCCTTATCCTTTATACTTATTAAGCTAAAAATTATTGAATTATCAACTACTAAATCTAGAAGTTTCGAAAATTCTATATTAGGATTAGTCTCAGGAAAGCTTATTCTCTTGGTTAGTATATCTTCTTCTTTAATGAAATTTAATTTGTTAGCAATAGATAAAATTTTATCTTTATTTATATCAGCTACGAAAGCCGTTACGGCTCTTATTTTCATGGCTAAATATACTTTGCTCGTTTTTATAACCTTTAATCATGTTATACTATCTATGGCAAAATTAACAATATTACTTGCGGATAATAGTATGGATAAATTCTATCATGGATTAGTTATAGCTATAGGGGGCAAAACATTAAATTGGGACGTCAAATTTTTTGTTACTTCGCAAGCAGTGATTCTATTTACAAAAGAGATGAAAGGTAAATCTAAGCTTAAAATGGGATTTTTTGCAAGACTTTTTATTAGCTTTCAAATGAAGAGAATGAATATTCCAGATACATCTAAATTACTAATGGAGGCAATAAAAGAAGGTGTTGAGTTCTACGTGGATGAAGCGGGGTTAAAATTGGCGGGTTTCTCTAAGTCTGATTTACTAGATGGAATAAAATTGTCCGATACTATATCCTTTTTAGAGGAGGCAAAAACTTCAGACGTGGTGATTACGTTATGAAGGAAATAAATTCTGATGGAATATGCCCAGTAGTTTTACTTGAAATTTATAGGGAATGGAAATCTTTAAAGGAAGGCGAAGAGGAAGACGTGATAATAAGAACTCCGTGGGAAGCTTCCGTTCAAGCTTTAGAAAAATGGTGTAATGAAACTGGAAATATATTTTTAAGTTATGAAAAGCAAGGAAATAAAATAGTGATTAGGTTAAAATTAAAGAAATAAAAAAGAAACTCTTTTATACGTTATATTAGAATAGATTAGTAGGTAGATGCGTATTGTGTCAAAAGACCTTCACGTATTTGAAGACCCTATAGAATTGTTAGAAAACATGTGGCCAACTCCACTTTTAAAATTAAAAATAGGAGAAGATGTTTGGGCAAAGCTAGAATTCTATAATCCTTTTAGTCACAGTATAAAAGATAGAACTGCATGGTTTCTCTTTAGACAAGCATTAGAAAATAATGCCAATGAAATAGTTGAAGCAACATCTGGTAATCTAGGCATAGCACTTGCCTCACTTTCTGCAATATTTAATAAGAAATTTACTTCTTTTATTCCTGCTAAGGCTCCTCAAAGCTTCAAAGTTATGATGAAAATTCTAGGAGCACAAGTTATACAAGCTGGAAAATCCACCACAGAGTTATTACCATTAGTAAAACAATACTCAAAAAATACTGGAGCCGTACATTTAGACCAATTTAGAAATCCATTAAATTACATGACTCATTATTATACGACTGCTAAGGAAATAGATGAACAATTAGAGTATCTAAATAAGAAACCCCAACGCATAATAGCCACAGCAGGCACTGGAGGTCATCTAACTGGAATAGCTAAATACTTCAAGGAAAAATATGGTAGTGATGTAGAAATTATAGGAGTTCAACCTGCAGAAGGAGAAAGAATTCCTGGAATCAAAAGACAAGACGAAAATAGCTTTATAGGACTAGTTAAAATTGATAAGATGATTGATATAACCAGGAAGGAAGCAGTAGAGGGAATAGTAGATATTGCTAGAAGTAGTGGAATTCTAATAGGTATAAGTGCAGGAGCTACTGTAGCAGCGTATAAGAAACTTGCTGATGATAAGACTACCGTATTAGTGTTTCCAGATGATGCGTTTAAATACTTTATGGAATTAGAAGATATAGATTCTAAAATATGAAGTTTGAAGATGTGATAAAATCTCTATACTTACAGAGTAAGTTAATCAAGCTTGAAGAAAAAGAGTACGTTATTAAATGTTATTCTACAAGTGCAGGAATTAAATGGTATTTTATTTCATCATTTTTTAAATCATATCCTTATGCTTCAAGTCCTCGAGAGCGAATGAATAGAGAGATTGATTTTTTTACTAGAAAATGGGATGGAATAGGAACTCCAAAAATTATAGATATGGATTATGATACTAACTGTATAATGAGAGATTATATAAAAGGAAGACCTATAGAAACAGAAGAAGATTTTCTTATGCTTGGCAAGGCTTTCAAAATAATTCATGAAAATGGGTTATCATTAGGAGATACAAAAATGGAAAATTTTATTGTAAATGAAAAGATTTATGTTATAGATGCAGAACAAGCTATTCAAACTAAGGAAGAAAAATACTTTGCATGGGATATTTTAGTTTTTCTTCTTTTCCTAAGTTATAAATATATAAATGATTTAAAAAACTTTGAGAAAATGGCTAGAGTATTTTTAAACTCTTATAAGCCTACTCAAAAGGAGATATCTTATATTCTTGATATAAGAAATATAGGGATATTAACTTTATTCCCACCAATGTCTTTAAATTTAATCAAAAAAATTACTGCAGAACTTTAATTATTACCGAGCTATCTTTCTTTAAAATCTTCATTATACTTTCGTTTATTCTTGCTCCACAAGCAGGACATCTATAGAAATATCTAACTTCTCTTCCTTCACTGTTACTTTCAGTTTCTGCCATGAATTCCATCCTTATTCCGCACTTAGGGCAAAGTACTTCTTTCATCTAGTTTATTAAGGTTAAAAACAATTTAAAAGTAATGAAGGACAGATTTGGAAGAGACCTTGAAGACTTAAGAATTACTCTTACTCATGCATGTAATTTTTCTTGTTTTTTCTGTCATATGGAAGGTGAAGGGAGCGAAATTTTATCAGGATTACCTTTACGCGATATATTACTTGTAGCCAAGGCTTCTAAAGATTTTGGGATAAAATACATAAAATTAACGGGAGGAGAACCTACTTTACGAAGAGATTTAATAGAGATCGTTAAAAGCTTGAAATCTTTGGGTTTTGAAATTTCCATGACTACTAATGGCGTTCTGCTTCCTAAACTAGCTACTAAATTAAAAGAAGCGGGATTATCTAGAGTCAACATTAGTCTTCACGCATTAGATAGGAAAACTTTTAAGAAAATTACTGGAGTTGACGCTCTGGATAAGGTTTTAGAAGGGATAAAATCTGCTATTAATGCTAATCTTAGACCTGTAAAACTAAATTTTGTTGTAAATAAAATAAATATTAATGAAGTAAAAGAGATCATAGATTTTTCAGAGAAACTAGGAATAGACGAATTACATTTAATAGAAATGCATCCTGTAGGGTTAGGCAAATCTTCGTTTTCATATCACGAGAACTTAAATATAATAGAGGATTATCTAAAGAAGAATTCAACAAAAGTAACAATAAGGAATAAGCATTTTAGACCTAGGTATTATTTAAATTCTGGCTTAGTAGTAGAGGTAGTAAAACCTTATGCTAATCCAATATTCTGTGCTGGATGCAATAGAATAAGACTTACAGTAGATGGCAAGTTAAAAACATGTTTATATAGAGAAGATAAGGTAATCGATATTTCTGGAATACTTAAATCGGGCTTGTCAGAAGACGATAAATTAGAACTGATAAAAGAGGCATTTAAGTTAGCGATAGCTATTAGAGAGCCGAATTTTAAATATACATTATGAGAGTCAAAAAGCTTGAAGAGCTCTCTCAAAAATATAATAATTCATGTGTAATAATAAGTGGGGATCCTAATGTTTATTATTTTACTAATTATAAAGGATCTGGTACTATAATATATTGTGACGGAGTCGCTACACTTTTAGTACCTCTATTAGAGGAGAATAGAGCCAGAGAAATAAGCGGGTTAGACGTTAAAATATATTACCCAAGTAATATAGCTAATGGGATTCTTGTAGGTTCTTTATCAGATATTTTACCTAAGCTAATTACTAAGAGTACTGTAGCATTAGATATTAACTGGTCTACCGTTAGTATTTATAAGCTTTTATCCTCAAAATATAATTTAATTGATATCTCAAAGGACATTTCTGAAATGCGTAGTATAAAGGACGATGAAGAATTGGAAAAAATAAAGAAAGCTGGAGAAATAACTTCAGAAGCAATGAAGGTTAGTATGGAGAAAATTCTAGAAGGTGAAATAACTGAAAAACAGCTATCCGGGATAATAGATTATACTATGAAAGCCAGTGGCGCAGAAGATTACGCTTTTCCTTCAATAGTAGCATCAGGTAAAAATTCCTCTTTCCCTCATCATATTCCTACAGATAAGAAAATCCTAGAAAATGATAATGTAGTTGTAGATATAGGAGCAAAATTTGATGGATATTGTTTTGACAGCACTAGAACATTTAATATCAAAGGCGAAATAAGGAAAATCTATGAGATAGTTTTAGAGGCACAATTAGAGGCAATAGATGCAGTAACTTCTGGAGTAAATGCTTCAGAAATAGATAAGACTGCAAGAAAAGTTATTGAAAAATATGGATATGGAAGATATTTTGTTCATTCTACTGGTCACGGAGTTGGTATAGAAGTTCATGAATCTCCTTATATATCGTTTAATTCTAACGATGTACTAAAGAAAAACATGGTAATAACTGTAGAGCCCGGCATATACATTAAAGATAAGTTCGGAGTACGGATAGAGGATACATTAATAGTAACAAACGGTAAACCCGAGGTTTTAGAAACTACTTATAAGCTTTTGTAAGGTTTTTTATAAAAACTATTTAATTAGCAGAGTCTCAGAATACTAATTGGCATGGAAACATCAATATCTCAAGAAAAATTGGTAGAAGAAATTGCAAAAAGAGTAAGAGAAATACTAGAACTTTTAGGGGAAGATCCAAACAGAGAAGGTTTAAGAGAAACGCCAGAGAGAGTTGCAAGAGCTTTAATAGAAATGACTTCTGGTCTAAGAAGTCCACCGCCTAAAATAAAAGTATTTAATGCTAAAGATATAGACGAAGATATAACTGAAGATGAAAACGGAGATCAAGTAATTCTAATTAGAGATATACAATTCTCTTCCCTTTGTGAGCATCATCTCTTACCGTTTATAGGGAGGATTCATGTTGCTTATGTTGCTAACGATGATGGCAAAGTTGCCGGATTTAGCAAAATAATAAGAATAGTTAACTATTATTCAGCAAGACCTCAGATCCAAGAGAGATTAGTTTCTCAGATAGCTGATGCAATAATGAATAGCGAAATAAAACCAAAGGGAGTTATGGTAATTGGTAATGGCACTCACATGTGTGCTTATGTGAGAGGAGTAAAAGATAAAGAGGCCAAGCTAGTTTCAGTAGCAACTAGAGGAGTCTTTAAGACAAATAGGGCATTAGTTAATCAAGTATTTAGATTATTAGATACTACGCATGAAAGAAGTTTAAGATTATAAGAAAGAAGAAAACTTTAAGTTTAATAAAGTGTTTTTTAAATTTTTAGTAATGAAAGGAAGAGATAGAATTCTTAGTATTCTTAAAGAGAGAGGATCATTACCTCAAACTGAGTTAGTTAAGATTTCTGGAATGTCAAAGAGTAGAGTATCTGAAATACTTAATGAATTAGAAAAAGAAGGAATAATATTCAGGAAACAATTAGTTGGAAAAAATCTTATAGTATCGTTAAATAAAACGAAATTTCTCAGGCTAGGAATTATAAATGCTGCTGAATATCCTTTTATTATCCCATTTATAAAAAAACTTAGAGAAAAAGGAGTAGAAGTTGAAGTAAAAATTTACGATAACGGTCTTCAAGTTACTAAAGATTTAGTCCTAGGTAAAATAGACATGGGATTTTCACCAGTTATTTCGCAAATAATATTTTCAAAGATATTTGATATAAAAATTATAGCAGGAGGTGCAAAGGGCGGTGCAGGGATAGTAGGCGAATCGTGCAATATAGGTTCTACAGTAATGTCTAGTATGGAAACATGGACTCTGGCAGAAGTAAGGAATGCTAATATAATTCCTTTTAATTCTCCACAAGAGTTAGTTAAAAATTTTGAAACAAGAAAAGTTCCAGCAATAGCTATTTGGGAACCTTATTTATCTATACTTGAGTCTAAAGGGCATAAAGTAACTCATGTATTTGAACCAAATCACTGTTGTACATTAGCTATAAGAAGCTCTTTAGAAGATGAGGAAAAAATAAAAGAGATATATGAAGACGCATTTTCCTGGTTTTTATCTTCAAAAGATAGATGGATTTCGGATTATTCCAATTTATTAGGTGAGGATTACAATATAATGAAGAAAGCGTCAGAAAGATATTACTTCGATAGTTATTTAGATTTAAAAGAAGTTTACAAAAATTTGAAAAAAATGAATATATATATTCCGGCTTAAGAATCTAGATAATAGTATAATTCCATTGGATGCGGATACATTTGTAGAGTCTTTGCTTCTTCTCTCTTTAAGTCGATATATGTATCAAGTATTGATGAATTGAATACTGGCTTTAAGAATTCTTTATCGCTCTCTAGTTCATCTAATGCTTCATCTAATGATCTCGGCAATTCTTTGATTCCTAATTGCTTTCTCTTTTCTGGAGTTAAATGATAAATATTCTCATCTACTGGATCTCCTGGATCTATTTTCTTATTTACTCCATCTAATGCAGCCATTAATATTGCAGCAAACGCCAAGTATGGATTGCACGAAGGATCTGGTGCACGGTATTCTATTCTCTTTGCTTTCTCTATTCCCTTATAATACGAAGGTACTCTAATTATTGCGCTTCTATTAGATTTGCTCCAAGCAATGTATACTGGTGCCTCAAATCCGGGGACTAATCTTCTATAACTATTAACAGATGCTGAAACTATTGCCGATAATGCTCTTGCATGATGCAATATTCCTCCAATTACATATCTTCCTGTCTGACTTATTTCAGCATATTCATCATTAGGATCGTACATTAGATTCTTTTTGCCATCGGCAGTCCATAAACTGAAATGAGTATGCATTCCTGTTCCATTGTCTCCAAACATTGGTTTTGGCATGAAAGTTGCTACCATGCCATGTTTTGCCGCTACGTTCTTTACAACGTATTTTAGAGTTTGTACTTTGTCCGCAGTATCTGCTAATGTGGAGAATCTAAAGTCTATTTCTCCTTGTCCTCCAGTAGCTACCTCATGATGAGTTGCCTCAATTGTGAATCCAAAATATTTAACTAGAGTTTCTACGGCTTCCAGTCTTACATCCATTAGTTGATCTACTGGCGGGGCTGGATAGTAACCTTCTTTATATCTAATTAAGAATCCTCCACTATTTTGCCATGGAGCTTCCCTAGCAATAATTTTATATCCAGTTCCTCTTTGAGGAGTGGCTACATCAAGATCTATTTTATCGAAAATAAAGAATTCCATTTCTGGTCCAAAGAAGGAAGTATAACCTTGTGATAACTGGTATTTTTCAGCTTCCTCTGCTATAAATCTAGGATCTCTTTCAAATCTTCCTTTTCCTCCACCCCAGAATACTTTAGTAATAACTCTTGCAACTCCAGGAGTCCACGGAATTAATGTCATTGTTTCTGGTACCGGTAAAAGCACCATATCGCTTTCGTAAATCATTGTAAAACCTTTTATGCTACTTCCGTCAAGTTTTCCAAAGCCTGTCTTTACAGTATTCTCATCAAACTCATTTGCTGGAATTGTTATATGATGTAATCTTCCTGGCACGTCTGTGAATTGCAAATCTACCCATTCAATTTTATTATCTTTTAAGAACTTTAACATGTCTTCTGGACTTGATGGCATGAATCGAGTTCTGTTAAAGAGTATATAAGCTTTTATTGTAATTCGTATATAAAGTTTTTAGATGACAAAATAAATTTATAATTACTTTTCATGACTATTGAAAAGTTTAAGTAATATCTTTTAAAAAATTTTTAACAATTTTCCATCTTCCATGCGTAAGTGAGAATTTGCGAATTGCGAATCATTTATGTCTTGAGTAGTAAATATCAATTCTATGGAATTTTTACGCAATATCTCAATAATTCTTTCTATGAAATCTTCCTTGTTATTAATGTTAGAGAACGCCTCGTCTATGAGTATAACCTTAGGTTTGGCAATAATAGCAGTAATTATTGAAACTCTTTCTCTTTGGCCTAGGCTCAGTTTGTCCACTTTTTCATCTAATGAGATTCCGTCTAATAGATCTTTGTACTTCTCATCAAGTTCGTTAATGTCATATTTAATTTTCCTAATTTTGGCTCCCCACATTAAGTGGGATTTAACTTTAAGTCCAGGAATATAAGAGTCTGGAGTTATTATAACAGTTCCTCGCTTTTCAGGTGGAAGTTTTGTTACATCTACGTTGTTAATTTTAACATAACCTTCATCGATATTCAAAAATCCTGCTAAACTTCTCAAAAAAGTAGTTTTTCCACTACCGTTTTTTCCAGTAATACATACTATTCCTTGTTCTTTGATTTGAGCATTAAGATAAAAATTGCCTAGCTTTTTTACTACTTTAGCTTCAATTGTCATGGTATATATTTTTTAATAGTATCCTCTAAAGTATTTTCATCGACTGCTCCAACTAGAGAATCCTTTAATTGTCCATCAACGAAAATTAGTGTAGTTGGTATATTAAGAACATTATATTTATCTGCAAGCTTCTGGTTTTCATCAACGTTAAGCCTTCCAAAGAATGCTTTATCCTTATATTTTTCTGCAATTTTCTTAAATATTGGCTCATATAAATGGCAGGGAGCACACCAGTCAGCCCAACAGTCAATTACCACAACTTTATTTTTAGAAAGAATTTCGTCAAATTTATCTTCACTAACACTTTCTGGCTCATATTTCGGTGATTTTATACTTTCTGCCCTTTTCTGTAACTTCTCAGCAATCTCCTTTATTAACGACTCAATTTCGCTCAATTTTATCCACTATATATACTTTCTTTAGCCTCTTATAAAATGCAACTCTTTGG
Source organism: Acidianus infernus (assembly GCF_009729545.1). Lineage (NCBI taxonomy): Archaea > Thermoproteati > Thermoproteota > Thermoprotei > Sulfolobales > Sulfolobaceae > Acidianus > Acidianus infernus. The sequence goes on from NZ_WFIY01000004.1 coordinate 299,757, forward strand.
TTAACATAATTAAGTAATTCGTCTTCAAGACCTTTTTTATACTCTTTAACTATAACTTTAGCCACAGGTTGAGTACCTAGATTTCCAGCGTCTTCACCGTAAACATATGCTTCCTTTACTAATGGATGAGAGAGTAAAATTTCCTCTAAATCTCTAGGGAAAATCGGATACCCCTTATATTTTAGCATTCTCTTTTTCACACCTTTAAAATAAAGTAATCCTTTTTCATCCATGCTAACTAAATCTCCAGTTTTTAGCCATTCTCCTTCAAATACTCTTCTAGTTTCTTCCTCATCTTTGTATCCTAACATAAGCCATGGAGCTTTTACCCATAATTCTCCAGTTTCTCCAATTTTTGCCTCTTCTCCATTATCCTTAACGACTTTTACTTCAGCATTAGGTAAAGGTTTACCTATGCTTATTACTTGAGAAAATTCAGGAGGCTGATAAGTTATTACTAATCCTTCTGTAAATCCATATTGTTGTACTATATCCTTATTAAATCTCTCCTTGAAAGCCTTTATTGTTGATGGGAATAACGGTGCTGCTGTACTAATACATAGTCTTAAACTATCTAGATTACCTTCTTTCTCTTTAGCTAATGCGTCGTAAACCATAGGTACTGTTGCTAAATAGTTTATTGAGAACTTATCTATTGCGGATATTGTTTCTTTAGGATCAAATTTTCTCAAAATGTACATAAATCCACCTGCTTCCAAAGTTATTCCTAAAACGCTGTTACCCAGTACATGAGCCAATGGTACAGTTAATATACTAGAGATATCCTTAACTCCTAAGGCCTTATAAAGGGATGCAGAATTTAATTCAACTCTTTCTGCACTGTGCAATACTTGCATAGTCCTTCCCGCTATTCCAGCATAATAATAAATCAAGCCAACCTCATCTTCTCTATATTCATATGGTGAAGTTTGCTCATAACTGCCATTGGCGGAGTCTATTATCACTTTATAGTCCTTTAATACGTTCTTTTCCCTTTCGTATACTTCATGATCAGTGAAAACTAATGAAGGCTGAGAATCTTCTAAAATGAATTTTAAATCTTCTGCTGAGGTTAAGGGATCTATTGCTACTACTTTTCCTCCGGCCCAGTAAACGCTTAAATAATTTATTACAGATTTAGTTGAGTTAAACATTATATGCGCAACCGTTTCACCAGGAGAGATTAATGATGCAGTTCTTCTAACTTCATCAACAACTTGTTGGTATGTTAAACTTCTATCTCCTCCTAAAAATGTCTTGGAAGGATTTTTCTTATACCACTCATAAAGGACTGTTGCTAAGCTCATGAGTAACCGTTTTAAACTTATAAAAAGGGTCTAAAAAATAATGAGGCTTATAGGTCTTTCAAGGATTCATATTACATTATTTGACCTCGAAGGTAAGTACGGTAGATTAGACGGAGGGATGGGAGTAGCATTAAAATATCCTAGGATAGTTATCAAGACTGGCGAATGTGAAGAAATTAACATAGATGGAGTTCCTAAGGAGAAGTTTTGCATAGAAGAGGACTATCCAGCTCACGTAGGTTTAGGGCATACGACACAGTATTTATTATCGATAACAAGGTATGCGTTCGAGAAGAATTTCCAAAGAAAGACCTCTGTAGAGTTAGCCAAGTTGATTAAAAGAGGTTCAACTTCTGGTATAGGTGTATACGCATTCGAATACGGCGGATTTATTGTAGATGGAGGTCATTCATTAAAAGTTAAGAAAGAAGCCTTACCTTCAGATTTTTCCACAGCTCCTCCGCCACCGCTTTTACTTAGGGTAGATTTTCCTTGGTATATTTATGTAAACATTCCAGAAGGCAGGAGAATCTTTGGTAAAGAAGAATTGACCGCATTTAAAAATGCCAAGCTTGAAGGATTAGATACTTTAGCTAGAGTAGTCCTCATGGAATTTATTCCTTCTGTCATAGAAAAGGACTTAGAAAACGTGCTGGACGCGCTCGATAGAATACAAAATCTAGGTTTTAAAAAGATTGAGGTATCTTTGCAAACGGATAAGGTGAGAGAACTTATGAAAAAACTTAAGAGCAAAGGCTTCCCTAGCGGAATATCATCCTTTGGTCCAGCAATCTATACGTTTGTCAATTCTAGAAGAGAAGGAGAAGAACTAGTTTCTACATTTGGTGGATTTTTAACAGAGCCGAATAATAAGGGGGCTAAGGTAGTTTGGAATTAGATTATGATGAGTTTGTCATAGAAGAGCTTAGAAAAGTGTATGGGAGAAGCCTGAATAGCTTTCTCGATTCTATTAAAAGACCAAATTCAAGGCTTTACGTTAGGGTTAATACGTTAAAGACTACAGTGGACGAAGTTTTACAATCGATGCATGGATTTAAAAAAGACGAAGATTTTCCTGAGGCTATCTATGCTGAAGTTAAAGGTCCTAATAAGTTAGAAAGTTTAGACTCTAAGGTTATTGTAGATAAGAAAACTGCTGAGAGCGTAATGCTGGGAGCGGATGTTTACCCACCAGGGATTAAGAAGATAATGGCAAATGAAGGTAATGCTGTAGAAGTAGTAAGTGAAAACGGAATAACAGTAGCTAACGGAGAGTTAGTAAGGTTACCTGGAGGAAAATTTATGGTTAAGGTTTATAATTCTTTGTATTCTTCACCAAAGTTAGCAGATACAAAGGAAATAAAAGAAGGTAAAATTTACGTTCAAGGTAAAGCTTCAATGCATGTAGCTAGGATAATAGATCCTCAGCCTGGAGAGTTTATAGTAGATATGACCGCTGCTCCTGGAGGCAAATTATCGCATATTTACCAACTAGAGCCAAGAGCAAGAATTATAGGATTTGACCATACATATAAAAAAGTTGAAAAAATGAAACAGTTGTTTAAGAAAATGAACGTAAACGTTCAAGTATTTGTTCACGATTCCAGGTATTTAAGTGAGCTAGGAATAAAAGATGTGGATAAGGTGCTTATAGATCCTCCATGCTCTGCTCTAGGATTAAGACCTAAAGTTTATGATAAAAAGACCAAAACGGATTTAATAAACCTTCACGCATATCAAAAGCAATTCTTGAATTCTGCGTATGAGATTCTAAAGAAAGGTGGAGAGGTTATTTACTCTACGTGTACCGTTACTGAAATAGAGAATGAAGAAGTAGTTAATGACCCTAGATTTGATATAGAATATATGATAAGATTTCATCCTCAAATACACGATATGACCGGGTTTTTTATAGCCAAGTTGAAGAAGAAATAATGTATGCCTATAGAAGATTTCATGGGCAAAAAGCCAAGAGTTTCTAAGAACGTTTTCTTACATCCTACAGCTTATATAATTGGCGATGTTGAAATAGGGGAAATGAGTAGTGTATGGCATTATGTTGTCATAAGAGGGGATAACGATTCCATAAGTATAGGTAAAGAATCTAACATTCAAGAAAATTCAACAATACATACAGACCCAGGGTTTAAAGTTGAAATAGGAGATAAAGTTACAGTAGGACATAACGCAGTTATACATGGAGCCAAAGTTTCATCAAACGTCATCATTGGTATAGGTTCTATTTTACTTAATGGTTCAAAAGTAGGCGAATATAGCATAGTTGGAGCAGGAAGCGTAGTACCGCCAAACGCTGAAATTCCCCCTTATAGTGTAGCAATGGGAGTTCCAGCTAAGGTAGTAAGAAAAATAAGAGAGGAAGAAATTAAAATGATAGAAGATAATGCGTATGAATATGTTTTACATGTAAAGAGGTTTCTGAACAATGAATCGTGATATAAAGGCAATTAGATGGTTCATAAAAACGCAACTATTAAAAGATCCGTTTAATCCTGGGTATGCGACTTTTAAGGTTACTTCAAGGTGCAACTTGCACTGCACTTTTTGTAATCCTGAATATTATAACGGTGAGCTAGGCGAAGGAAGTACAGAAACGATAAAGAAGATAATTGATAATTTGAGAGATTCATCAATAGTAGTACTTTCATTTGAAGGCGGAGAACCTACTATTAGAAAAGATATTCTAGATTTACTAGAGTACGCTCATGACGGCTCATTTTACGTAATGTTAACTACAAATGGATATAGATTGAATGAGGACGAATTCTTAACCAAACTTGCAGATAGAATAGATTTCCTTCATTATTCAATAGACGAATATCATTGGAACGTCAAAGCCTTAGATACATTATGCAAATTTAGACAATATGGAATAAAGGTTAATGTGCAAACGGTAGTAACTAGATATAACTTGAATAAGTTGGAGGATAAAATCAAGAAAGTTAGAGAATGTAACTACAAAATCCTTGTTTTACCTGCAGTAGATTATCCGAATGCAAAGGTAAAACTTGCACCAGATCCTGAACAGCTCTATAACGTACTTTCAGAACTTAAAAAGAAATATTCTTCTACTCTCAATAATTCTTGGGGATTTATTAAAGCATTAAAAGGTGAATATCCAAAGAGGTTAGTAAGCTATGCAATAACAATTTATCCTAATGGTGATCTGCCTTATCCTGACGATATAAATGGAGAAATTGTAGGAAACTTAAGCAAAGAGAGGCTTAATGATATTCTGAAATCTCCAAGAGTTAAGGAGCTTCAGAGAAAAATGTTGGAAAACCAAGCAAAATTTGAATATTTACATTTACAGACCGCATCATTTAATAGCTTAAGAGATTTAGCAGAATATGTAAAAGATATGGCTAAATGGAGATTTACAGGAAAGGCTTAAGTGGTATTTTCTTCAAACACTTTTTTATATGCCTGCATTAAGTCCTCTAGAACTAAGTGAGTATATATTTGTGTAGTCTTAATGTCTTTATGACCTAGCAATCTTTGTACTGCTGGTAAAGGTAAACCTTTCCTTATAGCAATAGTTGCGAATGTATGTCTTAATATATGTGGCCTTAACCCCTTAATTCCGGCTCTTTCTCCTAGTCTTTTAATTAACTTGTAAAGTGCTTGATATGTCATAGGAAAGAGTCTCTCAGAACTTCCTTGTTTAGCTAAGTACTTTCTTAACAATTTTTCAGTTTCCTCAGTAAAGAATACTATCCTTTCTTCTCCATTCTTTGTTTCCCTAACTCTTATCATTCTATTCTTTAGATCTATATCTTCAACCCTAAGCGAGAGCAATTCCTTAGATCTTAATCCAGTATCTAAGAATAAGCGTAAAATTAACTTATCTCTAAGCCTTCTTGTTGCCTCTAAAAGCCTTTTTATATCGTCTTCGTTTAAGGCCCTAATCTCTTTTCTTCTTGCTCTTGGAATTACTGGATTAACGTTTATCCCAATCCACTTTAAAAATCTTCTTACTGCAATAACATAATTCCTTAAAGTTACGCTTCTTGCCCTTTTCATTTCTGTCCCTTTTATTTTTCCTTCTTTAGACATCAAGTGGATTATCCATCTATTAACGTCTTCAGAAGTTACGCTTTTGGGGTCTTTCTTAATAAATTCTAGAAAGTCTTTTACCGCAGTAGAGTAAAGCTTTACTGTTCCCTCTCCTGCTTCAGCTGCTTTTAATGCTATAATAAAAGCATCTAAATAATTTCCGTCAGAAGGAGGGCTACCAAGTTGTAATTTCACAATAAAAAATAATCTTAGAGGGAATAAAAGGGGGGTAACTAAATATTACCAAATATAATCTATCCCTACTTTATCTAGACTTTTTAGCCATTCAATGAATTTTTTCACATTCTCTCCTTGAAATATTGAACCATGTTGTGGTGCAATAATTTTTATATCAAGCCCTTTAATTTGCTCTAACCAATGGTCTATGGCCTTTTTACTTACTATGTATCTTCTGTGGAAAGGTTCCATGTACTTTACGTGTTCATCAAAATTCTCTACAAATAAATACCATTTTCCTGCAGGAAACACTGCAGCTCCTAAATCTCCAGAGAAGTAAATCTTAGATATTGGATCATAGTAGTGGAAATTGCCTACTGAATGCATAAAGTGCGCTGGGACAGCTTTAATCTCAGATTTCCCAAATTTTATGCTCATCCCTTGATCCGGTATATCGATTATTCTACCTCCAGCTTCAAATCCCAAATGGGGAAGGAATCTCTCCCAGAGCGCTGAAACATAAATTTTAGCATTAGGTGCAACGTCTAACCATAAGTTAAGTGAGCCTATAACATCAGGATCTTGGTGAGAGAATAAGAGATACTTAATATTTTCTGGCTTTATAAATTCCTTAACGTTCTCATAAACTCTCTCAAAAACAAAATACCCCCCGGGATCTAATAATGCACCTTCGTCTCCATCAACTATAAGATATTGGTTTGTCAGTATTCCTTTTTCATGTTCTGACTCGTCCAATCCTAACCAAACAAATTTATGATCTCCTTCCTCGTATAGTACGTAAGGTTTATGAACTTTTAGATTAACTGACATTTTTTATCACCTTTCTTGTTCCAAAACTTCTAATATTCTTGGAGATATTCCTACATAGACGTGAATCTTAAATTCTCCAGAAAGATGATTAAGATCATCCTCGTTAAACGAATCCTTACCATCTTTTAGAATGTATATGCCTTTTAACTCACCATTAAGGAATAATAATCTAAATGTTGACGAACCTGAGCCACTTATGTAAATTAAAGGATAATTTGCAAAATCACTTATTATTCCTTCTACATAACTAAGGACTTCCCCTTCTTTTAAGGTAATGTCTTCAGTTTTAGCTAACTTTGATTTCATTATTAGTTTTGATATCGACGAAATTTTAGATAGAGATAACGAGAAATTTTTACTGCCTACGGTTTGTTGTTCAACTTCTGGAAGCTTTGATAGTTCGTTCTTTATACCATTAGAAATTTCTTCCAGAATCTTATGTAATCCTTTACCAACAATCCATTCTTTCTCTCCAGAATAACTTACTGATAATTTTACTCCACTCTTTCCTTCTGCAGATATTATTATTTTTATCTCATTTCCTTTTTTATCTGTTAATTTATATTCTACAATACCGCTTCCTATAAATGAAGGTTCTACAACAAATTCTCCTTCGAACGAAAATAGTAAAAACCTTGTGAATTTTAACTTTACTACGTTGTTTTCAATACCTACTACATTAGGTAAAACTGAAATAATATTTGAGGGATTTTTTGCCCATGCTATGATTGCATTAGACCTCTTATCTTCAATATCCATAGTTTCAATTTTCATGAGAAACTTTATCCTCAATCTTCTATAAAAATTATAATTATGAAAATCATGTGGAAATGCAATTAACACTGTTAATCTTAGTTTTAAAACTCTAGAATATGTATAATATTATGCTTTATTTAGATGGTAAAAAGCTTGAAGAAATATTATCTGCAAAGGATGCAGTAAATGCAGTAAAAGAAGCATTCTCTTTATACTACCAAGGAAAAGTAACTCAACCACAAAGACAAGTTTTAACGATAAAAGGTAACTGGTGGGGAATTATGTCTTCTTACACTGATTTTTCTGTAGTAGTAAAAATTGTTAACGTTATAAATGAGAATAAAAATAGAGGTTTACCGTCAGTGCAAGGTATAGTAATTCTAATGTCTCCAGACACTGGAGAACCTTTAGCAGTAATTGACGGTACTATATTAACTGCTATAAGAACAGCTTCTGCAAGTGTATTATCTACAGAACTTTCTTATGGGAATAGAATTCCTACATTAGGAATTATTGGAGCAGGACTAGAAGCTTACTATCACGCAAAGATTGCTTCGGAGTATTTGTCAGTATCTAGAATTCTCGTAACTGCAAGGAAATCTCATATTGAGTTGGCAAAGAAAATAGGTGCAGATGCTGTAGATTTACAAACATTGCTTAAAGAGTCTGACGTAATATTTTCAACTACATCTTCTAAAGAACCGGTGGTGCTAGGGAAATTTTTGAAAGAAGATTTTCACGTAAGTAGTATAGGTGCTCATACTCCTGATGCTAGAGAGATTGACGACGAAACTATAGCTAAAGCAAAGACTTACATTGTAGATTCATTACAAGCGGTGTCTTCAGAATCTGGAGATTATATACAGCCACAAAAGAAGGGTTTAATAAAAAATGTAATAGAAATAGGTAAAATAATAACTGAAGGAATAAAAATTGAGAGACCCTCGATATTTAAGACAGTAGGAATTTCAGCACAAGATAATTTAGCTGCATATTACGCTTATAAACTCAGCCAAACCTTTTCCAAATAACGTTAGGATTACCAGATTTTTCGTTTACCCATAAAGCTAAAACAAAAAGTAGCGAAGACAATCTATTAAGGTATTTCACATGAACGTCCCTTGCCTTGCCCTCTCTCATTATCTTTACGACACTCCTTTCTGCTCTCCTACATATTGCCCTAGATAAATGGAGAAAAGACGAAGCTAGATATCCTCCAGGTAAAACAAAATTCCGTAAAGGTTTTATTTCTCCTCCGAACTTGGCTATTAAATTCTCAAGTTCCTTTATCTTTTCTTCGCTAAAATTTAAATTAAATCCTGCAATTTCTGAAGATATTACAAAAACATCATCTTGAATTTTGTATATTAAATCAAAAAGTTGAGGATAAAGGGAAGAAATAACACCTAGAGAAGCGTTCAATTCGTCTAAATTTCCTAAAGCCTCTACTACGTCATCGTCTTTCCAAACTTCACCTTTTGACGGAACTTTAGTCTTTCCGCCATCTCCAGCCCCGGTATACCACATATGGTTAAATACAATGAAAGAAAGTATTAAATCGTGCTATACGATGCTCATTGCCATTATTCCCTACTTAAGAAAAAGTATGAAGGATATTTTATAGCCGCAGTTTCCATGGATTATAATTCCTCTGTGGAGACCTTATCCTTAAATGACAAAAACATTCTAAAAGGTGTGGCAATACATCCTTGGAACGTTCATAAAGAGAAGATAGAGAGCGTTTTACCACTAATAAATAAAGCAGATTTTATTGGGGAAATAGGTTTAGATTATAAATACTCCGAAGCCCCAAAAGAACTTCAGATAAGATATTTTGAAGAATTCCTAAAAAATTCTCAGGATAAGACTGTTAACGTTCACGCAGTGAATTCTTGGAGTGATGTGTTAAATCTTTTAATTAAACATGATATAAAAAGAGCCATATTTCATTGGTATTCTGGTCCGAAAGAATTACTTCGCGATATAGAAGGTGCAGGATATTTTATAACAATTAATCCATCAGTTACTTTCCAAGAAAAGCATAAGATAATTGCAGAGAACGCTCCATCCAACATTGTGCTAACTGAGAGTGACGGAGGGTATGTATATAAAGGAAAGTTACTAGAACCAACAGATATTCCTTCTACCATAAAGTTTCTTTCTAAAATCTGGAATGAAGATGAGAGACAAGTGGAGAAGAAGATAGAGATAAATTTTAGGAAAGCCTTTAATTTATAATGCTTGCAGTAGTTACTGGAGCTTCTAAAGGAATAGGCAAAGCTACTGCGATTAAGCTAAAGGACTTAGGTTATACAGTAGTTGCAATATCAAGAAGCTCACCAGAAGTAGGTGACGAAAAAATTCAAGTTGATGTTAGTAATAAGGAAGACGTTTTTAAGACAGTGAATTATCTAATTACTAAGTTCGGATTCATAGATGTCCTGGTTAACAATGCAGGTTTCGGAGTTTACGGCTCATTTCTTGAGACGGACCTTAATGAAGAAGAGTACATGATAAAAACTAATTTATTAGGACCCATCTATTTCATGAAAGCAGTCTTGCCTTATATGGTTAAAGAAAGGAAGGGATCGATAGTTAACATTATATCCGAAGCGGCCTACGTTTCTTCCCCTAAACTTCTAGTTTATTCTGCAACCAAAGCTGCTCTAGCCCATATAACTAATGGGTTATGGGCTGAGATGAGGAAATATGGAGTAAAGGTTTCTGGAATTTATCCGGGTCCAGTAAAGACGAATTTTACTTCCCATCCATCATTTAAAGGAGTCAAAGACTCTTTCTCTAAGTTCGCAGTAGAGCCAGAAAAAGTAGCAAACGCTGTAGTAAAGGCTATAAAAACCGGGAAGAGAGAAATTTATGTTCCATCAAAACTTGCTTTAGATCCTTATTTTTTGAAACTTTCTTATATTATGCAATCAATAACTTATAGGGTTATTGGTAAATATTTTGGCTAGAAATATTTTTTAATTAACATATATACTTTTATCTGAGAAGCATGAATAAGCTAGTAATAGTTGGCATAATAATAGTAGCAATAATTGTAATAGGGACTCTGGGATATTTAGCTACTAGAACTTCAATAACGGCAAAGAAAACTCAAGTAATAATCTACGTAGCGGACGCATATGCTAAGGAAGCATGTTGTCTTGCGAAATGTTTCTCCTCCGCCACGGGAATACCAGTGTTAACGCCGCCTGAAGCCGGCGGTTCGTTTGCATTAGCAAGAGAACTTCAATCGCCCAACGCTCAAGTTACTGTATTTATGCCAGTAGCTTTAAGCGCTGTAAATGATCTAGGAAACGAGAATCCTGGCTGGGCAATTGCATTTGTCTCTGATCAAATCACAATAGCATATACTAATGCTAGTATTTCTAGTAATCCTTGTGCACAAAAAGCGTTATATTACGCTAAGGAAGCCATGAGTACTGGTAATTCTAGCGATTGGTATGAGTTCTATTACATTTTAACATCTGGTAAAGTTAAGGTAGGAATTTCTAATCCTAATACTGACCCTGCAGGTTTTAGAGCCTGGATAAACCTAGAAATTGCAGGACATTTATTTGCAAATAATACTTATTACTTTTATGATAGAATGTTAAATAATCACGGTAATGTCACCGCAAGTAATGCTGCAGAATTAGTTCCAGATTTAGAGTCAGGAGCAATACAATTCTTATATATTTATAGATCTGCGGCAGTGGCGAAAGGATTAGATTATATCCAATTGCCTGCAAAGCTAAACTTAGGCTGTTATAAGTGCTCATCATTCTATGCAATGTTTAATTATACTCTCAACACGGGGATAGTAAAAGGATCTCCGGTATACCTATTTATAACAATACCTAAGAATGCTAATAACTATAGCGAGGCAATAGATTTCGTTACCTATGTTATAGAGCACTCCGGTATATTAAAGAAATTTGATTTATGCCCTCTCCAGCCGGCCATTCTTTTCAATTCTACTGCAGTACCTCCTCAGATAGCTTCATTGTTAACTGAAGGAAAGTTAATAGAAGGAGGTACTCTATGAATTGGTTTAAGCTATTAGGAATTTTTTTATCAATTATACTCGCAGTTCCAGTTCTTTTCCTAATTTATATGGGATTCTTTGTGTTCAAAAGCTCTCAGGCTTTTTCTCAGACATTCTATGCTGGTGTCGAACTAAGCCTCTTATCTTCAGCTGCTGCCGTAGTAATAGACTTTGCTCTTTTTACTCCTTTAGCGTATTATCTCTCTAGAGAAAAAGATTTCATAACAGATTCATTAGTAGATGTTCCTGCGTCAATACCTCACCCAATAGTGGGAGTAGCGTTAGTGTTTTTAGACAGTCCATACTCGCCTTTCTATAAGGTATTTCAAGGGCTTGGGATAAGCCTCTTTGACACTTATTATGGATTAATTTCAGCCCTCGTTATTGTCTCTGCTCCAATATACATAAGGAGCATGAAGAGTTACTTTGACTCAATGCCTAGAGTTTACGAGGAATATGCAAGATCTTTAGGTGCGGGAATGGGAAGAGTGTATCTAATGGTCTTGAGGAACTCATTAAAAGGCGCGTTATCTTCTTCATTAACTAGTATGTCTAGAGCGATGAGCGAATTTGGATCAATCGCAATAGTTGCTTATTACGTACTTTATGGACCGTTAGCAGGAACTTCTCCTGCTTCAATCTTAATTTATGAGTATTACGGATACTATGGACCGCAAGTAGCAGTTACTGCATCAGCAATAATGATTGTTGTTGGAATAATATTATTAATTATATTGAAGACTATACAATACCTGAAGTAATATACTCTCAGCTATTCCAAAAATAAATGTACAATATAATATTTATCTAGTTTAAAGGAAATGAATATCAGTTAATTGATAAATTCTATTAAATATAATATTAGAAATTTTCATTAAATAAGATTTAAAGTTAAGATAATGAATAAAGAATATAATACATATTTGTAATAAAGATTCATAACATTTCATATAAAATGTGAGGAATTCTTATACTGCAGAATTAATGTGATAAAAACGATAGTATAAATAAATTCATTACTTGAGGTCGTGAGTGCACAATGCTAGAAATTTTAACATTAATGGGCCCGGGGGGATTTGAACCCCCGACCTCCCGGTTTCTGCCCATAGTTATCAGCCGGGCGCTCTAACCATGCTAAGCTACGGGCCCAATATCATTCTTTTACCATTTTATTTTAAACTTATCTATGCATGTTTGCTTAATATGTTCTCTTTTAGACTTATAATAAAAGATAAATTGTTAGGGATAAGAAAGCGAAAATTATTAAAGCAGGTTCGTTTAAGATTATATTGCGGCTGTAGTCTAGCATGGATTAGGACGCGGGCCCTCCAAGCCTGAGATCCCGGGTTCAAATCCCGGCAGCCGCATACAAAACTTAAATAGCTTCCCCCTTTTCTCTATATCATGGATAAGGCTGATTTACTTTTTAATGCCTATAAAAGTAGGAAAGAAATTGATCCTTTTGAGGTAAATGAAAAGGAAGCTGAAGAGATATTTAAAAAATTCTCTTCGAGACTAGTAGAAGAAGAAGGGTTAGGAGGATATAAGATCTCTTTGGTTACGCAAGAACATTTGAAAAGATTCCATGGTAAAGAGCCTATGTATGGCATATTAACTAAACCAATGATAGTATCAGAAAATGAAATAGAGTTATGGTTTAATCATAATTTTGCTGAAGTTGAAGTAGTATTTTTTGCAGATTCTTGTAGAAATGATAATTTTCCTCAATGTATTAAGGAAACCAGATTAGGAGTAGAATTACCTGCTACTAGATTTAATACTTGGAATTTGAATGCTTTGCAATTAAAGGCAGACGATTCTGCAGCCGGTAGGCTTTATATAGGAGAAGAAGTTTCACTACCGATTAAAGGCGTAGAGATGTTAATAAACGATAAACTGGTAGGTCGAGGTGTTCCTAACTTAATTTACGGTGGACCAATGGATATGGTTAAATGGCTTATCTCAAAAATTGGAGAAGTTAATGGTTATGTATCTTCTGGTGTTTTTATAGGTCCGTTCGAAGTTAAGAAAGGAGACAAGATTACAATATTAGGTGACGTTAATTTTGAAATAAAGCTAGTCTGAATTTTAATGTTTGAATATTTTTATTGTATCAACTTCTTGGATTAAGTTTATATTGATATTTACTGAAATGGGCTTATGCAGTCTACAAAAACGCTAACAAGGATTCTGGGGCATACAAACATCATTGATGCTTTCATAGTTTCAGCGGTAGCACTAGTTTCCATTCTAATAAGGTCATTAAGTACTCAGTACCCTTTATCAGTAAACGGGTTCGACTCTTGGTACTTATTTTATAATGCGTTATTAATTGCCCAAGCGCACGGTAATTGGTATGCAGTACCTCCAGATGCTCATGCTTGGTTCCCTTGGGGGTTTTTCATAGAATTAGATAATACAATAGGATTACCGTTTATTGTTGCACTTCTTTCTCTGCCTTTCTATTCTACTTATGGCGCTAACGCAGTATATACTGTTACCTTATTCCTATATGTTGCACTTGCTGGTTTAGGGGTAGCAGCAGCTTATGTTGCTGTTTCCGGGCTGACTAAAAGCAGGATAGGTGGTTTTGTAGCTGCAGCAATAATAGCTGTATCTCCAGCTTTAACTGTTAAGAATATAGTCGGTGGATTGCCAAAGACTTCATGGGGAGGAGTATTCGTATTATTTTCAATATATCTATTAAATTATGCTATTGAGAAAAAGAAACCAATTTATGGGGCATTTGCTGGAGTGCCTCTATTTCTAGCTGAAGTATCATGGGGAGGGTCTACATATATTGATTTAAGCTTGTTAGCTGGAGCTTTCCTACTAATTTTACTTAATAGGAACAATGAAGAGACTGCAAAAGCTTATACTCTCATGGCAATAGTTACCGCATTCCTAACCTCTTGGGCACCAAATAGTATTGGATTCCTTTCAGGACTAGCTCACGGGCTTTCATTGTTAATAATTGGTGCACTACTATTTCTAGACCTTCATTTGAAGAATATCTTACCTAAGGAAATTTCAGATTCTAGAGCATTACTAATAACTGCAAGTGCAGTATTCATATTTGTAGTAGCAATAGTAGGTCTCTCATTTTTAGGTGTGACGCCAATTCCTTCAAGATATTATGCAATAGTTAATCCATTCTATCAAGTTACTGTACCTATCGATAAGACTGTAGCAGAATATATACCTCAGCCAATAACATCGATGATTACTGACTTCGGAATAGCATTATTTCTTTCAATTATTGGAATGTACTATTTAATAAGAGAAAGTAACCTTGCAGGGCTTTGGTTACTCGTTTTAGGCGTAATAAGTATCTATGGTACTTCAGAACAACCTTATCTCTTTAATTATACTGCATACATGATAGCTCCATTAGCTGGTGCAGGAGTATTTTACATTGTAAATAAAACTAAGGAGTATAAAGCAAAAGCTATTCCGATATTTGTGCTATCATTAGTTGGAATTTCGCTTGTAGCAGATGCAAGTGCTGCGACAATTATGAGTAATACTCCAAACGAAATAGTAACTTCTGCTAGTCCATATCCTATAATTAATTATGCTTGGGTATCAGCATTGGATTGGATAAATCAGAAAACTTGTCCTCATGCATTTATATTAAGCTGGTGGGATTACGGATATTGGGAGGAAGTTGTAGGGAACAGAAGCGTCATAGACGAAAATAATACACTTAATGGTACCCAGATAAAGCTCATGGCTGAGATGTTCTTAAATAATGAGACTTTTGCAGCAACAGTACTAGAAAAAGATTTTCACTTATATCCTTATGGCAATCCTAATTATACTATCCCAGTTTACATAATAGCCTACGATGCAGTAACTTTAGTTAATTCAAGTAGCGGAGAAGAATGGTATATAGGTTATCCATCAGATTTGGGTGGAGAGTTTTTAGGATATACGACATCCTTAGGAGATATAGGTAAGGCGATGGGTGCAATGACAGTAATCGCAGGATATCCAATAAATGAATATCTGAACACCAGTCTTATCACCTCTGAAATTTCATGCTTAAATTCTACTTTAGGTAGAATAGCAAAATACGATCCAAGCGTTGCAAATGAATTAAACGAACTCTCAAGCATTATAGGCCAAGCATATCCACTTGCGTGGACTTCAAAGGCGTATAACTCATTAATTGTTAACATGTTTGCTGAAGCTTTAGAAGGAACAGGATATCCAGTGATAGCACCATTTAGTAGTAAATTAGAATTTACTATGAGTGGTTTACAAACAACACCAGGAACTCCGTTCCCAGAAATTCATATGATTTACTTCCAACCAGTCTATGTAGCATTATTCCCGTGGGTTAGAGGGCCTAATTATGAAACATATATAATGGTCATGATATACCAGTTTGTACAGCCTGGGACAATAATTCCAGAATGCGTTTATTATGGATAAAACAAATTTTTTAGCAATTTAATTTAATACCTTTTTTGGCCTCTATTCTGTATTTTACGTATTTATCTTCTGGAGAAAATCGTGGAGGATGAGGCACTATAGTTGGGGTATTACATTTAGGACATTTTTCTTGAAAGGTGTAAGTTCCATCTACTGGACATTTTCTTATTAGCCAGGTCATTTTTGTACACTTATTTCTACTCCTTCTTCCTTAGCAATTTCTTGGAGTTTTTCTATGATAGAATTTAATCTTTCTGCAACAGCTTTAGGTTCAGTGCCAGTTACATCAACCCTATATCTAGGAGCACCTATTGTGTAAATCTTTATTGTAAAATCAGTATCTTCTTCTCCTTCTACTGCCTTTCCGAATAAACTCCTAATTTTTTCTACTCCGTTTGGATCTAGCGTTTTAACTACAACAACTTTTGATTCTTTTACTTTCTTTTCTTCGCTATGTTTGGAAGCTTCTTCTATTAGCGGTTTTATCCATATCTCCGGAACTCCAGCATCTCTCAATATTTTATCTCCTTCCTTTACTGCTTTTTGTAACGCATCAAAAACATCTCCATATTTGCTTTCTAATTTCCAGGCAACTTGTTCCCAAGCTTCTTTTTCCGTCTTCCCCAGTTTTTGTGAAACTATCTCAAGGATTTTGTCTGTTTTTTGTAGTTTTTTCCATTCGGCGTTCTTTTTCCTTCTTTCGTCGTCATTAACTTTCTTTAAAGATACGTCAACTGTTCCTTTCTTTCTATCTACACGAATAACTTTAACTACTATTTTCCTTCCTTCTTTTATAACATCACGAATATTTTTAACCCATCTAGTACTTATTTCACTCCAAGGTAAGAACGCTTGTAAATTTCCATACTCGTCAAGAGTAACATAACTTCCGTAATCAAAAACTTGTTTAACAGTTGCAATTAAAATATCTCCTTCTCTTGGAAGAGGATGCTTATTATATATCATTTTAACCCAGTTCTTTAATTATCTCGCCAACTATTTTTGCTTTACCACCAGTAGGATAAGCCAGCTGTGTTCCGCAAGCTAAGCACCTTACTGGGAAAGTCGCATGGCTAAAAATCACTTGCTCGTTACCGCAATTAGTACATTTTACTCTTATGAATTTTCCTTTAGGTTCTGGAATTAAGATCTTAGTTTTCTTCATTACTTAGCCACCTCTACTATCTCCACCTTCTTTATTCTTATTCCAGGCTTCATTATTACGTAACCGCATTTAGTGCACTTTAACATTAATACTGCTTTTTTAGTTACTTTTGCGAACCTTTTTTGCTCTGGCTTTCTTTGACCTCCATATCCTAAGTTCTTCCTATCATATCTTCTTTGTCCTTCAGCTAGAGTCCTTCTTTTCCCTCCTTTATAAAGAGATACTGAGTGGGGTGTATGAGTTTTGCATTTTGGGCAATATGTATTTATCGTCTTGGGAACTTTCATAAATATCACTTAGCTTACTATTTTACACGGAGTTATATATTCTGCGGTCCATAAAGCTAGTGCTTTTTGTAAATCAAGAAAGATTAAATCTCCTTTCTTTAGCTCCATACTGTTTATTATGGTGTCCTTTATAACTTTACACAAGATTTTACCATCGTTAAATATCAGATTACCGCTCAGTAATGAAATGTAAAGTTCCTTAATTTTATCCAGGATATTAAATACAAATTCATCAAATCCTTTTCCTTTATGATTATCCTCAAGATATTTGCCCAGTCTGACTTCAAATAGTGACTCTGCTAGCTCTTCATAAACCTTTATTTCATTCTTATGGACTTCATCGTCATAACTTATCCTTATCTTTGCTAAAGTTTGAGAAATCTTCTGAACATCTGAAATTAAGATTTCTATAGGAGTTTCCGACGAAATTTCCTTATTAAGTATCTCATCTAACATATAACTTCACTTCTCCTAAACCTTTTAAATGTGCATAAACTCCTATAGATGCATCTAACTTTATGGGAATACCTCTAGAAAATTCTATGTTTTCACCTAATATTTGAAATTTACCAGATATATAAGGTAAAAATGTAACGTAACCAGAAAAAGGCGATAAAGAAGTAGAAAATTCAAAATCGTTTTCTATTTTTCTTACTAACAGCCCAGATTTGCCGTGTATTGAATTGGGAATCCTAAATAATCTTTTTATATCTATGGTTACCTCCTCATCTAGAATTACTCCTTGAATTCCTTTAGCTTTTCTTCCAGCCCATCCTGGATCTGTTGGTAATGCTGAAGAATACTTAGGAACTCCAATACCCTTTATATAATTAACTATTTCTTTTCTGTCTTCAGAATCCAATAGAGCACAGTCTCCGCTACATCTTACGTAAACGTGAAAACCCCTATTTCCAGAGAAATATAGTTCGGGATTTAAACCAAAATCATCTTTTAAAATATCCTTGATTATTAGAGCGTTTTCTAATGCTTTATTTATACAACCAGAAGTTATCTCAGCAAATTCCACAGTTTCAACGTTATCTTTAGGACATTTTTCTCCATCAACTTCAGAGCCGCACACTGGGCAAAAGTTTATCTTTCTTATCTCACATAATTCATCTGCATCTATATCAAACTGTAAGTCTGCCCCCATCCACCCTTTTTCGTCCATTTCTTTTGCTGAGGGTATTTGATATTTTGCTGTAGAATAAAATAAATGTAAAGGAAGATTTTCAAGTATGAAATTTCTTAGCTCTAGAGGAGAGGAAAAAGATAAATGTCTAACATATGTATCTTTACCAAAAGGTTGTATCGCGAATTCTCTTAATTCCATATCATTAGGTAATTCAAGTTCTGCTTTTTCATAATATGATTTGAATAACATTAAAATAATTTTATTCAACTCTTGGTGCAATATAAAACTCACCGTATCCTCCTTGGGGCAATTCATAATGAAGCTTTAGCGGTATCTGGGAACCAAAGTACAACTCCATAGTGTCCGAAGCTTTTCTCATTTTTGTAGTATTTAATACGTATTCCATACCGTATGTTGACTTTGCATCATTTCCACTTGCCTCTAATAGTGCTCCGTTATCTGTTGAAAGTTCTACTTTAGATTCTCCCATGTCTCCTTCTACAGAAAGATATAGTTTTCCTCCTTCAGAACTTACTGTTAATGTATCGCCTAAATCTGCTAAACCGTCTATAACGTCTGAGAAAGTTACTGTGAGCATTTTTGCCTTAAATGGAAATTCTAAGTTTAGAGACGGATTTTTTTGTTCTTCCATAGATAGTAAAGGTAATGAAAATATCCTTTGGAAGGATCCTTCAATTATTATCTTAAGATTACTTCCATCTGTTTCAAAGCTTAATGTATCGTCTTTCTTTACCCTTGCTAATATTGATGATAGATCTTCTAAGTTTATTCCTATCACTTCTTTATCTTTAGATTCATAATTTTCAAAATATCTAGCAGGCAAAAATATATCTAAGAATACTACTCTAGAAGGATCTATTCCGTTTATTCTTATTCCGTCATTAGTTGAAACTATAGCACCTTCATCCATAAATTCTGATATTGTTTTTATTATGTATACAAATGCAGGAGCGTCAAGAGCCTTGAATTTCATAATTAAGAATAGTAAATCTAAAGTTTAAAACTTGTTAAGCTCAAAGTCTAGGAGAGTTCTCTTCTGTTAAATAATCTTCTCCACCAGCAAATATCCTTTGTAATTCTGCATAAAGTTCGTCAAACCCTTCATCGTTTGTGGAAGAGACTGGAACTGGTGCAGAGTCAAGGCTTTCTATTAAGGTTTTTACTAACTCGAAGGAATAATCGTCAACTTCACCTAATCTATCTATTAGTTCTTCTCCGTTACTCCAGTTTTTTATTTCTTCTAATTCCTTAGGCGTCAAAAGGTCTATTTTTGATAAAACATTAACTTGAGGTAAGTTCATTCTAAACCGTATTGCACTAGATAGAAGTAATAAAGATACGTAAGTTCTAGCCTCTCTTGCAAGGAATGAGTCCATTAAAAATACGTTTGCTGCCTTATTATCTCCAACTATTAATGATGAAATAAGTCTTCCAGTATCTCTATATGCAAAGAGTTCAACCTGGCCCGGAGTATCTATTAATACATAGTTAGCTTCTATTTCACTGACCTCATTTTTTATTTCTACGGCTTTAGTCATTAGTAGATCTATTGAGGCTATTAAGGAAGAATTAGGACCTAATCCATATTTTTCCATAACTTCAAACGCGTCTACATAATCCCTTACATCAAAATCTGGAGTGTATGGGAGTTTTTCTACTGCCGGATCTAAATTTATGACCGCTGTATCTAACTCTTGGTCAAGTAAATAATCTTGAAATTCCTTAACTAAAGTAGTCTTACCAGAGCCCGCTGTTCCAGTGAAGAAAATATAGTACATCATATTAACTTGACTTTTAATCTTAAAAACTCTGTCTAATACCTATAACTAATGATTATTGTAGGAGGACCAGCCTCAAACGGTATAGACGAAAAGCTTTCAGAGATGCTTAATGTGAAGCTTATAAAAGCAGAACATAAGATTTTTCCTGACGGAGAATCTTATATTAGAATTCCTGAAAGTGTTAGAGGAGAAGAAGTAGCAATAGTCCAGTCTACTTACTATCCTCAAGATAAGCATTTGATAGAATTACTTTTAATGATAGAAGCAGTAAAAAATTTAGGTGCAAGTAAAATTATTTCTATAATTCCATATTTAGCTTACGCAAGACAGGACAGAAGATTTAAAGACGGAGAAGCATTAAGTCTTAAAATAGTCCTAAACCTTATTTACGAGAGCGGTAGTGACGAATTAATTACGGTAGAACCTCATAAACCTGACGCAGTAATTTCATATTTTAAAGGTAATGTTAAAATAGTGGATCCAACCCCTGCTTTAGCTAGAGAAATTAAAAAGGAGGTAGAAAATCCTTTTATATTAGCTCCGGACCGCGGTGCTTTAGAAAGGGCTGAAAGGCTCGCTAAGGAGCTCAATTCTCCTTATTCTCATATTGAAAAAGAAAGAGATAGAACTACTGGGGAAGTGAGAATTAAGGAAGCCCCTCATTTAGATTTACATGGAAAGGACGTTGTGCTTATAGACGATATAATAAGTACTGGAGGAACTTTAGCCCAAGCTTCTCAGCTTTCTTACAATTTAGGTGCTAGAAAAGTAATAGCTGCAGCAACTCATGTATTATTAGTTAATGACGCTTACGATAAGCTCACTAGAGCAGGAATAAAATCAATTATAGGGACCAATACTATAAAAGTTGAGAATAAAAATGTTAAAATTGCAGACATTTCAGACCTTATAGCTGTTAAACTATGAAATATGCAATATTAAGTGCAGACGAGCTTTTTATATCATTAGCCGAGCTTAAAGCCCTACTAAAGAGGCCTTTTTCTTACGTTACTGGGGTTGCAATATTCGACGGAGAAGCTAAAAACATTGCAAGGAGATCTTCTACAATTAAGGCAATAGGCGAAATTCTAGCAATTTCCGACAATCCAAAGGATATAAATGACGCTCTTAAAGGTAAATGCTTTAGTATAAAACCTAACGTTATTATGAACTCAGACAAGGATTTATTTCCAGTTCTATATAAAGAAATAGTAGATGGCATACAATTTAGTAAAAAGTGTGATAAGCTCGATTTAATATTTACTGACGGCATTATCCTAGCTGGAATTAGGCAAGAAGAGAGAGACTCAAAAAGCCTTCAAGCTCACGCTAAAAAACCATATTCTCAATCTGGAACCATGGACGCATACACCTCAAGGCTTTTAGTCAATTTAGCCAATCCAGATAAGACAATCCTTGATCCTTTTGCAGGTGTAGGTTCTATATTAATTGAGGCATCTTGGTTAGGATATGATTGTATAGGAGGAGACATTGATAGTAAAATGATAGAGAAAACAAAGTATAACCTAAAGTATTTTAATTATGAATGTCAAATTATTCAAGAAGATATAAGTAATTTGCCTATTAAGGAAAACTCTGTAGACGCAATTGTTACCGATCCTCCTTATGGTAGATCAGTTAATGCTAGAGATGTTAAATTTGATGAATTATATGAGTCACTTTTCTTTAATTCTGCAGAGATCCTAAAGAAAGGTGGAAAATTAGTTTTTGCTACAGATTCTAAGTTTGACTGGAGGGATAAAATTAAAAGTTCTGGATTAAAAGTTGATTCCATTCATTTCATTTATTTACATAAAAGCCTATCGAGAGGAATATACGTGGTGGAAAAACCTTGATGGAAGTTTATTTTATAGGCACTGGTGGTGGAGCACCATCAAAGAGAGGTCTTCCGGCCTTTTTAGTAAGGAGGCAAGGCTTTAACTTACTTTTAGACTGCGGTGAAGGAACTCAAATTACAATGATTAATCATGGACTTAATATTATGGCAATAAATTTGATTGCAATAACTCACCTTCATGCAGACCACGTTTTAGGACTTCCTTCATTAATACAAACTATGGGAATGTATAGTAGGAAGGAGAAATTATATATAATAGGTGATGTAAAGGATCTTTTAAATAAGGTGTTTGAGGAAACTTATTTTGAGCCTCCTTTTAAAATAGAATACGTTGATAGTTATGAAGATAATGAGTTAAAAATTACTCCTTTCAAGACTTGTCATACAGTTAAGTCTCAAGGGTATTTGATAGAAGAGAAAGATAGGAAAAACATTGATATAGAAAGATTAACGAGGGAAGGTATTAAAGATTGGAGAATTATTAGGCAGTTAAAGGCTGGTAAAGAAGTTATATTCAATGGTAAGAAGCTTAATCCAGAGGATTATTTAATAACTAAAAAGGGAATAAGGATAGCTTATACCGGGGATACTGCCATCTGTGATAGTGTAATAAATTCTGTTAAAGGAGTAGATTTGTTAATTCATGACTCCACGTTTTTAGACGACATAAACGCTAAAGAATATGGACATTCTACAGTTACTGATGCAGCAACTGTAGCAAAGGAAGCTGGAGTAAAAAGA
This sequence comes from Acidianus infernus, assembly GCF_009729545.1. Classification (NCBI taxonomy): domain Archaea; kingdom Thermoproteati; phylum Thermoproteota; class Thermoprotei; order Sulfolobales; family Sulfolobaceae; genus Acidianus; species Acidianus infernus. The sequence goes on from NZ_WFIY01000004.1 coordinate 322,375, forward strand.
TTAGCTTTAGTTCATATAAGTGGAAGATACAAAGACGCTAAAATTATGGAAGAAATTGCAAGAAGAACTTTTTGGAAATCCTTTTTGCCGGACGATTTATCTTATTATATTTTAAAAGATTAATCCTCTGGAATTTTATTTTCCCATAATGGATGGCCTTTAGCGGTTCTTGGTGCTAGCCAATCTACAACTTCATTAGGATTCTTATGCTCTATGTAAAATGAAATAGGGCCTAATGGCGACTCTCTTTCGTCGTCCACGAAAGAGATTACCCCTATTGCCGCTGCTTGTTTATGTAACATAAATGAAATTGAATTGTCTGAAATTCCTTTCCTTAAGTATTTTCTTGCAACGTCAAGTATTTTCTCTTCTCTTAACGCATCGTGAAATTTTTGCAGACTTTTTAGTGTTCTTGATTCTTCCACAATGACCACAATATAGTCTCCTCTCTTTTCCTTTGTTATTTTTTCATAATCGAAGAAATTAGCTATAGCCGTTAAGACCTTAGATTCGTCTTCTGAAGGCCTAACTTCAGCCGTTACAACTATTTTTGTCATTTCGTAATCCTTAATATAATTTCTTCTGCTCTCTTCTTAAATTCGTCTATCGTGGAATCGTTAATTATTATATAATCTGCTAAAGCTATAACTCCTCCTATTCCTAGTCTTATCTCGTCAAGATCTCTTCTTCTCAGATCTTCAATGTTCTTAGAATCGTCAGGCCTCATCCTTGATATCATTCTCTGATATCTTAATGAAGGAGGAGAATGAATTGCGATTATTATAGGGTTTCCCAATCTCCTAAACTCATCAACTTCTGCTAAGCTCCTCACTCCTTCGAACGCAATCCTGCTCATAGTTGGTGTAATTTCCTCCATTGACAATCTAGCCACTACTCCTTCGCCGTATATTTCTCTAATTCTTTTAGCAAAATCCATCATTCTTTCACCTATTTTTGCCTCCTTCTCATACCTCTTTCTTAATACGTCGCCCATAGAGATAACATAGAATCCTTTTTCTCTCAATATATTTGCAAACAATGTTTTTCCTGAACCGGGCATTCCTGTTATAAGAATTATATTAATTAGTGACCACCATTTTCTTCTTCATAGTGGTTTAAAAGCATGAGGTTATTCATTGCAATAAAAGTTCCACAATTCCAAAAACTGAATGATGTCTATAATGAGATTAAATTAAGCGGAGCAGATGTAAAGCTTGTAGAGATAGATAATATACATATAACCCTAATCTTCATTGGAGAAGTGCCAGACAATAAGGTTGACTTAGTAAAAGAAGCAGTATCATTACTTCAGTTCAATAAATTTAAAATATCCATGAAAGGAATGGGGGCATTTCCAAGCATTACAAAGCCTAGAGTTGTATGGGTTGGGATTTCAGAAGGATTTATTCAGCTTAGGGAGATAAGGTCCTTTTTATTAAAAGAGCTTAGAAGTAGAGGAATTAGACCAGAAGATGAGAAAGAGTTCGTCCCTCATATAACCTTGGGCAGAGTAAAAGGTCCTTCAAATCTATTTAACTTAGCAAACGTTATTAATCAACACTATAACGATTACTTTGGAGATTTTATAGTTGATAAAGTAATACTTTATAAAAGCACTTTAACGCCAAAAGGTCCAATTTACGATGAAATTTTAGGAGTGACGGGAAAATGAGTGAAGAGCTTCTAAAGAAAGTTTTGGATAAAATAAAACCTACAAGAGAAGATGAGGAGAAAGTCAAGTTAATAGTAAATGAAGTCATTGATAGACTTAACGGCCTAGACGCAGAAATTCACGGATCTTTTAGGAAAGGAACGTGGTTAAAGGGAGATGCGGACGTTGACGTATTCGTGTTCTTTCCTAAGAGTGTGGGAAAGGAATATATATCTACAGAAGCAATTAAAATTTTGAGAGATAGATTATCTGGATTTAATATTACAACTGCTTATGCAGAACATCCTTACTTGATTGTTAATCATAAGGGTATTGAGATTGATATTGTTCCTGCTTTAAAAATTGAGGAAGGAGAAAAACCAATCACTGCCGTAGATAGGACGCCTTTCCATACAGAATTTATAAATTCCCATTTAAGTGAAGAGCAAAAGGATGAAGTACGTTTACTGAAGAGGTTTATGAAAGGAATAGGAGTTTACGGTGCAGAAATAAAAGTTAGAGGATTTTCAGGCTACGTTACGGAGTTGCTTATAGTAAAGTTTGGTAGTTTTCTGGAAGTTTTAAAGAACGCCTCAAAATGGAGGCCTCCAGTTAAAATTTTCATTGTAAAACCAGAAAGGGATTTCAAATGTCCCTTGATTTTACCAGATCCAGTAGATCCGTCCAGGAACGCTGGAGCGGCAGTTTCTCTCAAGAGATTAGCAGAATTTTCTATAGCTTCTAGGTACTTTCTTAAGAATCCTTCAGAAAAGTTCTTCTTCCCACCAGAGCCAGCCGGAGATAAAATAAAAGGAGACGTTTTAGTTACTAAAATAGAAATTCTAGATAATAATGTAGTAGAAGATTTACTTTGGGGTCAAGTAAATAAATCCGTTGAAAAAATCTTTAATATTCTAAGAAATTATGGTTATAGAGTTATAGACGTTCAAGCATATGGTAATACAAAGAACCTAGTGTTCGCTTTACAGCTTGAAAGCAAAGAAATAGGCAATTACAAGTTAAACCAAGGTCCTCCATTTTATATGGATTTAGATGATTTTATTAGTAAAAATGATAATATATGGGTTGGAGAGGACGGAAGACTTTACTCGATTAAAGAGAGGAGAAATGATAAAATTGAAGATATAGTCAAGTCTGCAATATCGCTGAAATACAATTATAAAGTCGTGGAACAATATTGGTTAGATAGAGAGCCAAAGGAGCCATGCTTAAAGGCATTCCTGAGGAAAACTCCAACTTGGTTGAAATAAACAAATTCATTTATCCAAAGTACTCTAAAGACGTGGAAGAAGAATTAAAGAGCGCAGGGATTTACTATGCTTATTCTTTTGGTAAAGTTAGTCTTGGAAAGGTTAACGTAATAGGTAAAGGGAAGACGGGAATAGTAGTTTATATAGGGGAAGGAAAGGTTGTTAAAATAAGAAGAACCGACTCTCCAAAAAATAGCCTAGAATTAGAGGCAAAAATTCAAGAAATATCCTATCCTTCCGCACCTAAAGTATTCGATTATGGGGTTAACTACATTATAATGGAATACGTGAATGGTAATCATCTTACTAGGTATAATTTAAGATATTTAGAAGATCTTTTAATTAGGGCTAAATATCTAGAAGACGTACATGTGCAACATGAGGAAATATCAAGACCTTGGAAAAACGTTCTAGTTACTCAAGCAAGGACTTATATTATAGATTATGATTCCGCATCAATTAAGGAGAAACCTTTAAATGTAACAAAGATATTATCTGCTTTTGGATTTTATCAATTAGGAGAGAAATATAAAAGAAATGAAATAGGATTTGAAGAAATTATTAATTTTATTAAAGAATTAAGAAGTAGCTAAAACTGCTTTCTTCCTTAACGTTATTTTAATTTCGCTTAGAGACGGTACTCCTAATGGATGTCCACATTTTGGGCATTTTCCTCCATATATTGACTTTATTTCTGAAGGAGTTCTTACACCGTAAAAGTCTTGTCCTACCTTTTCAAATCTATATAACTCATACCCACAGTTTTTGCAGACGTATCTTACTGGGATTTTACAACACCTAAAACTACAATGTGTTGAAAAGCAATTTATATTAACCCCTAGAGTTTTGTAGAGAGTATTATGATCGTATTACAAGGCCTTAGCTTAGTTTAATACTTTCGATTACCTCTCTCCCACAAAGTATTATATGGGGAATGATTTTTAAATGAAAATATAACAACTATAATTGGGGCCGTAGTCTAGCCAGGACTAGGATGCCAGCCTGGGGATTAATCCCTAACCACCAGAACGCTGGTGGTCCCGGGTTCAAATCCCGGCGGCCCCATGTTAAATGCAATTTTATCCTTATTTGGATAATTAACTTTATGTATTTCCAAAGATTAAAGGTATAGTAGTAAAATCTTTTTCAAATTTTTAAGCAATAAAATTATTCGATAAAATTACCTGTAGTTATGAATTCTTTTTATGATATACCTTGTATAGTTAAATAGTTTATGATATCTTTAGGTTTTATCGAAGTATAGTTTATAATGCATCATATAGATGTTCTAAGTTATAACTATATTCGCAATTAGATGATAAGTAATTTACATCAGTTCGAACCATAATTTACGTAAAAAATTCTCATAAACACATATATAACAATATTGACACATTCTTTTTTGACTCGCTTTGATTATCAAGGCGTATTTACCTTTACCTAAACAAACAGATTCAGAATTCTGGACTATTGATAAAATAGAGCATATTAGGCACTTAGCAACTACTGGCAAGCCTTATAAAATTCTGGATAAAAGGAGGAATAGTTTACGAATATTGGATAGGATTGAATTTAAAAATGTAGAAGGTAAAATAGTTGAGAAGCCTTCGGCTAGTACATATTTTACCTTCTCTGGAATAGAAATGACGACTCCCCTTTATTTAGGAGACATGTCTTACGGTGCATTAAGCGGAAATCCTAATATTGCTATTGCAACCGCAGCAGATATAACTGGTACGTTGGCTGGAACTGGTGAAGGTGGGCTTCATCCTGAAGTTGCAAAACATAAGAGAATTTTTGTTCAGTGGGCTTCGGCAAGGTTTGGCGTTGATATAGATGTATTAAACGCAGGATTGGGAGTAGTTATAAAGATAGGACAAGGCGCAAAGCCTGGAATAGGAGGTCACTTACCTGGAAGTAAGGTTACTAAGGCTATCTCTATGGCAAGACGAATACCAGAGGGAATAGATGCTATATCTCCAGCACCCCATCATGACATATATTCAATAGAAGATCTTGGGCAAAGGATAGAAGCATTAAAGGAAGCTACTGGAAAGCCCGTTTTCGTTAAAGTAGCGGCCACAAATTACATACCGTACATAACTTCTGGAGTAGCAAGAATGGGAGCTGACGGAATAATAATAGATGGTCATGGAGCTGGAACTGGAGCTACTCCAGAAGTTATTAGAGATAATTTAGGCATACCTATAGAGTTAGCTGTAGCTTCTGCAGATAATGTATTAAAAAAGGAAGGATTAAGAGATAAGTTCACCATAATAGCCGCAGGCAGGATTTCAGATGCTACAGATGCTGCAAAATTAATAGCTTTAGGTGCTGACATTGTAAGTGTAGGTACTGCAGCACTAATAGCAATGGGCTGTGTGATGGTTCATAAATGCCATATAGGTTCTTGTCCAACTGCTTTAACTAGTAAAATTGACGGGACTAGAATTTTCGATATTGAGTTTGGGGTAAAAACTCTAGTTAATTTTGTTAACGGATTCTCGCTAGAGCTAGCAAATATTTTGGATAATTTAGGCTTGAGCTCTATTCAGGAATTGAAAGGAAGAAGGGATTTATTATACGGTTTTGGTTTATCTAGGGATGTTTTATCTATTTTAGGTATAGAAGGAGAAGCTGAGGAGTTAAATCCGAAGCTTGGAGAACTTTGGAATAAAAGAAGAAAGTTCCATCTCCATGAATTGATAAACAAAGGTGAGCCAACCATTACTAGCATGGGAAGTACTGCACCGCCTGACGTTGAGAAACCTGCAAGAATATTAGATTGGTTAAGGAGTGACGGTGCGCAAGTTACTAGGCCCCCTATTGATCCTTACAGAGAGGATATAGACACAAGCTTTTTACTTAATAAAGGTAAAGTATACCTTTCTTTACCAGTGATATTTAACGTTATAGGAGCTATAAAAGAAATAGCTGAAAGCCTAAGTTGGGCTTCATACGCTTTAGGGTCTATGATATTTGTAGAAAATACTATGCCAAAATATTCCGAAATAAGTTTTAGTAATGATGGTAAAGGTAAGATAAACTGGAGTTATGAGATTAAAGAAGGCTATTATTTAGTCTTAAAATCTGAGGACGAAATTGATGATACACTTGTAAATAAGGGAATACCTGGCTTTATAATAGATGAAGATATACTTAATGAGGATTTAGAGTTAGTAGTTTCCGACGTTGATACAAAGCTTAAGGAAGCTGGAGTTAGAAACAAGTTTGATATAATTGCTAAATCCTCTAAATTAAGGGATTCCGCAGATGTGTTTAAATTAGTTGCATTAGGAGCAGACGCAGTAATTATGCCTTACCAAATCCTTGAAATAGCTATAGGTGAAGGTAGTAAAGGGAATCTGAAAGAAAGAGCTTTCAATTTAATTTCTGGTATGAAAAAAGAGATTGCGTTAATGGCAGGAGCTGCAGGAGTGTATAGTGTTCAATCTTCATTAACGGGAAATAGGGAGTTACTAAGAGCAGTGAATTTGAACTCTTATATTGCTAGGAGAATAAGAGTCAAGCAGGCTGGTTCTCTATGATAAGTCCTTCCGGATGCGGAGTCTTTGGAATATTAAGGAAAAGAAATGCTCCTAAAATTAAGGGTAAAGACGTCGTCAATGCCATTGATATTGTAAGATATAGGGGTAGCGACAAAGGTGCCGGATTTGCAGTATTTAACCTTAAGGAAGGAAATTCTTACTATATTAAGGCTTTCTATTTTGGAGATGGAGAGGAGATAAAGAGAGAAATAGAGGATCAAGGAATTAGAATAAATGGATTTAACGAGAAATATATGGGCGAATTATGTGACTGTGATTTTGAAATTTCCTTAGGTAGTATAGCTTCTCTTAAAAAAATTGTAAGAAACATAAATGAAATTCTATGGAATAACGGAAAGAAAGGAAGGATTTACAGCGCAGGAAAATCCTTACAAGTGTATAAAGGTGTAGGTTATCCTGCAGACATTGCAAGACAATATGATATTTATGAAGTTGAAGGCGATATGTGGATAGCTCATACTAGACAGCCAACTAATTCGCCAGGCAGTTATCCTTATTGGTCTCATCCATTTTCAGCATTTGACGTAGCAATAGTTCATAATGGTGATGTAAGCTCCTTTGGTGCAAATGTTGAATTTTTACAGTCTAGAGGTTGGGGAGGTTTTGTAGGCACAGACAGCGAAGTTATGGCATTCCTATTTGAGGAATTAATAAGTGAAGGGCTAAGCGTAGAAGAAGTAACTAGGATAATGTCAAATCCTTCTAGAAGGTTTAGTAAGCTAAACGTTGAAGAGGACTACATTTATAGAAATGCCAGACTAGATGGCCCGTTTACTGCAATTATAGGCTACGACTCTGGAAATGACTTATTTATGATCGGAATAGCTGATAGGGCAAAGTTTAGGCCAGTTATAATAGGAGAGGACGAGAACTACTATTACATTGCCAGCGAGGAAAATCAGATCAGGATGCTTAGTCCTAGTGCAAAGGTCTGGACTCTTGAGCCCGGTAATTATTTTATAGCTTCTTTACTCAAGGGGTTAATTAATCCAGGGAGAGATGTTAGTAAAATATCCTCATTTTCCAAACCCGTCTTTTACACAGAGAAATTTGACATAGACGCAAGAGGACTTGGATATAAAGACGTAAATAAGGCAATTATGGAGTTTGTGAATAAATCTGGTAAAAAGGAAGTAACAGTGGTAAACCTCTTGGGGCATAGATATATAGGAATAAGCTTTCCTAAAGCAGGGCTTAGATTAAACCTATACGGAGTGGTAGGAAATGCTATGGCTAACTTAAATGAAAATAACGTATTTCACGTTTACGGTAATGTAGCAGATGACTGCTGTGATACAATGCAAGGCGGTAAAGTTGTAATTCACGGCGATGCAAGGGATGTTTTAGCTCAAACTTTTCAAGGGGGATATATTTACGTCAAGGGCAACGCTGGTAACAGAGTCGGAATTCAAATGAGGGAATACATGAATAAGAGGCCTTATTTGGTGATAGGCGGAATGGTTGACGATTACCTTGGAGAATACATGGCCGGAGGAGTAATAATGGTTTTAGGCCTAGGAATTAAAGGTGAGCCTGTAGGCAATTATATTGGATCTGGGATGGTGGGTGGTAGAATTTACATAAGAGGAAAAGTTAACCCAGAAAAGATAGGTTTACAGCCTAGTAAACAAGAGATGGTAAGGTTCCTTAAGGCATTACTCCTAGACAGTATGATCTCTGAAGAGAAATATAATAAGCTAAAAGAAATGCCATACATAGAAGTCGTAAAAGAGCTGGACGGCGAAGCTAAGAAATACGCACAAAAACTATTTGAGGAAAAGGTAGGAATTCCCACGTATGAATACAGAGAACTCACAGAAGACGAAATAAAAGAACTGGAACCTATAGCTAGAGATTATGCAATTGAAACTAATCAAAATAAAGATACAATTGTCGAGATGCTTAAAGAAAAATACACTGTCATAACGTCCTCTTTACGTAAGTAATTATATACGTAGTTTTTGTTAATCATTATTTGACGCTATTATCACAAAAAGCTTACAAGAATGGGATTAAGGGGCGGAAAGGGATGGATAGCCCAAGACGTTAATGACGCTCCTCTCCAGCTCGAGTGAGGGGCAACCAGCATGAAAGTCCCCTCAAATGGTTCTCTGGGCTCGAATCGATGGTGGTAACTATGAGCCCCTTGGGAGTGAACCGTTACGGGAGATTCCAAGTAGAGTTTAATTTTATACTAACTCTAAACAAATTAGGAGATTTTAGAACAATGATGCATATTTATTACTATTTCCTAAAATAAGTCAATTCATAGAACCTTTATACGTAGATGAGGCCAGATATTATTTACAGTTTGTAGATACGGGATGTTTAAATATGTAACTATACTAATACGTCTTGTGTTTAAGATAGAGCATGTTAGAGAAGAGAATTAATTGTTGTTTACTCATACTTTTAGTGAAATGTAAGCTATTTGGGATAATTATAAATATTAGAATAAAAGAGAATGCGTTATGGGCGTAGAAACTGTCCCTTCTCTGCGTTATTTGGGAGGAATAATAGGGACGTTATTAGAAGGTGTAATAACTTTAGATTGTATGCAGGAGAATTGCGTTAAAGAAGGTTTGAAAAGATATAATTCTATGGAGTCTTTTCAGAGGTACGAGATCTATCCTGCGATATCTGCCAGTAGGGGCGTATTAAAGGATGCTTCAAATTCTCCTGAGAGAATTTTTAGGCAAGGGATAATGATTAAGACAACTGACACTGGAGAATGGTTTTACATTGGCGGAATTTCTCCCTATTGGGGACATGAGCAATTAATAGTTTACCAAGGAGGTAGTGAAGCCTCATCACAAGGCAAGTTAAATAAAAGTGTAATTGATGATTTCGTGGATAAAGGAGGGTTAGGAGTAGTTCCTTTATATAAGGAGAAAGTCCCTTCAGTGTGGTATAATCCAGTTTTATTCAAGGATTGTCAAGGATCTTTCGGAATATTCTGGAATTATTTAGGAGAATTCCAAGGAGGAGTATTGTCAATATTCAGTAACGCACCAAATATCCTAAGGTATGCTGAAGATCTAATAAAAGCTAGAAAAGCTAGTTTAACATATTCGAGTTACGGCCATTATTATCTTTCTAGAGCGGCAGAGAATGACGTTATGCGTCCAGCATCAGATAGGTATCCTTATATTTACTTTGCTTTAGGTACTAATCCTTTAGTTGCTAAGACTCATGGTTTACAAATTTACCCTGGTTTTACTTTTGATACAGTAACTTCTGACGTTTCATCCTGCTGTTGTAAGATAATGCCCGAGCCTTATTGTAAATCTTCTTTCTTGGATTATATTAAGTTTAATGAGATAGATATTGGTGCCCCAGTTTATGCTACTTTGCCTTGTGGTACTTCTTGTTCTACTTTTGGTCTTGCGGGTTTAATAATGGGAATCTCCTCAATGAGTGTTAATAATGTTCAATTGATTTATTTGACTATTGCTCAGCCTCCTTCTGATTTAACAACTTCTGCAATAATTGAGTGGGCTAGGGAGATGAATATTTATGATTCTTTGAGTAAATTGTTTGAGGCTGGTAAGAGGTTTAAGAAGGCTATTGCTGATTTGTCAACAGCATTTCCTCAATTTATTGCTACTGCTGCAGCATTAACTGTTGATTGGCTTGAGTCTTATGATGATGGTTTAAAACAAGCTGAGGATAAGGCTAAGGAGTTGAATGAGTTATACAATAAGGTCGTTGAGGAATTGGCTGGTAAGCCTCCTTCAATAACTAATAGGTACGTTTATGATCAGTGGTGGAAGTTTAAAACCAGAGTTGAGAAGTGCGCAAAGGAGATAATAGTTGAGTATCCCGACATAACTTATGATGAGTTAGTAAAAGAAGTGGAAAACTGTGCAGAGTTTGAATAAGGCGTATGTAAGTTAGAATACAATTATTTTCCTTTAGTAATAATTATAGCGGACCCGGCGGGATTCGGACCCGCGACCACCGGCTTAGAAGGCCGGCGCTCTATCCTGGCTGAGCTACGGGTCCACATTATCAGCATTATCTAAAGAATAAAATAAGATTTACGTTTACTTTTTTACTCGTATTCTCTCCAAACCTTACCGCACTTAGTGCACTTATAAAACCTAGTTGCAGGCTCGTCCGCTGCTCTAGTTTGTAAGATCCAGAAGTACGCTTCGTCATTCTTACAGTTAGGGCATATTACTCCTTTAATTTTCTGAGCGCCTTGTGGCATTTCTTCCTCTAAAACGAGGGTTTTTTCTGTTTCGGAGTGTTTTATCTTTGTAGTTATTACTTCAGAGGACTTAACTTCTTCCTCATAGCCGCATTTTAGACATTTATATACATTTTTACCATTAATTTTTCTAGGTACCATCATTGAGTGACATTTAGGACAGAACTTCATGAACTATCGCCCGGCAATACATTAAACTAAGAATTTACTTTATTTATTTTTTGCGATATCTTCCCTACTATAAATCTGCATATTTCCTCAAACTCATTTGAGGGTGAAATGCTCGTAATCTCCTTACTAACGGAAGAATTATTAAATTGTGAACGAACCTCCTCTTTAGTTTTGCCTAAAAAAAGATGCTCTAGAAATTGTCCTCTAAAAACGCAGATAGCGCTTATTTCTTTACCTTCAACTAGCACTGCTACTCTTCTTTCTTTTTTATTCAATTTTCTTTATTTCCTCAAGGTATTTATTTGCGTAATTTTCTGCAATTTCTATAGCCTTTTTAATTGCATCCATGGGCTTAATTTCTCCATTAGTCATTACTTTTAACACTATTGAATTAACTAGTGGATGAGGTTGATAATATGAAGCATAAATTACTCCTTCAACTTTCCTCAAACTTCCAGCTAGAAGGTTTCCTAGAGTATGTTCTTCTCCCTCAATTTCTATTTCAGCATATGTATCATTAGATTTTAATATCTTAATTTGCATATTTTTTCACCACGTAATTTCCTACTTTTCTCTGTTCTACATTACCGCAATATACACATTTTAAATGTTCCTCATCTAATTTGATCATCGTATGCCCGCAGATTGAACATTGGGCAAAGATTACTCCAAGATCTTTTTGTTTTATGGTTAAACTAATTGGGGGAGTAAAAGTTAAAGGCTTAGCTTTTATCACGTCTCCAACTCTGATTGCTTCTAATATAGAGTTTAACCTTTTATTACTTATTTGAGAGATGTGCAAAAGTCCGGTAATTGGTGTTATGAATTTCTCTTCTATGCTTACAATGTCAACGTTGGCTACGTCTTCCTTTATTAGAGTTACTATACCGTAAACGTATTTGGCCTTCCTTAAAGTTACCATAATAGATTTTCTAGGAGAAAGAACGTTACTCCTTCTGTTAATCATGTCATAAAATACTTTTCCTATAGTCGAAGACCTAACATTTCCGTCCTCTTCATAAGATCCTTCTCCAGGAGAAAATTCTTCTATTACTCCCAGTAAATCTCCAGGAAAGGTTATTTCTCCTTGGTCTTTCATTTCAATTACCAAGGGAAAATATATGGTTCTAACTTATTATTTATAACCATTCTAGCCTCTCCTGGAGTTAATACTGGTTTTTCAAAGTTGTATAAATCGTCGGTGGGAAGTCTTGGGCACGAAGTTACTACATATGCGTCTATATAACTCCTATCGATATTTCTTAAAGTGTCCACGTTAAGTACTTTGTTGCTTATAATGTAGACTTTGTACCCTTTTTCTTTTAACTTCTTTTCAAGGTATTTTACCATTAAAGGTCTATTTTGTCCCACCTTGATCCCTTGAATTATAACCCAAGTCTTTGCATCTAATGCTTGCATTATTTTAGAATATCTAATTTTCAGGATTTTGTTAACTTCGTTAGTTATGTCTTCTGCCCTTTTCGAGTAGGGGTCAATGTTTATTACAGGCTTACCTGTGTATAGCCCTATTCCTAATGCGTGGAATTTTCCACCAGAGACGTTAATATGTAGATCGACGTCCAATGGTATTGCCTTATAATCGCAACCCAATACTTGCCCATCTAACATGAAAGGATTGGAAGGCTTTCCTATTTCTACTTCAAATTCTGTGAAGTGTTCTTTTAATTCTGGCAAAAGTTTTGCGTGTTGTATCGTTGCTGAAAGTGATATTTTCCTTGGGTTATATTTTTTTGCTAATTCTTTCGCCTCGTCTATCACTTTTTCTTCAATCTTTAGGTTACTTTCTGTTGGTATGAATACTGTGGGAAACTTTGGGTAATACCAAGTATAAGGGGTATGGCCAAAATGTATTATTAAATCTACGCCAAGTATTTGTGCTTCGTCTTCAGCTATGTCGCAAGCTCCCCAACTCGGTTCTCCAGATATTATAAATTCTACGTCCTTTATTTTATCCTCTAACTTAGAAACGATTTCTGTAGAAAAATATCTTAAACCTTCAGGAAATTGCAATAAAACTTTTTTTGCGTTCCTCTTTTTTATTTCCTCTACTACCTTATCTTCATCAAAAAAATAGTTCACTGAGTTTTTGCCTCCTGTTTTAACGGAGTAACAACTATTTCCACGTCTAGAGGGAGTTTTTTAGCTGCAACTTCAAAAGCTTCCTTTGCAAAGGCTAAGTGCTCTTTCTTAACTCTAAGTATCATTAGGACATCTCCTTGTTTTTCTATCCTTACTGCAGTTCCTATGGGTTTGCCGAAAGATAATCTCATTCCGTCTTGCAATCTGTCTGCTCCAGCGAAGGCCATCATCTTGTTTTCTCTTAAAACATGGTGGGGATATTTTAATACCCAGAGGAAGAAGTCTGTTTCATTACCTACCAATTTTGAAATTCTCTTTAAGGCCATTACTCTTGCCGCTTCCAATGCGTTATGCCTTATTTGTCCTAACTCCTTTACTATCATTCTAACCTCGTAATCGTAATCCTTATTTGCAGTACCCATAGTGAATTTTGTAATTTTTGGCATCGGCACTCCTGGTATGTATTCTTTTCTAGTATAAGGTGGCCCAGAGAAGTGCCTGTAACATCTACCTGGTCTTAACGGCATAGGTGTTTATTAACTTAAGAGATATTTAAGCTATCCTTTTATTTTCTAGGAGGTTTATAATTAAATTTGCGTGTTCAAGTATCTCATCAGCCGTATTTCTTAAAGTTAATATATCCTTAAAAGATGAAATCTCCATTATTATCTTTATGTTAGCATAATTTCCATTATAATTCATATCTATTTGCATGCCTTGAGGAATATTTATATTATCAACTTTTAAACTGTTTATAATTTCTTTTGCGTACTGACTCTGGATTTGAATATCTACTTCAACCTTCAATTTCTATCAAACCTTCCTTTTCAGTGTTAATAAAATATCTTGACGTTAATAGTTTATTGTCGTTTTTTATCACTATTGGCTTATTCTTTCTCACCTTCTGTGTTTGCAACAAAATTAATTGTAGGAGGGTGGGCGATTTCAAATTACTTTCTACAATGAAGAATTTTTTATCTTCAGTAACTTGACCTATTGAAAATCCTTTTCCTATAATTTCTCTAAATTTATTAATTAATATTCTTGCGATGGATTGGTTTAGAGCGAAGTCGACTAAAATTTTTGAACCTATAGTATCTAGAAAGTAAATAAAGGAGAAAGCCAGTTCTAGTGAATCGTAATTAAGGTAGAATATTCTATCAGTTATGATGTCATCTCTAGTGACCTTAGGGTTAATTTTCATTATCAAACTTACAATTTTGAAAATTAACGTGTTTAAAGCTCCTTCATTAAGTTCAGTTAATTTAGAAAGTTCATCTATGCCTATCTCATTTACTAATGCTATTGCATTTTCTCTGCTTCCAGTTACCGTCGGTATATACGGATCAAAAGATTCAATTAGAGATATGAAAATCGGTGCATCATGATATGAAGGAATTTTTAGGTTTTTCTCTATAGTAATTCCTAGATTTTCTGAGTTCCTCATTATTGAAAGCTCCCAATCACTGAAGTTTCTCCTTTCTAAAACTACGCTAGAGGATATTCCAGTTAATATTGGTAAGATATCTTCAGTAGTTATTGGAATTATTGATGAGAAAGATGAATTTCCTATAAAAACCTCAGTATTTTTAAATCTAACGAATTTACCTCCTTCTTTTTCAGAAAATTCTAATTCACAATTACTTGAAGAGAAGGATATTGCAGAAGGACTCTCCATGTATTTTATAATCAAAGAAGCTGCAAGTATTGCATCAACATTATAAGGAATTCTTATACAAAGACTTTCCTCTTTGTTAATGCTTTCTATTAGTTTCTTTGCCTCCTCAGGAGTCGGCTCTTTTATAAAGTTCTCCATCTTTCTTTATTTTATCTATATCTTTTTTAAGTTCACTAAAGCTAACTTCTCTCAAGAAAATAAATCCCAATGCATAACTTACATATTCTAGAATGATTATATCAAAAACGTAAGAAGAAGGTAGTACTAATGCTAAGGCAAGTTCTGAAACTCCTGCTGCAGCAGGTATAGGGAAAAGAGTAGCTGCAAAATATGCCATGATTATTATAATATCGTAAAAATAATTTGGAATTAAAGGATATAATCCTGCACTTAATACTAGATATCCAAGAAAGGATAAAGCCATATATATTATGAACCTTTTATTTCCTATAGATTTTTTTATACTATCTTTGCCTTGTAATAAAAGAAAATAATATTTATCTACTTTTATTAATCTCATTATTTTTTTCTCTGTTTCAACATATTTTCCAGCTGTTGAATAAATATAAGTCATTCCTATGCTCCACCCTATTATATTCCCTAATGCCACTATAATATATATAAATTCAATATAATAAAATTTTAATGGAAGAACGATAATAAATAATATTGCACCAGAAATGACATCAAATGGAGCTTCGGCAATAGATAAACTCAAGCTTTCAATAAGGTTCCTTTTTTCTAAATTATAAATTGCGGCTCTTGCAAGTTCTTGTCCAGCCCATCCTGGAATCAAAAGTGAGCTAGCATTCCCTAATAGTCTAGCCTTAAATGCATTTTTATAAGATACTTTTACTATATATTTATCTCTAATCGAAATAATTGAAATTTGTGCTATATAAGCTGATAAGAAACCCAATATAACTATATAATTAATTTTTTCTAAGGCGAGAATTATATTTACGTGAAATATTAATGAGTAGCCGAACAACGCTAGAAATGGCAGCATTATTGAGATAATGTTTTTCCAATTCATCCGCATTTTTACGCTATCCTCTTTTTAAAACATTTTTGGTTATAGCAAATGATATAGGAGCCATTATATTTATATAGTTCTACACCATTAGAGGAAAATATTCTATCTCCTTCTGCTTTTTCAGCTCTAGTTAATCCACAGTTTATATCCATACGCCTTAAATATTTGTATTCATGAAGGGAACACGCTTCGCATTGTGGATTTCTTTTCATTTTAATCTTATCAAGTCGAAGATCTTTTAGATCAGCAATTACGAGTTCATCCTCAGAATATCCTCTTAGGTAGTTTATGAATAGTTGAACTTGAATTGATGCCAAGAAATTAGGAACTACTGTAGTTGTTCCAATGATATCGCAGGCATTTCTTGAATCTGATGGCTGTAAAAAACAAGCTAAACAGGAAGTTTTACCAGGAATGACTAGTTTAGCATTGCCGTATTCTCCCGATATTCCAGCGTAAATTAAAGGCTTCTCATATTTTACACATGCATCATTAAGTATTAGCCTATAATTTATATTATCTAAACCATCAAAAACTACATCTACGTCTTTTACTAAATTTTCAGCATTAGTTTCATCTATTATATCAAAAATAGGCTCAATTTTTACTTCAGAGTTTATTTTTTCAAGGAATTCCTTGCAGGCAAGTACTTTTGGTTTCATTAAATCTTTTTCAGTAAAGATGTGAGTTCTATGTAGATTACTCAGTTCCACAACGTCGGCATCTACAATTTTTAACTCTTTAACTCCCAATCTAACTAAAAGTTCTGCAATAGAGCTGCCTAAAGCACCACAACCGACAATTAGAACTTTAGTGCTCATTATCTTTTCTTGAACGTCTATACCAAGGGCTAATAGTTGCCTAGAAAACCTATCCATGTATAATAATGAAAATTTATTAAATAAGAATTTAGGTATTAATAGGGGTCTTGATGTCACACCAATGGGTGAGCGTGATGGAATTCCAATATCAATAGATGAATTAAATAAATTAAAGGCAATAGCAGAAAGAGCTAGAAGGAACGTTATAAAAATGCAATTTTACGACCACTCTATACATGTAGGGTCTTCTTTAAGTAGTATAGAGATTCTCACTACCCTTATATTTAGATATATAAGAGACGGTCAAGAGAAGATAAATAAAGATTGGTTAATCCTAAGTAAAGGGCATGCAGCGCCAGCGTTATATGCAGTCCTACATGAAAAAGGCTTGATTAAGGAAGAAGAATTATGGAAAATTCAAGCAATAGACGGCTTATTACAAGGACATCCTGAAGTCTACATCCCTGGAGTTGATATGTCTACTGGTAGTTTAGGTCAAGGGCTAAGTTTCGGCATTGGAGTCGCTACCGGCATAAAGATGGCTAAAGGTAGCGGCAGAGTATTCGTAATAATGGGAGATGGTGAGCAAGACGAAGGAGAAGTATGGGAAGCGGCAACACATGCAGTTGCAAGAAATCTTGATAACCTTATAGCATTCATAGAAGTTAATGGTTACCAGCTTGATGCAAGGACTTCAGAAGTAAAACCAAAGGATTTCTTACCTGACGTTTATAAGGCTATAGGTTGGAGAACGTTTTCATGTGACGGCCATGATATATTAAGCATAATCAATGCTGTAGAAGAAGCATTAAAGGCAAGAAAACCGGCAGTAATTTTCGCGAAAACGCTTAGAGGTAAAGGTTTCACTCCAATTGAAAATACAAAAATACAGAGGGCGAATCCAGATGTTGCAAGGCAGTTTCTACTCAATACGTGAAGCGTTTGGAAGAACGTTAGTAAAGCTTGGAGAAGAAGACAAGGATATTGTAGTAATTACTGCTGACGTTGGAGACTCTACTAGAGCTTCTTATTTTAGAGAAAAGTTTCCTGATAGGTACTTTAATGTTGGTATTTCTGAGCAGGATATGGTAAATTTTGCCGCAGGCTTAGCAGCGGTTGGTAAAAAACCTGTTGTTGCGGATTTTGCAATGTTTACAATGAGGGCATGGGAGCAAATAAGAAACACTACTGGAAGAATGAACCTTAATGTTAAGTTTACTGTCACTCATGCTGGTTATAGTGATAGTGGGGATGGATCCAGTCATCAAGCTCTAGAGGATATAGCGTTAATGAGGACTATACCTAATTTTAAAGTTGTAGTTCCAGCAGACGCAGCAGAAGTCGAGAGAAGTCTTCCAGTTATTATCAAGGAACAAGGGCCTATATATTATAGAATGGGAAGAGAATATTCTCCATCAATAACTACTGGTATGGACTATAAATTTGAGATAGGCAAAGCTTACGTATTAAAAGATGGTGACGATTTAGCTATAATGGGAGCAGGAGTAGTATTATGGGATGCTTTAAAGGCTGCAGAGGAGCTCGAAAAGATGGGAATTTCTACTGCAGTAATTAATGTTCCAACGATTAAGCCTATTGATGAGAATACGATAGAGTATTATGCAAGGAAGACAGGTAGAATAGTCACAGTGGAGGAACACACAATATATGGCGGAGTAGGTTCAGCGATAGCTGAAGTTGTGGTGCAAAAATATCCAGTACCTATGAGGTTTATTGGAAGCATTACTTTTGGTAGGTCTGCTAGGAGTCAAAGAGAATTATTGGATTATTATGGCATAAATGCTGAAAATATTATTAAGAAGGCTTTAGAGTTGATGAAATGAGTGGGCTTGAAGATTTAAGGAAAGAAATAGAAGAGATAGACGAAAATATAATAAAACTATTATCTAGAAGGTTTCAAATTTCACAACAAATTGGGAAGATAAAAAAGGAAAAAGGAATTCCAATAACTGATGAGAATAGGGAATCTAAAGTTAAGGAAAAATGGATAACTTTAGCTAGAAAATATGGTATTCCAGAATCTTTCGTTGAATCGTTTTTAACAATGATTTTTTCCTATTCCAAATTATATCAAATAAATCCCAAATCTAAGAGGAGAATTGTAATTATCGGCTATGGCGGTATGGCTAGATCTTTATCGTCACTTTTCAAAATATCTGGACAAGAAGTAGTTATAACTGGTAGAGATCTTAAAAAAGCTGAGGCTTTGTCCTCTGAGTTTAACTTCGTGACAATGAACATTGATTCTGCTTTAAAGTGGGGAGAAATTATAATTTCTACATTACCTCCATCGGCATATTTTTCAGATTTTATGGATGAGACATATAAAAAAATTAAAGCCAAAATTTTTATGGATATAACTTCATCTAAAGCCAAAATTTTTAAAGATATAGAAAATAAGTCAATAAAATATAATTTTATGTATATATCTATTCATCCTCTTTTTGGTCCTTACTTATATCCAGTAGGGGAAAAAGTTGTTTTAATTCCATCTAAGACTTCTACTTCTATTGTGAGAGATATTTATGAGTTTTTTATGGATAACGGTCTTGTTCCTTTAATTTCTAACTTAGAAGACCATGAAAAGGCAATGAGCATAGTCCAAGTTTTACCTCATTTTTACTTGTTGGCCTTATCCTCTAGCATTCAAGAGCTTTCAAAAGAACTTGGAATAGATTTTAAAAAATTCGAAACTACCAATTTTAGAGAGATATATAAAATTATTAATAGGATATATGAAATTAAAAATGTTATATTAGAAATTCAAGAGAACAATCCTTATGCTGATAAGGCAAGAGAATTTGGAGTAAGAGAATTAAATAACCTATACACCCAATTAATGGGGAAGAAAAATGATGCTCTTCATTCTTAGGAACGATAGTTCAACCTTAAGGGAGAAGATTAAGGAAAGTTCAGCCTCATATAAATTTCTAGACTTATACGGAAAGAAACTCGCATTAGTATGGCCAGACGAGGAAGCTGAAAAAATTAATGATGATAGTATAGAAATGAAAGTTAAAACGAAGAAACCTTACATTTTAGCAAGCAATGAGTGGAAAAAAGAGCCAACAAAAGTTAGTGTAAAAGACGTTGAAATAGGAGGAGAGAAAATAGTAGTTGCTGCGGGTCCTTGCGCAGTAGAGTCGGAGGAGCAAGTTGAGACAGTAGCCAAAGCAGTCAGGAGAGCTGGAGCATCTTTATTAAGAGGAGGAGCGTTTAAACCTAGGACTAGTCCTTACTCTTTTCAAGGCTTAGGAGAAGGTGGGCTAAAAATCTTGAGGAAAGTTAGTGATGAGGTAGGATTACCTATAGTTACAGAAATAATGGATGCAAGAGATTTGCCTTTGTTCAAACAGTACGATATAGATATGTTACAAATAGGTGCTAGAAACGCTCAAAACTTTACATTACTTAAGGAGGTAGGAAAATTTGGTAAACCTGTTTTATTAAAGAGAGGTATGGCAAATACTGTGGAAGAATGGTTGCAAAGTGCCGAATATTTACTATCAGAAGGTAACGGTAATGTTGTACTTTGTGAAAGGGGAATAAGAACATTTGAGAAAGCTACTAGATTCACGTTGGATATAGGCGGTATGGTTGCAGCGAAGATGATGACTCATTTGCCAATGTGCGCAGACCCTAGTCATCCAGCAGGTAAAAGGGAGTTAGTTCATTCTTTAGCCTTAGCATCAGTAGCCGCTGGCGCGGACATGTTAATTATAGAAGTTCATCCTAATCCGGAAAAAGCGCTTAGCGATTCTGAGCAGCAATTAACTCCAGAATCTTTTGAGGTATTGATGAACAGAATTAAAGCATTGGCGAACGCATTGGGTAGATCTGCATGAGGAAAATTTCTGAGGATATATGCTGTTCTAAAGTAGATGTTCTTGTAAATGCTAGTTATAAGGATTTTTTAGATTCTCTCCAAGGTAAGAAAGCAATATTTTATTCAAAGAACTTGAGCATAGACTACAAAGGAGATCTTAATATACCCATAGAAGATGGAGAAAAAGCTAAAGATGTGAGTAACGTTTTAGATTTAGTAAAAGTACTTTATGATAATGGGTTTAACAGAGGAGATTACGTCATAGCTATAGGAGGGGGCACCGTTTTAGATCTAGTAGGTTTTGTTTCTTCAATATATATGCGTGGCCTTAATTTAATTAATATTCCTACAACACTATTGGGAATGGTTGATGCCGCGATTGGGGGTAAAAATGGAGTTAATTTTGGCAACGCAAAAAACATTTTAGGAACTTTTTATCAACCTTCGGCAATTGTCGTAGATTTAAATTTTATTAAAACTCTTCCTGAAGAAGAGATTAGAAAAGGTCTTGCCGAAGTGATAAAATACGGTCTAGTATTAGATAAGGAACTTTATGATTATCTTGCAATGAATGATAAGAAAATCTTGGAGAAAGATGAGGGAGCCCTTGAGGAAATAATTTACAAGTCAATTAAAGATAAACTGGCGGTAGTAAAAGAGGACGAAAGAGAAACTAAAGGAATTAGAGTGGTTTTAAACTTTGGGCACACTATAGGTCATGCGATAGAAGCCGGGTCTAATTTTACTATACCTCATGGATACGCAATATCTGTAGGGATGGTCTGTGAAGCTAAAATTGCTGAAGAAATGGGCTATTCTGAAGAAGGAGTTGTAGAGGACACTTTATGGATACTTAGCCTATACGGTTTACCAATAACTCCAGAAAAACTTCCTTCTAAGTACTCTAAAGAACTAGCTTTGGCTTCAATAGAGAAGGATAAAAAAATCAGAAATGATGAGATTTTGATGCCATTTCCTACAAGGATAGGGGATTATAAAGTAGTTAAAGTTCCTATACAGACAGTTAAAGGGTTTGCCTCGCAATGTTTATAGATTATTCAACAAAACTTTTCGGAATAATAGGTAAGAAAATTTCTTATACGCTGTCTCCTGCTATACATAACTACTCTTTTGAAAAGTTGGGAATAAATGCAGTTTATCTAGCGTTTGATATTCAAGAAGAGGAAAAATTTGACTTGATAGTAAAAGGCTTACTTGAGGTCGGAGAAGGATTTAACGTTACAATACCCTATAAAGAGAAGATAATTCCATTACTTGAAGGATTAAGCAAAGAAGCGGAAGAAATCGGAGCAGTAAATACAATATTTAGGAAGAAAGGGTTTAATACAGATTATTTGGCTGTTAAAAGTTTAGTTTTAGAAAAAGGAGAAAAAATCGAGAAAAGCCTAATATTCGGCGCAGGCGGTGCAGCTAAAGCCGCATCATTCGCTTTAAGCTCATTAGGTTCTGAAATTTTCATAATTAATAGAACTAGAGATAAGGCTCAAGAGTTAGTTGATAGATTAACTGAAAAAGGCTATTACGCTAAAGTTGTTGAATCATGCAACTTCAGCTATGATGCAGTAGTTAATTCAACGCCTAATCCTTCTTATATTCCTGATGAATGCATTAAAGGAAAATTAGCAATTGAATTTGTTTATTCTCCTTTAAATACTGAGTTTCTAATTAAAGCTTCTGAGAAGGGATTAAGAGTAATAAACGGCTTGGAAATTTTAGTAAGACAAGCTTTAGAGGCACAAAAGATTTGGTTTGGAAAGTCTTTAAATGACAAAGAAGTGGTGGATTTTCTATATGCCAGGGAACTCGTTAGGTAAAGCATTAACTATAACAACTTTTGGAGAAAGTCACGGTCCTGCAATAGGAGTCGTAATAGATGGAATTCCTGCAGGCCTGCCTTTAAGCAAGGAAGATATTGAATTTGAATTATCGTTTAGAAGGCCAGGAAAACTTTTTGTGTCGGGCAGAAGGGAAAAGGACGAACCAGAGATCATCAGTGGAATCTATAACGGAAGGACAACTGGAGCTCCAGTAGCAATAATAATAAGGAATACTGACGTTATATCTTCTCTATATGAAGAAGTTCATTACAAACCAAGGCCAGGGCATGCAGATCTTCCTTACATTATGAAATACGGCTTTGAAAATTGGGATTATAGAGGCGGTGGTAGAGCTAGTGCAAGGGAAACTGCCACAAGAGTTGCCGCAGGAGCTATAGCAAAGAAGCTTTTAATGCTTACTAATACCGTAATAGCAGGTCATTTAGTTAGTCTAGGAAACGTTGAACTAGAAGAGAAAGTATCTTTTGAGGATATTCTTTGTTCTAAATATAGCCCAGTTAGGGCAAGTAAAAAATCCTTAGAAGAAAAATATGAGAAATTGCTTATGGAAGCGACAAAAGAAGGAGATAGCTATGGCGGAGTTGCGGAAATAGTTGTAAATAATCCACCCATAGGCCTTGGGGAACCAGTATTTGACAAAATAAAAGCTGATTTGGCTAAGGCAGTAATGTCAATTCCTGCAGTAGTTGGTTTCGAATACGGTTTAGGATTTAAGGCCGCACATATGAGAGGTAGTGAGGCCAATGATGAGATAATATTAAAAGACGGTAAACTTGGTTGGAAATATAACAACGCTGGCGGAATCTTGGGAGGTTTAACAAATGGTGAGCAAATAATTTTAAGATGTGCATTTAAGCCTACATCATCAATAAGGAAGCCTCAAAAAACTATAGATTTGAGGACTATGAAGGAGACGGAAATTTCAGTTATAGGTAGACATGACCCTGCAGTAGCAATTAGGGGAGTTGCGGTAGTAGAAGCAATGGTAGCATTAGTTTTGGTAGATCATGCAATAAGAGCTGGAATAATTCCTCAAGTTAGACTAGACGATAAGCAAGTCTCTATCATTGAAGAAAATTGGAAGAGGTATATTAACACATGCAGGCCTACGGAGGGGTCTCAATAGTTAATGCCATACCTTCTTGGTATGGATCATCAATGGCAGTAAATTTGAAAGTAAATGTGGAAATTACTAAAGGTAAATATAATGGAGGAAGTAAGTTAATTTCCACCATCATAACGTATCTTAAGGAAAAGTTCAATTTAGAAGATTTCGACGTCAAAATAAGCTCTGAGATTCCTCAAGAAAGTGGATTAAAAAGCAGTAGTGCAGTTTCTACAGCGTTGATTGGTGAAGTCAAGAGAAAATTTGGTTTAAATATAGATGTAGTTAAGTATTCTGCAATACTATCAATATTGGCAGGAGTTTCTTACACTGGAGCCTTAGATGATGCTGTTTCTGCATATTATGGAGGAATTTCTTACACATATAATAAGGAATTTAAAATTATTAAAAAATCCAATCCGCCTTTAGATATTTCAATAATCATATTGCCAAAAGGAGGAAGAGGTAAAGTTAATTTAAATAAGTTAAGGAGCTACGAGCTAATTTTCTATGAAATTTTTAAGTTATCGTTATCAGATCCAATAACTGCAATGAAATACAATGGTATACTAGTTGGTGAAATTCTAGGTTATGATTTAACACCAGTGAAAAAAGCTTTAGAGAAAGGGGCATTAGCTTCTGGAATATCTGGTAATGGACCTTCAATATTTGCTGTTACAAAAGAAGGTGAAGAAGGGCCAATAATAGATGAATTTAACCTTTACGGTAAAGTAATATTAACAAAGGCTGTCGGGCTTGATAGCGAAGATAAGTAGATCTTACATAGAAGGTAAGATAAGGGCACCTCCATCAAAAAGTCTTGGAATTAGATTAATATTTCTTTCTTTATTAACAAAGGTTAATTTATATACAAGCCAAGAGTTATCAGATGACATTTTAGTAGCTAAAAATGCCGTGAATACCTTAAAAAATGGTGGAGATTACGTATATTTAGGAGGCTCTGCAACCACATTAAGGATGCTAATACCAATTGCGTTAGCTTTAGGTAAGAAAATAAAAATTGACGGAGATGAGACCCTTAGGAGGAGGCCATTAAATGCTATTATTAAGGCATTAAGGTCGGCAAAATTTTCATCAAATTCCTTACCTCTCACAATAGAAGGTAAATTAGAAGAAGAAACAGTAATAGAAGGTTGGGAAAGTAGTCAATACATTTCTGGGCTAATTTATGCATATCATATAATAGGAGGGGGTAAAATTAGAATAATACCTCCAATATCTTCAAAGAGTTATATAGAAATGACGATTGATCTCTTTAATAGAATTGGTTCTGATGTTAAATTTGAGGGGAATGAGATTTTAATTAATCCTAGACCTCTAAGAGGTTATGAAGGAGAAATACCAGGGGATTATGCATTGGCATCATTTTATGCATTGGCCTCATTACTAACTGGGGGAAGAATAGAGATATTTGGCCTTTATGATCCTCCAAAGTATTTCGGAGATCATAATATTGTAGAAATATTTTCTAATATGGGTGCAAAAAGTTATTATTCAAGTTCTTGGATTGTGGAATCCACTGATGAATATTATCCGATAAAAATAAACGTTAATGACGTTCCTGATTTAGCTGTTTCAATTGCTACGCTATCATCTGTAGCTAACGGATGTTCCGAAATACAAGGAATTGAAAGGCTTAGAATAAAGGAAAGCGATAGGGTTTCTACTATAATTTCTACCTTAAGTGCATTTGGGGTTAATGCAAAATATGTAAACGATAGTATTACAATTAAGGGCGTAAGAAAGGAAAAAATTCTTAAAGGGAGTATTACATGCCCTTCCGATCATAGGATAGCTATGATGGCCGGAGTACTTTCACTAATAAACGGAGGAGAAGTTGACGATGCAGAGTGTGTAAAAAAGAGTAATCCTTTCTTTTGGCAAGATTTAATAAAACTAGGAGGAAAAATATCTCTAGAATGAGACCGTTAATAGTAGCCTCTTTACCTATTTATAAAGAAGATGACTTACTTAAGGCTAGGAATATTAAAGAAGCAGACATGATTGAGTTAAGACTTGATTACTCCCAAAAGTTAATTAGTCTTGAAAAAATAAAGGAAATCTTAGGCGATTTGAAAGAAAAGCTAATTTTAACAATTAGAGACGTCAATGAGGGAGGAGTATATAAAATTGCAGACAGTGAGAAAGCTAAGTACTTACAAGAAGCCGACTTAGAAGGCTTCATTTATGATGTAGAGGCTTCATTTTTAGAGAGATTTGACGTACCATTTAAAGGTAAAATTGTTTCCGCTCATTACTTTAATGAATTACCAAAATATGAAGAAGTAGAGAAAATAATTAAAAAATATAGTCAAGATGCACTTTTTATAAAAATAGCTACTATTGGAAAAGGAGAATATAAGGAACTATTAACTAAACTTTTGAAATTTGATAAAATTATAGTTTTGCCAATGGGTGTAGATCCATTGGAAAGAATAGCACTAGGTATTCTTGGTTCACGGTTAATCTACACTTTCGTTGAGACGCAGACTGCTCCAGGTCAGATGCATTACTCCAAGGCCTTCAAGATTATTTCTTGCTTATATGATTAGCCTTCTATTATCAGCTCGCCGTTTTTACTCACTTTTACTTGATAAATCTTAAGAGGTTTTTTAGAAGCTCCTTTAGTAGGTTTTCCATCCTTTATTGAAAAATGTGAAAAGTGACATTGGCAAACAATTTCTTCTCTAATTAGAACACCATACTTTTCTAAATCACAACCCAGATGTGGACAGTACGCATCAAAAGCTATATATTTATCTCCACCTAAATATAACAATACTATCTCCTTATCTTCTCCATTTATATTAGCTTTTATTTTAGTCTTCTCACCTATTTTCAGTTGAGGCTTTTTGATTTGCATATCTCTTCTTATTTAAGGCTCTCGGTAGAACTAAATAAACGCAAAGGTCCCCGCACATTGTACAAGATCCTGCTTCGAATTTCTTGTATTGCCTATATATCCTTCTAGCCCTTTCTTCATCGAAAGTTAAAGAGAACATCTTTTGCCAATTAAGAGAAGCTCTGGCTTTACTCATTTCTGTATCCAATTTTCTGGCTTTTTCTCCTAGTTTTATTATATCTCCAGTATGAGCTGCAATTTTAAACGCTATTAAACCATCTTTTACTTGCTCAGGAGTAGGCAAGGAAAGATGTTCTGCAGGAGTTAAATAACATAACATGTCTGCTCCATACGCAGCAGCTAACGCGCCACCTATAGCTCCAGCTATATGATCATATCCTGCAGCTATATCTGTAGGTAGTATCCCAAGTACGTAATAAGGAACTCCTCCAGTTAATTGTTTTTCAAGCTTTATGTCCATTTCTATCTGATCTAATGGCATATGTCCTGGTCCTTCAATCATTACCTGAACTCCTTTCTCTATTGCTTTCTTAGCTAGCCTAGCATTAACTAATAATTCTCCTACGTGGAGCTCATCATGTGCATCGTCTATTCCTCCGGGCCTTAATGCATCTCCTAGACTTAATACAACGTCATATTCTTTCGCTAATTCTAAGAGATAATCAAAATTCGCATAGAGAGGATTTTCTTTTTCATTATATATTTCCCATGCAGCTAATATGGTTCCTCCTCTGCTTACTATTCCCGCAGTTCTTTTTTGCTCAGCAGCTTTCTTCGCTAAATCTAAAGTTACTCCAGTATGTACAGTTACAAAGTCTACTCCATCTTTAAAGTGCTTTTCAATAACGTTAAACAAATCGTCTTCAGTAAAATCAATAACATACTTTCTTTTTGTAACCATTTCGTAGTAAAGCTGGTAAATTGGTACTGTACCTACTGGCATTTTTGCTTTTGCTAATACTTTCCTTCTCATTCCGTCTATGTCTCCTCCGTCAGTTAAATCCATTATTGTATCGGCACCGAATTTATTAGCTATTTCAACTTTTTCTAACTCTTCATTTTCGTCGTAGTGATCTGTCGATGCGCCTAGATTAACATTAACTTTAGTAAATAAGCCTTCTCCTATTGCAGTATATCTTTCTAAATTTTGTCTCACAATATTTTTGAAAATTACTACTCTCCCTTTAGCTACTCTATCCCTTATTTTTTCTGGGCTTTCTCCTTCAAGTTTGGCAATGATTTTCATTTCCTCTGTAACGTTTCCGCTTTTGGCTTCAGAAATTTGAGTTGCCATATATAAGTCACTTAATAAGTCACTTATAATCCTTACGGTGTTACATCATGTATGAAGAGATAAGAATTTATAATGTTAAAACAGTATATACATATATAGAGGTGAAATATACGTCAGAAATTAAGGAAATTAGTAGATCAAAAATTGATTATAGAATTGTTGAGATTGCACAAAGTTCTCCAAGTACTGAAGTAGAAGCTACAGTTATTTTAAATGTTCCGCCATCAGAGGATGTATTAAAGTCCCTCGAGAATGTGAAGGTTGAAAGAGTTTTCAATTTTATGCAGACAATTAAAATAAGAGGAAAAGCAAAGGACGTACTTTCAATAGCTAGTAAAGACTTCGTAACATATATAATGCTTGACGAAATTATAGTCAAGAACGAAGAGTGGATTTAAGAGATTGGCAAATAAAATTAAAAGACAAAGTTTTAGATTCATTGAAAAGAGGATTTTTAGTTGCTTTAAATTCTCCCACTGGTAGTGGTAAAACGCTGTTTTCTTTGATTGTTGGTGTCGAACTTAAGGGTAAGGTAGCTTACATTGTAAGAACGCATAACGAATACTATCCAGTATATAGAGAAAGTAAGAGGCTAGGGAAGAGTTTTTCATTTCTAGTAAGTAAAGCGCTTGCTTGCCCATTTTCTACTGCTGATGTAAATCCAGAAGATATAAAATGCTCAAGCTGTGATATATTTTCTAGTATTCCAATAAAGGTCGACGATTATCCTTTTTCTTTTCTTTCAAAGCTAAAGAAAGAAGGAGAAGATGAGGGATTTTGTCCATATTATTCATTACTAGATTCTTTATCCAATTCTGACGTAATAGTTCTTACTTACCCATATTTTTTCATACCTAGATTAAGGGAAGCGTTAGGGTTAGATTTTTCACAATATGTTGTAGTTGTAGACGAAGCTCACAATTTAGATAGATTAAATGAGCTTGAAGAGCGAAAATTGAATTTAACAATAATTGATAGAGCAATTTCGCAAGTATCAAATACTACTGTAATAGAGATATTAAGAAGATTAAAAGAGGAAGTTAAGAAGAAAGCGTTACCTGAGGAAAAATACATTCTAGTACAAGACTACCCTAAGCTTACAGATGATGAGCTAGAAATAATAAAAGAGGAGTACGAAGCTTTAAGGGAAAAAATGATAAAAGAAAAGCGAATAAAACAGATTTATTTGAATAATATAATAAAATTCTATGAAACTGAGGGTAAGGTATTTTCTTACAAAGGAAGTTTAATAAAAAAGCCTATAACGCCAGAAAAGTACATTTCAATACTTAATGATCCAAGCCTTTCCGTAATTTTAATGTCTGGAACTTTGCAATCAAAAGAATTCTTACGTAATGTACTTGGAATAACTAGGCAGATAGAATATATAGATACTGAAAAAGAAATGAAGAAAAAATTAAGTGGTACTATAGATTGCATTCTGGCTCTTGATGTAACCTCTGCTTATAGTTTAAGAACTAAAGAAATGTGGAAGAAGTACGCTTCGTATATTTTAAAAATATTTTATCAAGCGAAAGGCTACGTATTAGCTGTATTCCCTAGCTATTCATTAATGAATGAAGTCATGAAGTTAGTTAATCTACCAAAACTTGTGGAAGACGAAAAAACAAGTCTCGAAGATGTATATAAACTGAAAGAGAAGTCTATTATTGCCGCAGTAGCAAGAGGTAAGCTTTCCGAAGGAATTGAACTTACTAAGGACGGTAAAAGTTTAATTTCAGACGTAGTACTAGTAGGAATACCTTATCCTGCAGTTGACGATTACCTTAAATTGCAGGCTGAGGAGATTTCAAAAATTACAGGGCAGGACGTTAAGGATTTGCTTATAAATACTACAGCACTTATAGCTGTAAAACAAGCAATAGGTAGGGCAATTAGAAGTGTAAATGATAAGGCAAATGTTTGGTTATTGGATAAGAGATATGACAGCATAATGTGGAAAACAAAGATTAATTGTTTAAATCCCAAAAAGATTAAGCTATAACCATGAAAGTGGAAATTTTTACTCACAAAAATTGCACGGAATGTAATCTACTTTTAGAGTATTTAGATCAAAAAGGATTACTAGGAAGAGTTCAAATAATAGATACAGAACTTTATCCTTTCTTAGCATTAGAAAGAGGAGTAATTTCAACACCTTCAGTTTTTATAGATGGAAAACTAGTTTATGCTGGTACAGTAGATTTTCAAGAATTTGAGAAGCTACTTCAAGGAGAGAAGGTAATAAAGAAAATAAATAAGGATGAATTAGTGGACAAGCTAATGTATGGAATAGTTGATTCCTTCGCTGCTACAGCATGGCTTTACGTGAATTTAGATTTCGACTCCTTCATGGCTCAAAAAGATTTCGTAATGGCAGTAACGGGTCTAGTATTTTCAGAGGACGCAGAAGAGTTGTATAACTATTTGAGAAATTTAATGATAAAAAATGGGTTAGAGTATGTAAAGAAATGGGAAGATAAAATGCTAAGAAATATTTCCTCGAACTTTGTTAGGGAGATCTATTGGCTCTATGGTTCAAAGCTCTCATTAGAGCAAATTAAGGCAAAATATCCATTAGAAGTCTTTGCGCACTGGCTCATGGTTAGAGGAGGATCTACAGGGAGAGTTGGATTAAGAATACATCCATTATCAGAAAAGGATACCATGGAGAGAATTTCAAAGGCTTATATGTACATGATAAATAATTATGATCAGTTATGGGAGAAAGTAGAGAAAGAACAAAAATCTTTGAAAAGTATGGAAGTTGAAAGAAAAGCTATACTTTAGTAACATTTAAAAATTTCGAAACAAAGTAATTCACATGCAACAGTTAGATCTTAGAAATAAGTCTTGTGAGGAATTTATTGTCGAACTATCTAAATATTTAGTCTCAATGAAAGCTGGAGAAACAATAACACTTCTTGCAGAAAAGGATAGAGTCCTATGCCTTCATCAACTTTTGCGAAATGCTCCAAGATATATCTTCAATTACGAAGATAGAGAAGATCATGTTGTAATAAATATAAAGAGATTAAGATAAGCAAATTTTGTTAGTATCTAATTTTACATTTATATTCCTTTCTTTTAGATACTCTATAACATAGGAACTTAAGTTACTGTTAATTCCTAATTCTTCTAACTCAATGCATTGTTCCTGATTCAATTTTTCTCTAATTATATCTTCATTTTCTCTTAATATTGTAAATAAAGCATATATATTATCTTTTTCCTCGATTATCTTCTCTGCATTAGATATCTCAGGAATTGCTGTTAGAACGTTAGAAAGTTTCTTAAGTATTGCATCATCTTTGTTTAATTCATTAATTAAGCCATCTATGACTTCTATTTTATTTTTTATATTATTTAATTTACTTATTTTCCAAATTTTTTCTAGCTCATTTTTTATATTATTCAAGTATTCATTTATTATTATAAGTAACTGATTAGATTCTCTCTCTATATTTTTAATATCAGATAACAAAATTTCCCTTCCATAATATTCGTTTAATTTTCTAGCTATCTCCAGTTTTCTATTTTCGAATCCATAAAATTCCAACTTAGTTAATATGTCCCTATCGTAGCTTATGCATTGATTAACGTACGTGAGTACGTTAATCTTTTTTAGATAATCTATGGCACTTACTATTGATGAGTATTCAGTTATGTAAAATCTATTTAGTTTTATTCCGGATATTTTTTCTATAGAATCTATTATGGAATTAATCTCAGATACTCCTAACGATATATTCTTATTAATAGTAGATAAAATCTTCTGTATTTTGTCTATATCATCTTCCGACAGTATAATTTTCTCTGATGGAATGCTTATTTCCTCCAAAATTATTCCATTTTTCTTTAATTCTTTTATTACATTATTATATTCAATTATGGTATCAAAGATGTAATGTGAAAGTTTATCTTCAATATTTTTCTTAGCTGATATAAACTCATTATAAATAGAATTTATACAGTCTAATGATTTACATTGATCAGCTTTTTTGCTAATTTCGAGTATACTTTTTTCGTCTTCTGCAATTATATTACTTAAGCTGTCTTCCAATTCTGCATAGCTTCTAATCCTTCCTAAACTTATTATACTGCTATCTATTTCCTTTTTAATTAAAGATAGTTCCTCCTGAATTTTCTCTTTCATCTGTTTTCTTATTTTTAACTCATAAAATCCAGTAAAAATGGCATTAACAATGGCGGCAACAATTATTGTGTAAATAAGATTTAAAGGAATAGGATGAGGTAATGGCGTTAGATAAAGTAATGTAGATAATCCAATAAAACTAAATATGATTCCTGATATACTAATTAATTGCTTTAAGCTAAATAATATTGATGCGATGATTAAACTTATGATTCCTAATATAATAATAAAAAGGACATTAGTAGAATAAATTGTATCGAAATGATTGAATATTATGAAAAATAGAGGTAGACTAGATAAAACGTTAGCAGTCAGATTTCTTTTTTCAGCTATTCCTGATAATAATAATAGTGAACTTATAGGAAAGCCAATTATTGCTTCTGAAGACATAAAACCTTGCATTGATCCATACTTTATCTCAATTAACATTGGCACCAAAATATTAAGGATTATTATGGATATAATTTCTATCATTCCAGATAATTGATTTAAATTTAATTCCGTATATGCCAAGTATATTGTAAATAAAATAGTTAATGCAGGAGATACGATCTCTGGTAAAAAGAATGAGATGACTGCAACTATAGATATAATTTCAAGGTTATAGTTATAAATGAAATGCAAATTTAATGATAAAATATAGACTAGAATGGAATTTAGTATCATCAATATAATTTTTTCGTACAAGTTGCAGTAATTTGCGGTTAATTTTATAAGTGGATACCTAATTGACATTTCTAAATAATGATTATTTAGAAAGGATTAATAAAGTCATATGGAATCTAAATTATGATTTAAGCTAAAAATTTAGGTAAAAATTGTATTCAAAATTTTTCCGATAGTTCAATAATATAGTAGAGATATAATATGCTTCTAGATTCAACTTAGAAAGAAATAAAAATAACTACTAAGTAAGTATAGTTATGAGTTCGTTAACTTATTTAAAAAAGTATGAATTGCCACCTCTACCTTATAATTTAGATGCATTAGAACCATACATAAGTAAAGAAATAATAGATGTGCACTATAATGGCCATCATAAAGGTTATGTTAATGGAGCTAATTCCTTTGTTGACAGGGTAAACAAAATTCTAAAAGGTGAAATATCCTCTGGACAATATGATATACAAGGTCTATTAAGGGGATTGGTATTCAATATAAACGGACATAAGTTACACTCATTATATTGGCAGAGCATGGCTCCAGCAGGTAAAGGTGGAGGTAAACCTGGTGGAGTAATAGGAGATCTAATAGAGAAGCAATACGGTAGTTTTGAGAAATTTAAAGCATTATTTACCGAGGCGGCAAATTCGTTGCCAGGTACTGGTTGGACTGTTCTCTATTACGAGGTAGAGAATGGAAATCTACAAATAATGACTTTTGAGAATCACTTCCAAAACCATATAGCAGAGCTACCAATTTTACTAATCTTGGACGAGTTCGAGCACGCTTATTACTTACAATATAAGAACAAGAGAGCAGATTATGTTAATAACTGGTGGAACTTAGTCAACTGGGATTTTGCTGATAAAAAACTTCAACAATACATGAAAAAGTAAAGTTTTTTTCCATCATGCTTTTTAATATATTATGGTTTCTGCAATTATTTTGGCTGGAGGATACGCTACAAGACTTAGGCCTTTAAGCTTAACTAAACCTAAGGCTTTATTTCCAGTTTTAGGTAAGCCAATTCTAGATTATATCTTGGAAGGATTAGAGAATGCGGGAATTCACAATGTTTATCTTTCGTTAAGGGTAATGGCTGATAAAATACTATCTCATGTAGACGGTAAAAATGTTACGCCTATAATTGAAAAAGAACCTTTAGGAGATGCAGGAGCTTTAAAATTTGTCTCTACACAAGCAAAACTTGATGATGTTGTGATTGTAATATATGGCGATATCTATAGTGAAGTTAATTTTTTAGATTTACTTAAATTCCACGCTCAAAGTGAATGCCCAGTAACTCTTTTAGCAACCAAAGTTAATAATCCTAGAAGATATGGAGTCTTACTTACAGAAGATAATAAATTAATTGAGATTATAGAGAAGCCATCTAATCCTATTTCTAATTTAATAAATGGTGGGGTATATGTATTTAATAAGAATATATTGAACTTTATACAAGGTCCCTCAATAAGCAGAAACTTTTTGCCAAAAATTCTAGAGAAGTATTGCGTTTCGGTTTATAAGTACGACGGAATATGGGCCGATATAGGAACTCCTTATGATTATATGAAACTTAACTTCGAATTACTAGGAAAAAGATTTCCAAGAGGGTATATATCAAATACTGCAAAAGTATCCGAAAGAGCGACGCTAACTCCGCCTTATTTTATTTCAGATGGAGTGATTATAGGTGAAGACTCGTATATTGATTCTAATTCAATAATAGGCAAAGGTTCTGTAATTAAAAATGGCGTTTATATTGGAGAATCGTTACTCATGGAAAATGTACTTGTAAGTGAGAATAGCTTCATAAAAGGTTCGATAATTGCTGATAAGTGTAAGATCGGTAAATGGAATCATATAAGGGAGGAAACCATATTTGGAGAAGAAGTAATAACTCATGACGGTATTTTAATTAATAAAAAGAACATTATATTACCTAATAAGGAAGTGACAGAATCTATATATGAGGAGGATAAGATAATATTATGATATTAGACGAAATTATAGACGAGTTATCTTACGATTTAAAGCAGAGAAAAATAATAAACATTTGTGTAGGTACATCTTACACTGCAGTAATTTTGGACGACCAAAGCATGGGAATATCCCATACTATAGCAGAAGGTGAAGTTGACTATGCTGGAGAAATGATTGGAAAAAACGCTTACGATGTAGCAGTTGATGTGGATAATCCATTAAAAAGGAGTATTTCTGTCGCTATATTAAATTCGATAACTACTGGTAAGCTAACAGCTGGAGATCCCTTAACTTTATACTCTGGAGGTAAAGTTTGTGCATTCGGATACTATCCTTATATTTCCGCTGGCAATTTTTCCAGCGTGGTCTTATACGATTTTTCTACGCAACCTCAAAATAACGCCAAACCTTTTTCGCAATTTAATGGGGAAACGTGTGACGTAGCTGTTATTTTCGGTTCAGCATTAATAAATAATACTATAGATAAAATAGTCAAGAACGTAAAAGCTAATCATCTGATTTTAACTGGAATATCGGCTGTAGAAGCAATTTCTACGCTTAAAAAATACGGGTTCGAAGCTGTTGGCAAAATAGTTCCAGTTGATCAATATAGAGCGTTTAGGACTATTTGTGAAGGAGGAAGTGCAAAACAGCTATCAAGGTATGTTACAAAGATGTATTTAAAAATATGAGAATTTAATTTCTTCAATTTTTTCATAGCATTTTCCATCTTTAAGATACTTGCATTGAGCTTGTTTTGAAAATTCTATTCTTAAATCTGAGTAAGGTCCTTTTTCGTTTGTTCTTATTAAATCTTGTAATTTTATCAATGCTATAGAAATCCTTGCTAGTACTCTAGGATCAGAGGAGCCTGCGAATGCACAGTTTATCGCTTTCTTAGCTAAGTCCGCAGATTTTTCTTCTCCAGTAATTGCCCAATACCTAGCAAAGAATATTCCTGCTTCTGAGTTAGCTAAAGGCTCCAAGAAAGTAATTTTACTTAATTCATCTTTTGGCATAGTGTCTCTAAATCCTTTCTCGTGAGGGAGATTGTTTACAATAAAATCGTAGATTTTTCTAGCGTAATTCAGATATACATCGTTTAAGGTATTCTCGTATTGAGTAAGCAACGCGTTTCCTGCCATTACTTCGTCAATTAATAAGCCTTTATTCTGTTTTCTGGTACTTCTATAAACTATTCCATCATCACCTATTAATTGTAATAGATCTTCCACTTTCCTTAGTCCATATATTGTATAGAAGGAAATTTCGGTTGTATATATTGAGTTAGCATTTATTGTTTTCTTTCTACCAAGAAGAAATTCAGAAATTTCGTTCAGTGGCTTAATGACTTTTTCCGCTTTACTATAATCCTTGTTTATACTTGAAATAAACTTGTAAAACTCTATCATTCTAAAGTCTGCAGGATAAGAAGCGAGTAATGCGTCCATTACGTCATATATTATTTCTTTTCCAACCTCCACTGGTTCGGGTATAAATTCTGATAGTCTTTCTCCTTTATATCCCTTATAATAAGCCTCAACTATTTCCCTTAGTCTTGCTTCTATTTCTTTAACATCTGTAGATTCTATAACTCCCATAATTCCTAAGTCTGGAGATAAAATTGATAATGTAGGAATCACACCTCTGGTTAGTCTGTTTAGATATTCTGGATATTCTAAACCATTAACTTCTTCTATCATTAGCCTCTTTGAAATAGGCAATTCTTTAATTTTCTTAAGAAGTTCATCGCACTCTTTGCAATTATCTGCAGTAAAGAATACTCCTAAAGGCTTGTCATAAAACTTTAAATCAGAGACCAATTTTTCGGATATCATCAATACCGTAATCTTTATTTAGTATATAATTCTACTCTTTCACCATGAGCAGGGCACCCCCAACAAAGTGGACGTGTGATATATGTAAAAATATAATATACTGGGATGAATTATTTACTTTTACTTCAAAGAAGACTGTAGTTCATTATACATGCTTTAGAGAAAAAGCACTAAAGACTGCGAAAGTAGACCAAGAGCAACTGACTGCAGTACTAGACTCGTTGGAAGATGAACTAAAAATGATAGTTGTATACAAGCAGAGACTAGGAAAAATAAAAGATGAAGAAGTTAAAAAATATATGGAGCAAGCTGAAAAAGATGCAGAAAAGAACTCTGCAATGCTTACTAGAGCTGTAGAGAAACTTAGCGGAGTACTTGAGTGAACTAAAATATTATCAAGCAATCTTAGTTTTTATTCTCCATTTTAAGTTAGTAGATAATGAAAGTTGAGCTAGTTTCTTACACCAAGGATGGAGAAAGAGTAGTAGCAATTGCTTCTAAGATGAGTAGATCAAGGAAGGGTTGGGACTATCACGAGAAGACAATGACTGATGAGGAGGTAGAAGTGTGGATCCGTGACGCCATCATTCACGGATACTGGTCACCGTTAGAGCACAGCGTTTATACATTCTCGATTGAGGGAATAAGTAGGGTAGCATCTCATCAACTTGTCAGGCATAGGATAGCCTCATACACTCAGATGAGCCATAGATTTGCAAAGCCCGTCGATGAGTACTATCAGCCTGTGATACCGCCTTCTGCGGAAAAGAGAAATGAGGAGGTAGTAAAGAAGGCTTACGATGATGCTTACAAATACTACTACGAGTTATTACAAAACGGCGTTCCTGAGGAAGACGCCAGATATGTTTTACCTAACGGTGTGAACACAAACATCGTCGTTACAATGAACGCTCGCGAGTTATATAATTTCTTTTCTCTTAGGTTATGTAGCAGAGCACAGTGGGAGATTAGGGCAATAGCCTGGAAGATGTTAGAGGAAGTTAAGAAAGTCCACCCACGCCTCTTTAAGTATGCCGGACCAAATTGCATAATTCACGAGAACTTTATTAGGGAGACGCCAATTTCTCTTGAGGAGATTAACGAGAAGACAGAGTTTATATCTCAACGTTGTGTTGAAGGAGTGCCTAGAGATGGGATATATAAATGTATACAGAATGCTAAGAGTATCCTAAATAAAATTAAATAATATATTTCCTTTTTTGTATAGTAGGATATAAATTTTATAAACATGTTTGAGTTCTGTTAAGAAAAATATTTTAACCACGTTTAGTGTTACTCATGTGTATGAGCTTAGTTCAAGCGCTTGTGGCTTTTGGATTACCTTCAATTCTCACTTTAGCATTAGGTTACGGAGGTTACAAAATAATTTCGCTAATGGTTCCTCATAATCCTACTCCGGTCAAAATAAGTAGATTTGAAGCTGGGAATATACCATATGGAGAAGGTAGACTTTGGTTCCCTCTACAATACTATGGATATCTTCTAATGTATGTTACTATAGAACCAATTCTAATTTTACTTTTTGCGATAGCATCAGTGCCTTTGCTGGGTAATTTTATTCTATTCAGAAACTTAATGATAATTATCGGCTCGTTTATAGTATTAATTTATCCAGTAATGTATTATTCAATAACTCAAATTAATATGATACAAAACTGGGAGTTGAGACAATGAGTCAGACCACTGTTCAAAAGCCTATAGATAAAATACTAGCAGAATTAAAGGCAAAAGGAATAATAGCCAAAGCCGAATCTGAGAGTAGGGGCTCATTAGATGTTACAAAGGATAAGATTATAGAAGTAGCTAAAATTATGAAAGAAATAGGATTCGATCACGTAATAGCAGTAACTGGGATAGATTTTCCTGAACAACAGAAAATTCAGATAGTCTATCACGTTTCTTCATATTCGGTAGAAGATTTACAAAAAATAATATTTGCAATTAAGACTTATGTAGATTATAAGGATCCTTCTTTACCTAGCTTAACTCAAATTTGGGGCAGCGCGTGGACGGGAGAAAGAGAAACTTATGAAATGTTAGGAGTAAGATTTGAAGGTCACCCACAACTATCTAGATTATTCCTTCCAGAAGACTTTGAAGGAGTTTATCCATTAAGAAAAGATTTTAAAATAAAATTGGAGGGACTATTCGTTGACAAGCCTGGATAATTATGGAATGGAAGTAGAAGTAGTTCCAGTTCAAGGAGAACTTAACGTAGGTCCTCAGCACCCAGGATCTGGACACATGAGGATACTTGTTAAACTTAACGGTGATATAGTAGAAGATTGCGAACTAGACGTAGGTTATGTTCATAGGGCTGTGGAAAAACTAGGAGAAAATAGGAATTACATGCATTTGATTCCTTTAGTAGAAAGGCCAGCAATTTTGGATTCAATACACATGAATATGGGTTACATAATGGCGGTAGAGAAAATACTTAACGTTGATGTACCGGAGAGAGCCTTATATTTGAGGAGCTTTGCTGCAGAAGTTAATAGAATAGCCAGCCATCTTTACGGTTTAGGGATTCTAGGAATATTTCTTGGTCACTCAACTGCTTTTATGTGGGGCTTCGGAGATAGAGAAGTTTGGCTTCAAATACTTGAAGCATTAACTGGTGCCAGAGTTACTAATTCCTATATAATCCCTGGAGGAGTAAGAAGAGATCTAACACCTAGTATTATAGAAATGACTAAGAAAGCGATTAATTATATGAGAAAGAAGATAAAAGATTGGGAAAAGATTTTCCTAAAGAATCCAACTATCATGGATAGATTACAAAATGTTGGAGTAATGACTAGAGAGCAAGCAATAGAATGGGGTGCAGTAGGGCCTAATCTTAGGGCATCTGGAGTTAATTTTGATGTTAGAAAAGCTGAACCTTATGCAGCATATTCTAAGTTGGATTTTGAAATTCCAGTGTATAAAGAAGGAGACGGATACGCAAGAACTTTAGTTAGATTTGAGGAAATGGAACAAAGTATGAGAATTTTAGAACAAATAATAAAGGACATACCAGAAGGACCAATATTGGCTGATAGGTTCTTAAAACAAATCCCACCAATTAGAATGAAGAAGTGGGTTCAAGGACAAGGAAGGATAGTTTTACCAGGTTATTACGCTTCATTTAGACCACCTAGGGGAGAAGCTGCTGCCAGAGTTGAGGCATCTAGAGGAGAACTTTTCTATTATGTAGTAAGTGATGGATCTCCTAAACCTTATAGGTTAAGGATGATAACTCCATCCTATAGGGCAATTTATGTATTCAAAAACTTATGTAAAGGTGCTAGATACGCTGATATTGTATCAATATATGGAAGTTTAGATTACTTCCCACCAGAGGCTGATAGGTAATGATAGGCAACTTGATATCTTTAATTAGATTTTATTTCTTTTATCCGTCATTTTTTGTTGTAATTATATTTCCTGGTTTATTATTTACTGGGATTCTTTTATTGACAACGATATGGTTTGAGAGAAAAGCTGCAGCGAGAGTTCAAATGCGAATAGGTCCTTATTACGCTTCAAAGAGATTAGGCGGATATTTGCAATTAATAGCTGATGCACTGAAGTTCGTTTTTTCCGAAGTTATAATACCTTCAGGAGTTAATGAGACATTATTCACAATAGCTCCGGTTCTATTGCTTTTAGTTTCGATTTTACCTTTTGCAGCAATTCCAGTATCAGTAATTCCTCAAAGTGGGTCTGTATTTTCAATCTACTATCACGATTTCTACGATCCAAATATTGGTTATGGAGTTCTTGCCGGCATTTTCACTTGTTACAACTTATTACTTATCTTAGCTTTAGAGTCGATATATCCTATTTTTGTAGTATTCTTAGCTTGGGTTACTAATAACAGGTTTGCAATAGTAGGGGCTGTGAGAGAAACTTTCTTATCAGTTAGTTATGACGCCCTGATTCTAATAGCAACTTTATCTATGGCCATTGAATATCATACCTTAGACTTAGCAGTTATAGTACAGAAAGGAATTCCAGGAGCAATAGTAAATCCTATAGCGGCTTTCATTTTCATTGTAGGAATGCTAATAGGCAGTTCAAGGTTTCCTTTTGATATTGTAGAGGCAGAAACTGAGCTGGTTATAGGTCCTTATACTGAGTACTCTGGATTCTTATTCGTATTAACCATGGCAGGATCTTATGTTGGTAATTTTATATATTCCCTAGTTTTTGCTGACCTATTTTTAGGTGGTTGGTATCCATTTAGCGGACTACCTGGAGCAGCGTTTTTGACTTTCAAAGCAGTATTACTCCTATTCTTTTCAGTATTTTTAAGGGGAGTATATGGTAGATATAGGATAGATCAAGCTCTTAGGGGTAGTTGGAAATACTTATTTCCTCTATCCCTAATTTCATTAATTACGGGTACATTGGTGGGTTACTTATGGCTGTAAAAGAATATAAAAAGGAAAATCCGTTTAGGTTATTTGCCGACCATTTACAATCAATAGGTACTGGAATCAAATACATGGTAAAACCTCAGAGGATTACACTAAAATATCCTGAAGAATCGTTAACTCTTCCTGCTGGATATCGTGGCATAATAAGGCTATATAAGGACATATGTATAGGCTGCACGTTATGTGCAATGATTTGTCCAG
The DNA here is from genome assembly GCF_009729545.1 of Acidianus infernus. Lineage (NCBI taxonomy): Archaea > Thermoproteati > Thermoproteota > Thermoprotei > Sulfolobales > Sulfolobaceae > Acidianus > Acidianus infernus. Next base: position 363,160 of record NZ_WFIY01000004.1, read on the forward strand.
CAGATGCTATGAAGATGATGACATATCAAGGCAAAAAACTACCTACAATAAATTACGGTAGATGTGTATTTTGCGGTTTCTGTGTAGACATATGTCCAGTTGATGCCTTAAAAGAGACTGGAGTTCACGATGTTGCTTTCTCAAATAGGAGGGATTTAATATTTGATCCAGAAAAATTCAATAAAAACTTTGATAACCCTCCTGAGGATAAGGTAGTTAAAAAAGTTAGAGCAGTTATAGATGAAGAGAAGGGTATAAAATATGTTCCAGAGTCTTAATCTTTGTTTAATTTTATTCTTATTTTTCTCTATAATATCGATTTCTTCTGCAATATTCATAGTTAGTTCAAAGAATCTCTTTTACGCCGCAATATCCTTAGCTTTCCTAGGAGTTAGTATAGCAGTACTTATAGCACTTATTTCATTCCAGTATTCCTTATATTCGGTCTTTCATCTTTTATTATACGTCGGTGCAACGGTAGTTTTCTTATCAATATCTTTAGTTATGTTTAAAGGATTGGAAGTTAGGCAAATAAATACGGCCTGGGCACAAGTTGTGGCAGGAGTCTCTGCTGTGCTTATATTTATAGCAGTAGTTCTTTCATTATCTGGGGTTCAAGTAAGTCAAGTAGGAGAAATTAATCTTCAGACACTTTCCTCAATAATTTTAGAGAAGTACTGGTTCCCTGCAGTAGTTCTAGTGGTTGGACTATTAACTACATTAATAGAAGCAATAACTCTTGCTAGGAGGGATTAGAAATGATTTTAGGAGAGTTTGGCGTATCTTTATCAATTACTTTAATAGGAATAGGTATTTACGGTTTAATTAATAGTAGAAATGTAATTAGAATTCTTTTATCATCTGAGATAATTTTAAATTCAACTATTCTCCTTGTTTTCTCTATTTCCAGTTTATTTGGTAAAGTATATTCTCCTATTATTTTCTCAATTTTTGCAATAAGTATGGCTCTCATAGAAGTAGTAGTGGCTTTTGCTTCGATAATTCTATATTATAGAAATAAAGGATCTCTTGAGGTGGATTAAAAATGATATCTATATTAATTCTAATCATATCTCTCGCTCTCTCTTCCCTAGTATTTTTTATTAAAGAGAAAAAGAGCGCTTTTATTCTTTCAATTATTGCGATAGGTATAAATTCATTCTTCCTATTAAGGAGAGGCCTTTTTGAGAATTTCTTTGTTGGTACTGATATAGGTTACTTCGGCCTCACTGTTAACGATCTGAATTACTCCTTCCTCGTAGTAATTTTGGCAGTAACTATTGTGACTACAGTATATTCATTAAGGTATATGGAGGAAAAAATAGGAGAAGGAAGTTGGGGTCTATATTACGGTCTATATTCATTATTTGCAGTATCCATGCTTTATATATCAATTTCAACTAATCTACTAGAAATTTACGTGTTTCTAGAAATCTCATTAGTAACTTCTTTCCTCCTAATTCTGCTTTACGGTTATGGTGATAGAAGAAGAATTAGCTTAATGTATTTTATTTGGACCCACATTGGAACAATATTATTGCTTGCTTCTATCATAATAATTGGATTAGAATTTCACACAATGGACATTTATTCTTCTTACGGGGTAATTAATGTATTATCGTCAATACCCTTTGCAGAATTAGTTCTCCTCTTAGGAGTTATAGGAATGTTAGTAAAATCAGCACAAGCAGGATTTAATATTTGGTTACCTTACGCCCATGGTGAAGCCCCAACTCCGATATCAGTGTTATTAAGCCCCAATTTAGTGGGATTAGGAGTTTATGTAATAATAATTTACTTCTATTTATTCCCGACTTTCTCTTATTTAGCGCCAATATTTATAGGTTGGGCAGTTATTACGATGATTTACGGAGGAATTAACGCCTTGGCTCAAAAGGACTTTAAGAGGTTTTTAGCCTACTCTACGGTTTCGCAGATGGGTTACATGTTATTAGGCTCGTCAACTGCATACATACTAGGTTTGGGGCAAAACGTTAATCAATTGCCTATAGGAATACTGTCTGCAGTGCTTATTTATGCATCTCACGGATTTGGGAAAGCGATATTATTCATGAGTGCTGGAGCTTCGATTACTGAGTTAAATACTAGAAATATAGAAGAGCTTGGAGGGCTTTATCTATCGTCTCCACTTCATACTACCTTATCTTTCATAGGACTTTTAAATATCCTAGGATTACCACCAACTATAGGATTTTTGAGTGAAGTATTATTATTACTTGCGGTAGGTCAACTAATTCATGTTTCGTCACCACTTTTATTTATATTGTTAGTAATTGGAGTGACAATAGGCGTAGGTTTATCCAGCGGGTATTCTGCTTATTTATTCAAGAAAGTCTATGCTGGGAAAAAGGAGATAAAGGATATTGACAAAATAGCCGAGTATTCTATTCCAATGCTTTTGCTAGCAGTGATAAGTGGAGTTTTCTTCTTCTATCCATCATTACTTTCCATTTCTTTCAATAACTTTATTCAAACCTTGCCTTCCTCGGCTCACATTTGCCTATTCCTAATTGTTATTCTTCCTGCACTCGGCTCTCTAATTTCGCTAATTTCAGGTAAACTTAACCAAGACGTTAAAGGCGCAATAGTCTCAACTCTAATAGGACTTTCCATGATTCTTTCAATTTACAACTTAATTTATACAGTTATTACACCTCACCCAAACTTCTTTGTTCCTGCCTATACATTTACAGCTTTTGAGTACTTCCAGTTTAGCTCTTCTTTACTCCAAGCAATTTTGGCGGTATTTGTATCTACCTTATCTTTCTTTATAGCGATTTATAGCATAGGCTACATGAAGGAAGACAAGGTACTTAGGAGATATTGGGGATTCTTCGGCTTCTTCATTTCATCAATGCTTTCAGTAGTTTTGGGTGATAATATATTAGTATTCTTAGCTGGTTGGGAAGGAACATCCTTAGCGTCTTATGGGCTAATAAGCTATTGGTTAGACGATAATGAAAGAAATGTAGTAGGTGACTTTAAGAGATTCGTACTAGGAATAGAATATCTATCTAGACCTACTACTAGTGGAATAAGGGCATTAGTATTTACAAGAATAGCAGATATTGGAATGATAACGGTATTAGGATATTTACTTTTCCTAACGTCTCAATCTACCCTTAGCGGAATTACTGTTATATATCCGGTACTTCATTCTTCAATTCAAGGTTTATTCTCAGAGCTTCCATCTCTTCTTATCTTGCCATATTCTGTAATATTTCTTATTTTATTATATTTAGGTGGACTATCAAAAAGCGCTCAGTTTCCATTTACTCAATGGCTGGTTACAGCAATGACTGGTCCTACTCCAGTTAGTGCACTGATACACGCCGCAACCATGGTAAATTTAGGGGCAATATTTACATTTTTGACTTATCCTTTCCTCATACAAGGATATTCCACATCTCTGGAAATATTCTTAGAAATAATTGTAGGAATAAATATATTCACTGCAATATTTACTTCACTTAATGCGTTAGTTTCGAAAGAGCAAAAGGTTATATTAGCTAATTCAACTGCTGACCAAATTAGCTTAATGATATTTTCTTCATCTCTCGGTGGGTTATTGGCTATTCAGCTTCATAATTTCGCTTTAGTTTATGCAGGAATTTCAATAGGCTTAATACAGATGATTGCTCACGGAATATATAAGGCTACGCTGTTCATGAATGCAGGTTCTGTAATTCATTATATCGAAAGCAGATACATAGGAGAGTATCCAAATCTGTACAAGAAACTTAAATTAGTATTTGTACTACAACTTTTTGCTGCTCTAAACCTGGCCAACGTACCACTTTTCATAGGATTTTGGGCTCACTCATTCATTTCATATTTAACTTCATACAATTCTTACATTGATATGATTTATATAGTATTAGAGTTTGCTGGCGCCATCTATATTATAAGGTATATAGCTAGGTTATTTATGTACGGCTCTGGAGAGAAGGAGGCTGAGGGTCATATATCGCCTATAATGTATGTTTCTCCCGCAATTCTCGTGATCTCGTCTATAATACTCTCAATAGAAATATTTCCCTTTGTATCGTTTATAGGGAAAGGTTTTTCAGTGCCGTCAAATGTTTTCATATATAATAACATTGATTTCATAGTTTCATTAGTTGGAATAGCCATAGCTTTTATAATTTATACTGGCGGAATGTTCAACAATAAATTCCTATCTCCAATTATAAACTTCTTCTATTATGGATGGTACATTTATCCAATAATGGATATTGCAGGAATATTATCTTTGAAAGTAAGTTCTGGTATATTTAACTACGTAGAAACCAAAGGAATAGATAATTCTCTCAATTATAAACTTCCAAACGGAATAATTAACTATGGTGGTCGGCTATTTAATATACTTCAAAAGGGGCTTTTAAGAGATTATTTAGGTTATTATGTGGGTGGTATTATATTATTAATTGTTATAGTAATTATTTTGATGTTAGGTGATTAAAAATGTTAACTCAGGATTTGCCAATAATAATTTTATCTATAATGTTACTTTTTTCTGCTATAGCGGTTTTATTTATAAAAGAATTTAGAAAAGCATTTTACTTAACGCTAAGTGTAAATATTATAGGGATAATAATTTTATCATTTTTCTGGATAATAGGATTCGTAGGTTATACAATATTCTCGTGTACACTATATCTGGATAATGTAGGTTACCTTTTCTCAATAATAGTGTTAATAGGGACTACTGTCGTCGTACTGGGAGGTAAATCGCACATTGAGAGTTGGAGTACTAGGTCTTCAATGTTATCTTTACTTTTGCTTACTGGACTAGGATTAGTTTACATGGCTTTTGCTTATAACATTTTGATTATATTAGGAGCTTGGGGTATATCTTCTGCAGCATCTTATGCAATTACTATGCTCAGAAAGGATTACAAGTCAGTTGATGCTGGAATCAAATATTTAATCATGGGATTAATATCTTCGTCATTTATGATATTTGGTTTTGCATTATATTTCCTTTCAGTTAATACTTTCTCTCTAAACTATTCTACAATAAAATATCCTTACCTTTTCATGCTTGGTATCTCGTTGCTTTCTATTGCCTTCTTCTTTAAATTAGGGGCTTTTCCATTCCAAGGTTGGCTTCCAGAAGTTTATATAAATGCTGATAGAATTTCTGTATCATTTATATCAAGTGTGGGAAAATTGTTAGGAATTATTCCCCTTTTAAGGATTATATCATTAGGCGATCCTACACAGAACATTATAACGTTTTTCGTTGTATTATTTTCTATCATGGCTATACTTAGTATGTTTGTAGGAAACATCATAGCGTTTTCAAGGAGAGACTTGCCTTCCATATTAGCCTTCAGTAGCATAGCACAAATGGGCTTTATTCTAATAGGATTTGTTGCCCTTAAGGTAAATACTCAAATAGCCGAAGCAGGGTTAATAACTCAAAGCTTAGCTTACGTTATAGCACAAGCAGGTCTCTTCAATTTTGTTAACTATATAGAGAAAGTTTCCGGAACTGCTAGGTTCGAGGGATTAAGAGGTCTAGCGAAATCAGATAGAGGTTTAGCTACTTCAGTCTCAATCCTGGTTTTAAGTTTGTTAGGAATTCCTCCAATTATAGGTTTCTGGGGAAAATTATTCCTATTTGAATCTGTTTACTTATATCCGTGGTTGATAATTATAGCGGTCTTAAATAGCGCAATATCTGCAGGATATTATATTCCAGTAATTAGGGAAATGTTTAGGGAAGGAGAGTTGAGTTTTGTAGAAAGCGAAGAGAGAGACAGTGTTATATTTTCTGCCATACTAAGCATAGGTATTGGTATAATATCTCCCCTAATCTTGGTGATAGTATGATAAGAGTTGGTCTTGTAGGAGTAGGAAATGTTGCGTCTGCATTAGTTCAGTCAATAGAAATGGCTAAACAAGGTATAGAAATTCCAGGAATTCTTGACTTACCTATAAGAGCTGATGAAATAGAAATAGTTACTGCTTTTGATGTAGATAAAAGAAAGGTTGGAAAGAAATTATCAGAGGCCATTTTTTCAAAGCCTAATGTAGTTCAAAAGTATGTAGATGTTAAAAACGATGTTGAAGTATTAAGAGGTCCCACTTTAGATGGTATAGATGAACAACTGTCTAAAGTTATTGAAGAATCAGAAGAGAAACCCGTGAATGTTAAAGAAGTATTAAAGGAAAACAATGTAGACGTTGTAATCAATTTATTACCGGCTGGAGCAGATAAGGCTAGCTTATTTTATGCTGAGGAGAGCCTCTCCGCTAATTCCTCATTTATTAATGCAACTCCTTCTAATGTAACAGAGAGAATAGGGGATAAGTATAAGGAAGCAAAGATACCAATTTTTGGAGACGATTTACTTAGTCAAATAGGTGGCACAATCTTTCATTCCGGTATAATTGAATTTTTGCAGAAAAGGGGAGTAAAAATTTTAAGATCTTACCAAATTGACATAGCTGGAAATACAGAAACTTTTGCGACTTTAGAGGATTGGAAGAAAGATCTTAAAAAGAAGATAAAATCTTCTTTTATCTCACAAAGATCAGATAATGCTGAAATAGTTGCAGGTACTTCAGATTATGTAGAGTTTCTAGGAGATAGAAGAGTAAGTTACATGGTTATAGAAGGAGAATATGCGATGGGCGCAAAAGTTAGGGTCGACATCTCGTTAAAGACTTACGACGCACCTAACGCGGTACAACCATTAATTGATCTTATAAGACTAGCTAAAATCCTTAAGGACAATAACATAGGAGGAGTAATTCCTGAAGTTTGCGGTTATTATTTTAAGAATTCTCCAGTTAGATATAAGTCTATAGACGAGGCAAAAGCTCACTTTGAAGATTTTCTAAAGAAAATAATAAAATAATAAATCAGTCCTCACACGGTGGCATCACTGTTCAGACCGGGGTTCAGTCATCACTACAACTAACTAGTTCTAAAGATAATTATTTCTTACTACTACATTTTCTCCCTTATCTTAATGAGAATCAATTGTCTAAACTATAGATTAAAAAGAAGATGTTAGAACCAAGGCTTATATAGTATAAAAACAATATAACTTAATAAAAAGAAAAGATTTTACATTAGAGGTAGTGTTAATACCCAAGGAACTGGTCTTACGAATGTTAAGTTGATTACTATACCCTTTCCTATTAATATTGGATCGTGTAGTACATAACCATAAGTGCCAGACTTTGTTAATCCCCAAGTCCACATGTTGGCTCCGCAAGATGGTGTCATAATTACTGTTATAAACGGTTTAGATGCTACATAGTGGAATGATACGCAGTTATTTATTGCATAAGCGAATACTAGGAACGGTACTTGTCCTGGTTCTGGAGCAGTTACGTTTTGCGGTGCATAGAATACTACAGAGAAGTTGAACGTTGTTAGAGTAGTTCCACTAGGTGTAGTTATAGTAGTTCCAGGCTGTATAACTACTAATATATTTCCGGCCACTACTACACCGCCAGTTATTCCGTTTACCTCATAAGTATAGTCTGCTATTGGAGATAATCCAAATACTTGCTTTGGTGTAACGCTTACTGGAGTTGGAGGCATTCCAACTGGTTCGCAAGAGCTTTCGAAGATCCATAATACTGGCTTAAAGAACTGGTTATTCACTATTACTCCATTTCCATATATCCAATGGTCTGCAAACTTGTAACTTCCTCCTATGTATGCTGTACCATTAAACGTTCCGCCAAACCACGTCCATGATGTCCAAGTATCTGGTGCATAAACTATTGTTATTGCAGGATCTGGAGATCCACTGGCATTTACTAATGCATACTTAGGAGATATTTGACCGTTTATAGCAAATGCGAATGCGTATGTAGGTGTTAAGTTGAAGAAGTCTTGGGCTGGAGGCATTACTGCTTGTAAGCTGAAGGTGATTAAAGAGAAGTTATATATGCTTACCATACTTCCATTAGGTAACATTGCATAAGTTCCAGGCTTTATGACAGTGACTATGTTGCCTTCTTGTAATATTGCTCCTTGAGAAGCGTTTACAGTTACTGTATCTTCACCAATTACCTTGAATAATGGCATATTTAGATTATAGTATAAGGTATCTTGTAATATTGGAATCATTTTTGCGTTAAATATCTGTTTTTCTATCTGCCAGGATGCTGTAGTCGAGTTATATTGTAAGTATGTAACTAAATTAACGTGAATATCATAGATGTTGGGGAACCCTGGTTCTCCCTGGTTTACGAAACCTATGAATGGCGTAACATTTGCAACTACTACTGCCATTGTTCCAGATGGAGATAATTGAACACTTACGCTAGGTGGTACAGCAGTTCCATTAGGTAATAAGTTCTGTGAATACTCTGCAACAAATATGAAGTAGCTATCCCATGTGAAGAAGAAACTCTCTATTTTTGATATTCCAGTATAATTACCTGGTGTGAAAACTGGGGGTAACTGTCCAGTAACTTCTAAAACAGCATTTGGCGCAAAATTCTGTGCGATAGTTGTAGGATTAAACTCTCCACCAAGACCGTTTATCTCTGATAATACTTCGCTTAATACTACATTAGATTCTAATGTGTGTTGAGATGGATATCCAGCTATAACTGCAGAAGGTGGTAACTCATTACCTATCCATGTAAGTGAAGTTATTTCCATCTTTCCATTAATCTCTTGGACTATGATTGTGTTAGATGCGTTAAATACTTGTAAATATATAGGATCATTGGTAGGCGCTACGAAGAACTGAACCACGTCCGTAACTTCATAGGTATTATGCGAAATTTGAGTTATTGTTGGTAATGCTGTAGTATAGAAGTATACAGTCTCATAAGTTGAGAAGAAGTCTGCTAGCCACGTATTATTGAATGATTCTAAATTGTATGTTCCTGGGAATGGTACTCCTTCTATTTTTGCAGTAAAGTTTTGAGCTAAATAAGGTAATACATCATTAGGATTCTCTATTGATATTCCATCATATAACTCTAAAACTGCGTCTAATGCTGCTCCTTCTGCATTTTGATTATATAAGCTCTTATACATCATATAAAGCTTTGAATAGTTTTCTGCTTCTTTCATATATGTACTTTCATTTTGTTGAGCTTTCTGTAGTTGAGCTACTAGCGAAGAATAGGAGGAGTTAAGAGAGGCATATGAGCTACTGAGCGAAGAATAGGATGAAGATAGAGAAGAATAGCTGCTTGATGTTGAAGAATATTCATAAAAACCAATTGCTGCTACTATTAATAGTATAACGATTACTCCTACTAGGGCTACAACTTTTCCTTCCATTTTTGTTCAGCAAAAAAGCGTTGTGAGTATTAAAAAGGATTTACCCAAATTTGCGTGTGATATAAATAATAAGGAAAAATAGCGTATTTTGTAATTATTATTGTGTTACCTATCTTTAATGTTATATATAATTGTCAGGCAATATTTATAATACATTATAACATTAAAATAACATAATAACTAAAACATCTAGGTTATCTTCATATCTATGAATTTCAAAATAAAAAATACAAAAAGGAAAGAGATATTGTTAAATATAGATGAGGTAGAAGAGGATAAGTCAAGAGATCGAATAAAACAAAGAAAATAAAATTAAGGATTTGGAAAATGTATAGAGTAATCCTTGAGTTATTAATGTTAGGTGCTAAAAATTTTACGAAATTTCAAAAAGATATTGGAAATGTAAATCCAGATAAGATATTTGTTGAGCATAATTTTAGTAACTTTTTTTTAAAAAAATGAATTAATATAAATGTTTTCGTATACTCCTTAACTGTTGCTAAGGACTTTGAGCCTATTGGCTTTTAAGATAGAAGATAAGTACACTTCAGTACTTATGTTTTTATAATTTAGATTATATGGAGGAAAATTATAAATTAATCCTTAAGAGATTATGAATACATAAAGATGATAATTGAGATATTTAACATTAGCTATAGAATACTTGGAAAATTCTAAATTGAAAGATACTTTATAAATATAAGTTAACCATTGAAGGCATTGTTAGCATCACTTCTACAATTAATGAAGACTCAGAAGATTACCAAATTTTTCTCATATGTTGCCTACGAGTATATTAATGGAGATAAGCTCTCAAGTAATGAAATTATCACGGACCCGCCGGGATTCGAACCCGGGATCACAGGCTCCGAAGGCCTGCGCTTTGTCCTGGCTAAGCTACGGGTCCTTGAGTTAAATTATTTTCTCTGTATAATAAATGAAACCCTAATGCTTAAAGAGTATTTCTTCCATTTATATATTGTGGCAAAACAGATTACGCTCTTTGATTTCTCAATAAAACAAGAGTCTCATGATGAAGGAAAAGGAGTAGAGAAAGAAAAGGAAGAAGTGCAACAATTGGAAGTCGAGAATAAGAGAGGACAAGTTGAGTGGATTAAGGAAGCTAAAGAAGGTAGGACTTACTACCTACTAGGTGTGGATTATGATGGTAAAAAAGGGAAGGCAGTGATGAAATTATACGATCCTGAAACTCAAGAGGCGGCTATACTTTATGATAATACTGGTCATAAGTCCTATTTCTTAGTAGATTTAGATCCTGAAAAAGTTAGGAAAATAGCTAAGATTATTAGAGATCCTTCCTTTGACCATTTAGAGGTAGTAACCAAGATCGATCCTTATACTTGGAAGCCTATTACTTTGACCAAGATTGTAGTTAAAGATCCTTTAGCAGTAAGAAGGATGAGAAACTACGTTCCTAAAGCTTATGAAGCTCACATAAAGTATTTCAATAACTATATTTATGACATGCAGTTAATTCCAGGAATGCCTTATAAAGTGAATAAGGGTAGGCTAGAAGCTATTATTCCTAAAGTTGATACTGAAGAAGTTACTAAAGCTTTCCAAGATTCAGATGAAGTAACGAAAGAGATGGCTTTACAATGGGCTCCGCTCTTTGAGTCTGAAATACCTTCAATTAAGAGGGTTGCAGTAGATATTGAAGTTTTTACTCCAATGAAAGGTAGGGTTCCAGATCCCTATAAGGCAGAATTTCCGATCATAAGCATATCTTTAGCTGGTAGCGATGGATTAAAGAAAGTTTTAGTAATAGAAAGGGAAGACGTAGGTGAGGGAAATACAAACAATGAAGGAATATCTGTAGAGAAATTCAAGACCGAGAGAGAAATGCTATCAAGGTTTTTTGAAATAGTGAAAACTTATCCTCTACTCTTAACGTTTAACGGCGATGATTTTGACGTTCCTTACATTTACTTTAGATCTTTAAAGTTAGGTTTCTTTCCAGAGGAAATTCCTTTTGATATTGGAAGTAGAGAAACTAAATTCCTTCCAGGCTTTCATATAGATCTCTATAGGTTCTTCTTTAATAAGGCAGTAAGGAATTATGCATTTGAAGGAAAGTATAGTGAATATAACTTAGACGCAGTAGCAAGTGCTTTGCTCGGGATGTCTAAGGTTAAAGTTGATAGTCTAATTAGTGATCTAGATATTTCCAAGCTTATCCAATATAACTTTAGAGATTCGGAAATTACATTAAAGCTCACAACATTTAATAATGATTTAACTTGGAAATTAATAGTACTTTTTGCTAGGATATCCAAATTAGGAATTGAAGAACTGACTAGAACAGAAATCTCAGCTTGGGTAAAGAATCTTTACTATTGGGAGCATAGAAGAAGGAATTGGTTAATTCCTTTAAAAGAAGAAATATTGGAAAGATCGTCAACGCTAAAGACTTCGGCAATAATTAAAGGTAAAGGATATAAGGGAGCAGTAGTAATTGACCCACCAGTAGGAGTTTTCTTTAACGTTACGGTATTAGACTTTGCCTCTCTGTACCCTTCAATTATTAGGACTTGGAATTTAAGTTATGAAACAGTTGATATTGAAAATTGTAAGAACGTAGTTGACGTTAAAGATGAGACCGGTCAAGTCCTTCATCACGTTTGCATGGATAGACCGGGAATAACTGCAGTTATTACTGGCTTACTTAGGGACTTTAGGGTTAAGATATATAAGAAAAAGTCGAAGCAAAAAGATCTAGATCCTGAACGTAAAATGATGTATGAAGTAGTACAAAGGGGTATGAAGGTGTTTATTAACGCAACTTATGGAGTATTTGGAGCAGAAAGCTTCCCGCTTTATGCGCCAGCAGTAGCAGAAAGCGTTACAGCCCTAGGTAGATATGTAATTACTAGCACAGTTAAAAAAGCCCAAGAGGTTGGAACTAGAGTTCTTTACGGCGATACTGATTCATTGTTCTTATATCAGCCGACACAGGAGCAATTGAATACCATAATTAAATGGGTAAAGGAGAACTTTAAGTTGGATCTAGAGCTCGATAAAAGTTATAGATTTGTAGCGTTCTCAGGATTGAAAAAGAACTACTTTGGAGTTTTCACAGATTCCACGTTTGATATAAAAGGAATGTTAGCTAAGAAAAGAAATACTCCGGAGTTCTTGAAGGAGGCATTTAAAGAAGTTAAAGATCTAATGGGTACTATAAATTCTCCTTCAGATCTTGAAAAGGTAAAGAAGGAGATTGCAGAGAAAGTAAAGAGCGTTTATGATAAGTTAAAGAATAAGGAATATAACCTAGATGAGTTAGCCTTTAGAGTTATGCTTTCTAAAGATTTGGATTCTTATACTAAGAATACTCCACAGCATGTAAAAGCAGCAATGCAATTAAGAGCCCTAGGAATTCAAGTATTACCTAGGGATATGATACTATTTGTTAAGGTAAAAAGTAAGGAAGGAGTAAAGCCAGTACAATTAGCTAAGTTGACAGAGATAGATTTGGATAAGTATTATGATGCAGTAAAAAGTACTTTTGAGCAGCTGTTAAAGTCTCTAGGCATTAGCTGGGACGAAATAGCATCTACAATATCTATAGATTCTTTCTTCAAATTTTAAATGAAAACAAAGAAATTTATTCTTCTTCTTCCTCTTCTCCGCTATCTTGAGGTTTTTCTTCCGAAGTAACTCCTTGTGCGTATTCAATCAATTCTTTCTTAAGGTCGTCGTTTAGATAATAAGAGACGACGTAAACTTTCTTGTCTTGGAAATTTTCTTCTTGCCATATATTGTCATAACTTATTATGAATATTGGTATTTTCAGTATTGCAGCAGATTTTTCTTTTCCTGCTAAGAAGTTCTTTACAGCTTCATAAACGTCTGGTTTTAAAGGTAATGGTAATTTAGCTTCTTGTGAGTCTTTCATGATTATAAAATCCGACGTGAGCTCGTTCCATTCTTTTAGTGCTTCAATAGCAGTATTTCTTACTACTTCTGCTAGGTCTCCTTCTGTTATTTTTTCTGACGTTATTTTTCCATTCTCACTTTTGAGAATTATAACTTTCACTTATGTTCACCTATAACATAAAGGTAAACTATATGGTTCATATTTCCGTCTTCAACCTTGACTACTTCTTTCGGAGTCCAGCCTCTCATTTCGAACTCGTGTGAAACTACTCTAGTTCCTGGCTTAAGCTCTTTTTCTAATTTAGGCTTAAGCATTTCGTTTACATTTGTTAATAAAAACATTGTAACTACTGTTGCTTCTGATAGATCTATATCAAAAAAGTTACCCTTTTCGATTATTACTTTCCCTTCAACACCATTCTTTTTAACGTTCTCTAAAGCTTCTTTTATTCTTTCGTCGTTAATATCTATGCCTACCGCTTTTTTTGCATTAAATTCTTTTGCTGCAGTTATTACAATCCTCCCGTCTCCACAACCTAAATCATATACTATGTCTTCTGGTCCTACTTTTGCTATTTCTAGCATTTTCCTTACAACTGGTTCAGGTGTTGGTACATATGGAACATGTGGTGTGTATGTCATTTTTAACCACTTCAAATAATGTTTATGAAGTTAGGCTTTTTATTTTATTTAGAGCTTCTTCTTTGCCTTTTGTTGAGTCAGCTTTTAAATCTGCTCCCAATGGCATTTTAGTTAAAATAGGAACTATTTTACCGTCTTCTAACTCTACGAATAATTGAGGTAGCCAAGACATTCCTAAATCGTCCTTTTCTCCATAATCTGCTAAAAATGAGTAATCCTCCATTTTTACTTCCTTTTCAATTCCCAACTCTTTTGATAGTTGCTCTGTAACATTTAGGAATGCCTTATGCATTGGGTGTGCTTCTGACGTTACGAGGATTAACTTTTTAGCTTTCATAACAATCTCACTCACAATCTCATGAAACTGGTTTAAAACAGTAGTGGTAACGATGATTACCAGATTAAGGAGGGAAAGTAAGAGGATATTAAGGCCTATAGCTAACGTATTAGCAAAAAATGGAGTAAAAGCTAACGAAATTACTATAATAGGGCTTGTCCTTTCCATTGTTTATTTTATCATATTATACATTTCAAAAAATCCACTCTACGGTGCAATATTACTTGCTATATCTTCATTTTCTGACGCATTAGACGGTGAGGTTGCAAGAATATCTGGAACAGCCGGAAACAAAGGTGCGTTTTTAGACTCTTCTCTAGATAGAGTAGAAGACACATTATTTTTAAGTCCTTTGGTACTATATTTTCAACCTTTACTAGTTTCGCTTCTTGTAGGAATTTCGCTAATTATTCCATATTTAAGAGCTAGAGCAGAAGCTTTAGGAATTAAAGCTGAGGGAAGAGGTATAATAGAAAGGGGAGAAAGAATAATCTTCACGATGATAATCCTTATTTTGATATTCTTCAATTTTACATTTACTATCTATATATTTTATCTATTTATCGTATTATCAATAGTTACCGTAATTCAAAGGTTTCAACTAATATTATCTAATCTACCAAAATAGAGTTGTAAAGGATTTTTTACCCCGCACTCTGATACGCATAAGTTCATTTTCTTTAGCTGTGTACAGTTGTAAACTATGTATCTAGTTTTTCTTTCTTTTATAAAATGATTTAAGAAGTCCTCGGGATTTTGAATGCCGTTGTTTTTAAGCATAGTTATTATCGAATCCGTACTACTGCCTATATCTATCATATAAACAGTGAGAATTTTTAGTTCTTCTTCGCTTTTTTTATCCTTCTTAAATAAGGCAGAAATACAAGGTGGCGTTATACCTTTTCTCAGAAAGAGTAAATCCCTTATAGTATCTGGGATCTCTGACAAAGGAATTGGCTTTACTAGGCTCATCATTTTTTCGTAGATAACTTCCTTTGCCAAGCTTAGCAATGTCTTTCTATCTATAAAGACATATCCATCTTTAAGAATTCTTTCTGATAACGAAAACTTAGAATTCTTCCTTAGATTTTTAGTTAGTCTTAGATAATCTATGAAATAAATTGCATAATTTAGAACAACTTTTCCCTTAGTTACATGGTATTCAATTTTCTTCTTTTCAACTTTTATTCCTAGAAAATTAGCCATTTCAAGTAAATTTTCCTCGTCTTCTTTCTCTAAATCCTCTGCAAAAAGTTCAGCCTCTTTTCTACAAACTTTTTCTGCGATTTTTTTATCTCCTAGAACTGAAAGTATTAGAAGAACGGAATAAAATAATAATTGAGGATTTTTAGTGTCCTTGTAATGTTTTATATCCTCACCCTTAATTATCCTATTTATCCTTTCCTTAGCTTCTTTTATTGTATCTCCATTATTCGAAATTACGTCGTAAAAAGATAAGCCCCCATATCTTGAGAGAACTTGTTCTAAACTGACTCTAAATGGATAAGCTTCAGTATTTACTATTGCCACAGTTTTACTTATTCTCGCAACTTTTTATAAATCAGCTGTGCTTATTAAACCTATGAAAATTTATGTAGCATCTGCCTGGCCGTATGTTGAGGCAGTTCCGCATTTAGGAAATCTAATAGGTTCAGTACTATCGGCGGATGTTTTTGCTAGATATGCTAGATTAAAGTACGGTAAAGATAACGTAATTTTTGTAAGTGGAAGCGATGAACACGGTACACCGATAGAGGTTGAAGCAATAAAGAGGAAAATAAATCCTAGAGATTTAACTAATCAAGCTCATGAATATGATAAGAAGTTATTTCTAGATGTATGGAAAATAAGTTATGATAATTATACGAGAACAGAATCTGATACTCACAAGAAATTTGTAAGGGAATTTCTCCTAAGCATTCAAGACTATATAAAAGTTCAAGAAGAAGAAATGCCATATTGCGAGCATGATAAGATATTCTTGCCAGACCGTTTTATTAAAGGAACTTGTCCTTACTGCGGATATGAAGACGCTAGGGGAGATCAATGTGACAGATGCGGAAGGTTACTTTCGCCAACGCTTTTAATAAATCCTAGATGTGCTATATGTGGTTCAAAGCCAGTAATAAAGAAGACTAAGCATTGGTTTTTTGACTTAAGTCAATTTTCAGATAAACTAAAGGAGTGGTTAGAAAATAATAAGGACATGCCAGATAACGTAAAATCTGTAGCTTTAAGCTGGATTCAAGAAGGACTTAAACCTAGGAGCTTAACAAGGGATACATCTTGGGGAATTCCTGCACCTTTTGAAGGTTCAGAAGGTAAAACTATTTACGTTTGGTTTGAAGCTCTCCTTGGATATATTTCTGCTACTATAGAATATTTCGAAAAGTCAGGAAATCCTGACAAATGGAAGGAATTCTGGTTTGGAGATGATGTTAAAAGTTACTATTTTATAGGAAAGGATAACATACCTTTTCACGCAGTTATATTTCCTGCAATGCTCATGGCATCTAAGAAGGGTTACAAATTACCTTCAGTTATTTCGTCAACTGAATATTTAATGTATGAAGGACAAAAATTCAGTAAAAGTAGAAGGATAGGAATATGGATAGACGAGGCACCAAAGTTACTGGACGTAGATTATTGGAGGTATGTTCTAATAAGATTAAGGCCTGAAGAGAAGGATACGAACTTTTTATGGAGAGAAGCTATTAGGATAATAAATACAGAGCTTAACGACGATATTGGAAATTATATTAATAGAGTCATAACAATGGTTAATAGATACTTTAATGGATATGTGCCTAACTTTAATGAGGATAAACTAGATGATGTAGATAAGAAGTTTATGGAATTAGTTAAGACTACGCCAATCGTAGTTTCTCAACTCTTCGAGAAAGGTAAACTTAAAGCTGGAAGCGATGAAATAATAAAGATAGCAAGAGAAGGTAATGCTTATCTTAATCAGAAAGCACCGTGGGATAAGGTCAAAAATGATATTAAAGTCGCAGAAAATACGCTATATATTGCATTAAATTCCGTGAGAACTCTTTCAATTTTACTTTATCCGATAATTCCTGTCTCAGCAGAAAAGATTTACAACCAGTTAGGTTTGAAAGGAATTGAAAATGAAAAATGGGATTCCGCAGGAGAATTTACGTTAGATCATAACCACAAGGTAGAACAAGCTTCTCCGATATTTAAGAAAATTGACCAGAATTTTGAGAAGGAACTTAATGAAAAATTGGAAAAAATCAGAAAAGAATTAGATAACATTAGACCGCCTTTACTTCGATAACTTCTCCTTCTTTAGCTATTTCTTTTTCTCCTTCTTCTAGTTCTACATAATTCATTACTGGCATGAATTTTCTTCCCTGTCCTTCGTAGAATTTACTAAACATTTCGTAAAAGTGAAGTCTCATATCTTGTATGAATACTATTAATCCTTCTAATGCTATTGCTAGTAAGTTACCTAAGGCTATTATTATTCCAGCTATTATTACTGCAGCAACATAAGGAAGTGAACTATATAATACTAGGAGCCCCATGTAACTAAAGGCGTATAATAAATAATAGTGAGCCAAGGCGAATACTAAAATTCTTATAAATGATATAGTGTTTGAAAGTAGTAAAATCCCTGCTTCAAAACCTCCTTCTATAAAGCCCATTCCTATAGCAGCTCCTAAGCCTACATGCCCTTCATGCCTCTTTATTAGTATAACTTTGCTTATCCAATTATAAATTAGTCCAATTTCCACCCATAATATTAGTATATAAGCAAGAGCATAAGTTGGCGTTGAGAGATTAGGTGGAAAACTGAATATATTAGTAAGTAAGCCGCCCAGTAAGCATTCTACTTTTCCAAAATAATCACTTATATCTACAAACCCGTAGCCGAATATTATAAGCGGTACGGTGTAAAGAATCAACAAAGGTAATTTTTCGTAAAATAAGAATTCTGGATCTTTCTTATCTATAGCATTAATAACACCAAGTAAAGAGCTTACAAATAGTGCGAGCGCTCCTATGAATATTGATAATATCATTGTATTTTCTATTTCTATAGATAGGATAGAATAATTACCAAAAGGTATCAGATACTTTAGAGAATCAGAAACGCTTACTGGGACTGGCCATGCGTAATACAAAGGTCCTACAGGATAACTATCATTATTAAAAACTTCTCTTGGGCCTCCTACCAGTACGGGTCCAAAAAATTCTCTAGCAAGCAAGCCAGTGATCATTGCAACTATGCTTGAATATATTAGCACTAAGCTGAGCTTCTCTGTATTCTCACTACCTTTCCTTTTACCGTATTTGTAGAACCATATCGCAAATAAAAATACGACTAAGGCATTACCAAAGTCTGGGAACATTAGCCCAAAGAGTATTGGAAAAGTGAATATAAGGAATATTATTGGGGAAATTTCCCAATAGGAGGGTGTACCGTAAAGTTCTACAACTGATTCTATTACTCTTATACTCTTTGGAAGGCTAATTAGCGTTGGTGGTTTATCCTTTTCTCCATATCTCCTAGGCAATCTCTCGGTAATGAAGGCTTCTCCTTTTAATTGGTCCTTGAGTTTTTTAATCATTTTAGTTGGTGCATAGCCTTCAATTTGAACATAAAACTCCGATACTCTAGCTCTAGATATAATAGTTAATGCATCTCTTATGGTAAGCAATTTTCCATAAATTTCTTTTATATGAAGTCCGCAAGCTTTCAATTTTTCTTTTAATTTTGCTCTAGTTTCTTCTAAGATTCTAGTTAACTCATTAATCTTATTCTGGAGTTCATTGTAAACGTCATAAGGGGCTTTTCCTTCAGGAGTCTCAAAAACTTTTGCGCCTATTTCTTTTTCTAGTTTGTCTTTTTGTAATACTCCTTTGGGAGCTATGATAATTACAGCGTAAGTTTTCTCATTTATTCTCTTAGTAAGAACTAGTGCATTATCGAATTTCACTTTATCTAGTTGATTCGGTAAAATAGTGAGTAAATATACATCAAATAGCTTTAAGCTATATAATTTGCTTAAATTAACTGTTATATCCTTGAATGGTAATACTTCATTTAACTGCGCCTTGTATAAATCTAATTCGCTCTTTATCTTGCCAATTTCCTCTAGTAACTCCTTGTATTTTTCCTCTTCTTGTGTTGCTTCATTATCTACCTCGTCAGCTATTTTATTCCAGTTTCCTGTCTTCATTTTTCCTTTTGGTTCTATTGTAACTCCTGCTAGATCCATTATTATTTGGAATTTATTTAAATGTTCTTGGATTATTCCAAGCTTTCTTCTAGCATCCTCAAACCTTTCATTGGATATTGGCTCTTCCGGTTCTTCAGGCTCAAAATTTTGGAATTTTAAAATTTTTGTGACTATGTCATCTAAAAGTTCTTTATTTGCTATAATCTGTACCCTACTCATTCTCTCGGGAAGGATCACTATAGCTCGATATAGAGTATGAGTAATGATTAAAATATTTAATCTACATTACAGATTTGAGAGCATGGGAAAAATTTTGCTTCTTGGAGATAGATATACGGTATCTTTATTTAGGATGATGGGGGCTGAAGGGAAAGTTGTTGAAGACCCCTATGCATTGGAAGATGAGATAAAAAATGTAAGGAAAATGGAGGACGTTGATCTTGTTTTAATTACAAAAGATTTATACGATCCGGTAAGAGAAAGGCTTGAAAGTGTTATATCTTCTCAAACAAAACCTTTAATTACAGTAATTCCTTCTCCTTATAGTGAAGCTGAACCTATGGATGTGAGAAAGTTGATTTTAAGGGCATTAGGTTTTGGGTGAGAAATAATGGAATTGAATGATTTGCTCGATTACGCAACTAAAAAAGTAATGGAAGAGATAAGAGAAAATTTAGAGCAAGCATTAGCTGAGGCTAATAAGATAATTGAAAATAAATATAATGATATACTTTCAGATTATGATAAGAAAATAAGAGACCTAATTTCAAAGAGAAAGGAGCAAATAGAAGGTGAAAAAGCTAAACTCGATGTGGAGAATAAAAGAGCGATATTAAATGAAGAGAATTATTGGCTACAAAAGGTTTATGATGAGGTGGTTAAGAATATTAATGTAGTTACTTCTTCTAAAGAATACGCAGAAGGTTTACAGTCAATAATAAAGAAGGAGATCTCATCATCTATAACTAAAGCTAAGATAATATGTAATAAGAACGACGTGGAAGTAGTTAAGAAAATCCTTAAGGATAATAAGTTAAGTGCTGATGTAGAGGAAGATGACAATCTGTTAGGAGGAATAAAGATTTATTACCCTGACGTAGGACTTGTGAAGGATTATTCGTTAAATCTTATTTTAAGTCAAGTTTTTGAATCAGTTAAACCTAAAGTTGCAGAAATATTATTTGGTGGTGAAAATGGTAGGTAAGATAGTTAGAGTAAACGGTCCACTAGTAGTTGCAGATAATATGAGAAATTCTCAAATGTATGAAGTAGTTGAAGTAGGAGAATTAAGACTTGTAGGTGAAATAACAAGGATAGAAGGAGACAGAGCATACATTCAAGTTTACGAAGATACTAGTGGGCTTAAGCCTGGCGAACCAGTCTATAATACTGGTGGTCCTTTATCAGCAGAACTAGGTCCAGGTTTACTGGGAAAGATATTTGACGGATTAGAAAGGCCGCTAAGTACTATTGCCGAGGTTACTGGCTCAGTTTTTGTCAATAGAGGTGTGAAAATACCTCCTTTAGATAGGCAAAAGAAATGGCATTTTGTCCCTAAAGTTAAGAAAGGTGATAAGGTTTCTCCTGGAGATGTATTGGGTATTGTACAAGAAACTTCGTTGATTGAGCACAAAATTTTGGTTCCTCCAGATCGTCACGGCGAAATAAAGGAAATAGTTCCAGAAGGAGATTACACTGTTGAAGATACAATAGCTACAGTCGATATGAACGGTGATCAAGTTTCACTAAAAATGATGCATAAATGGCCAGTAAGAATTCCTAGACCATATAAAGAAAAATTAGAACCTTCAGAACCATTGTTAACTGGAGTAAGAGTACTTGATACAATATTTCCTTTAGCTAAAGGAGGAACAGCTGCAATTCCGGGGCCTTTCGGTTCTGGAAAGACAGTGACTTTACAAAGCTTAGCAAAATGGAGTTCAGCAAAGATAGTAATATATGTAGGTTGCGGCGAAAGAGGAAATGAGTTAACTGACGAACTAAGATCTTTCCCAACGTTAAAAGATCCTTGGACTGGCAAGCCGTTACTTGAAAGGACTATATTAGTAGCAAATACAAGTAACATGCCAGTAGCAGCAAGGGAAACTAGTATTTACCTAGGCGTAACACTTGGAGAATATTTTAGAGATCAAGGATACGATACGTTAGTTGTAGCGGACTCTACTACTAGATGGGCAGAGGCATTAAGAGACCTAGGAGGTAGAATGGAAGAAATGCCTGCAGAAGAAGGATTCCCAAGCTATTTGCCTTCAAGATTAGCAGAATATTACGAAAGGGCAGGAAGAGTTATAACTTTAGGTAATCCAGAAAGAGTTGGTTCAGTCACGTTAGCTTCAGCAGTTTCTCCACCAGGAGGAGACTTCACTGAACCAGTAACTAGCAATACTTTAAGATTCGTTAGAGTATTCTGGCCGTTGGACGTATCTTTAGCTCATGCAAGACATTTCCCTGCAATTAACTGGTTACAAGGATTTTCAGCGTATGTTGACTTAGTAGGAAAGTGGTGGAATACAAATGTTGATCCACAATGGAAAGAAATGAGAGAATTCATGGTAAAAACCTTGATAAGAGAAAATGAGTTACAACAGATAGTTAAATTAGTTGGGCCAGAATCTCTTGCTGAGAAAGATAAATTGGTTCTAGAGGTAGCTAGATTAATAAAGGAAGCATTCTTAAAACAGAATGCATTTGACGATATCGATGCATTCTCTTCTCCACAAAAGCAGGTTAGGATAATGAAGTTAATCTATTTGTATAATAGTCTAGCATCTCCATTAGTTGAAAAGGGAGTTCCAGTAAAGAAGATAATAGATAGCATAAAAGTTGTGTCCGACATAATTAGATCTAAAGCCACAATTCCAAATAACGCCCTTGAAAAGTATGACGAGTTAGAAAAAACATTAAGGGCACAATTTGAACAGTTATCAAAGGAGGTGAGCAGTTAATGGAAACTACCCTAAACGTAAGAGAATTTTCGAATATATCAATGATTAAAGGCCCACTAATGGTTGTTAAGGGAGTTACAGATGCGGGATATAATGAGCTAGTAGAGATTGAAATGGAAAATGGAGAAAAAAGGAGAGGTATAGTAGTAGATAGCCAATTAGGTATGGCAGTTGTGCAAGTGTTTGAAGGAACCACTGGAATATCTCCTACTGGTACTAACGTTAAGTTCTTAGGTAGAGGTTTAGAGGTTAAGATTTCTGACGAAATGCTTGGTAGGGTGTTCAACCCATTAGGCGAACCTTTAGATAATGGACCTCCAGTAATATCTGGTGAAAAAAGAGATATTAACGGTTCTGCAATAAATCCAGCAGTTAGGGATTATCCTGAGGAATTTATTCAAACAGGAATATCGGCTATTGATGGATTAAATTCTCTATTAAGAGGTCAAAAATTACCAATCTTTAGTGGAAGCGGATTACCTGCGAATATATTAGCGGCTCAAATAGCTAAGCAGGCAACAGTAAGAGGGGAAGAAAGTAATTTTGCAGTAGTTTTTGCAGCGATAGGAATAAGGTATGATGACGCGTTATTCTTTAGGAAATTCTTCGAGGAAACTGGTGCAATAAATAGGGTAGCAATGTTCATGACTTTAGCTAATGAGCCTCCAGTAGTTAAGATATTAACTCCAAGGACTGCATTAACTCTAGCAGAGTATTTAGCCTTTGAAAAGGACATGCACGTTCTTGCAATATTAATAGACATGACTAATTATTGTGAATCATTGAGAGAAATAAGTGCAGCTAAGGAAGAAGTGCCAGGTAGAGGAGGATACCCAGGCTATATGTATACTGATTTAGCAACTATATATGAAAGGGCAGGAAAAGTGAAAGGGAAGAAAGGTTCCATTACCCAAATGCCAATATTAACAATGCCAAATGACGATATGACTCACCCTATTCCAGATTTAACTGGTTATATAACTGAAGGACAAATAGTATTGGATAGATCACTGTATAATAAGGGAATATATCCGCCAATTAACGTGTTAATGAGCTTATCTAGATTAATGAAAGATGGAATAGGAGAAGGAAAAACAAGAGAAGATCATAAAGACCTTGCTAATCAATTGTTTGCAGCTTACGCAAAGGCTGTTGATACAAGAGGTCTTGCAGCAATAATTGGGGAAGATAGCTTGTCTGAGACTGATAGAAAGTACTTATTATTTGGAGATGCGTTTGAAAGGAAATTTGTTAATCAAGGAGTTAACGAGAATAGGGATATAGAGACTACTCTTGATATAGGTTGGGAAATTCTATCCATATTACCAGAGAGAGAATTAACTAACATAAAAGAGGCTTACATCAAGAAATATCATCCGGCATATCGTGGTAAGAAATGAGTTCAAATAAAGTTTTGCCCACTAAATTAAATCTTATTAGGTTTAAAAATGAGTTAAAGCTTGTATCTACTATAAAAAGGCTGTTAGAAAGCAAAAGGGAAGTTTTACTTATTTATTTAAGGACTTACGCTGCAGAGTACGAGAAATTATATAGCGAGGTTAACGAGGCTTTAAAGAAAACCTATAATAGTTACATGCAGGCTGTTGTAGATGAAGGCATAACTACTATTGAGAAAATTGCCGATTCTCAATCTCATTCCTTAAGCGTATCTAGTTCATTAAAGGTAATCTTTGGAGTGAAAATTCCAGTCATTCAACTTAATGAAAGTTCTATTCCAGAAAAGCCATTTAGTGAAATCGAGACTTCCCCTTACCTTTCTGAGGCCTATGATGAAATGAGAGAGGCATTAGTTAAGGTTGTTCAATTAGTTGAATTAGAATCAACTATTAGATCTCTAGCTGCTGAATTAAGAAAAACTCAAAGGTTAATAAATGCGATAGATACTTCTATACTTCCCTTTTATAGAGGTTCAGTTAAGTACATAAAATCAGTTTTAGATGATAAAGCTAGAGAGGAATTCGTAAGGCTTAAAATTACTAGGAGAATACTTGAGAGGAGGAGACAAAGTGGAGAGTGAAGTTGAAAAATATTTGAATAACATAAAATCAGTTTTAGATCAAAAGAAGAAAGAAAGCTATCTTCAACTGCAAAAGAAATTTGACGAGTTAATACAAAATAAGGAAAAACAGCTAGAGGAAGTCAAGAGAAAGGCTTTAAAGGAAGTATCAAAGTAATTAGTGGTGATAAATTATGAAGAGAATGAAGTCTGTAATTCTATTACTTTCTCTATTTTTAGGAATGATAACTGCAATCCCAGTAGGTGCACAAGTAGGTTATAGTAGTCCTCAAGGATTTGAAGGAGTAAACATTGGAGCTGGATTAGCTATAGGCTTAGCAGCAATTGGTGCAGGTGTTGCAGTAGGTATGGCAGCAGCTGCAGGTATAGGTGTTCTAACAGAAAGAAGAGATATGTTCGGTACTGTACTAATATTCGTTGCAATCGGTGAAGGAATAGTAGTATATGGATTAGTGTTTGCAGTATTAATGTTGTTCGCACACGTGTAAAAACCATATAAATTTTTTAGGTCATTCTATTTTCTTTTCTCAATGCAAATTCCTAAAGAAAAATGGAAGAATAATTTCAGTGAATGGTTTGATAATGTAATTTTTCAAGCAGAAATATATGATTATGGAAGGTACCCAATAAAAGGAATGGGCGTATGGATGCCTTATGGCTTTAAGATAAGACAGAATGTTATTAATATTATAAGGAAGTTTTTGGATGAGACCGGACATGAGGAAGTCCTATTCCCATTGTTAATTCCAGAATATTTACTCAGAAAAGAAAGTGAGCATATTAAAGGTTTTGAAGGTGAAGTTTACTGGGTTACTAAAGGCGGAGAAGAAGATTTGGATATTAGACTAGCTTTGAGACCAACTTCAGAGGTTGCAATAACTTATATGGAATCATTGTGGATAAAGAGCTATAAAGAATTACCAAAGAAATATTATCAGATAGTAAGCATTTTTAGATACGAAACTAAGGCTACGAGGCCAATGATAAGGCTAAGGGAAGTTACGACTTTTAAAGAAGCCCATACGCTACATGTTAGCTATGAAGATGCAGAAAGACAAGTTAAAGAGGCAATAGAAATTTATAAGAAAATATTCGATACGCTTGGAATACCTTATATTCTTTCAGAAAGACCAGAGTGGGATAGATTTGCTGGAGCAGAACACACTTACGCTTTTGATACGTTAATGCCAGATGGTAGAGCATTACAAATAGGTACTGTTCATCATTTAGGACAACATTTTACTAAAGCTTTAGATTATAAAATACAAAAAGCTGACGGCTCTCTAGATTATCCTTACCAGACAAGTTATGGAATTTCAGATAGAGTAATAGCAGTATCTATAGCAGTAAACGGTGATGATCATGGACCAGTACTTAATCCAATAATAGCCCCAATTAAAGTTGTTATAATTCCAATACCTGCAAAGACAGATGAAGATAATAAAAAAGTAGAGAATTATTGTAAGGAAATTCAAGAAAAACTATCTTTAGCAGGAATTTCTACCGTTATTGATTCAGATAAAGAGAAGACACCTGGAGAAAAGTTCTACTACTGGGAAATGAAAGGCGTTCCTTTAAGGATAGAGATTGGATTAAGAGAAGTAAATAATGAGACTGTTACCATAAAGAGGAGAGATACTTTAGAGGCTAAAATTATAAAGAAGGATGAGTTAATAAAAACTGTTAACGAGCTTCTTTCTTCTCTCTCAGAAGATCTGAAAAAGAAAGCTTGGGATTTCTTTAATTCCAGAATTTTCTATACTAATGATGTCAACGAGGCTAAAAAAATACTTGAAAACAGAGGAGGGATAATAGAAGTTCCATGGTGCGGCGATAATTCGTGCGGGTTAAAGATAGAAGAAGAGCTTAATGCTAGAGTGTTAGGATATCCTATAGATGCTAAAAAGACTAGTGATCCTTGTATTATATGCAAAAAACCTTCAACTAATGTTTTAAGAGTAGCAAAAACTTATTAGATATTAGATAGCCATTTTAATTGGGTGCTAATTTGCCAAAGAAGAGAGAGAATAGAGGTAGAAGAAAAGGCGATAAAGGCCACGTTGGCTACGTAACATGTGATAACTGTGGAGCGAGAGTACCAGAGGATAAGGCTATATGTGTTACTAGAATGTATAGCCCAGTTGATGCTGCATTAGCTAGCGAACTGGAGAAAAAAGGTGCTATAATTCCAAAATATCCAGTAAGGAAATGCTACTGTATTAACTGTGCAATACACTTTGGAATAGTTAAGATAAGGGCAGAGGAAGAAAGGAAAACAAAGCCTACTACTTACTTCTAAATAAAAGTTTTTAACTATATTCACTATCCTCTTTTTTATGAGACTCTACGAACTTTCGTTTAATGAGATTGAGGAATTCTTCTATAAGCTGGCTGAAGTAAGAGATATAATAAAAGATTCAGGATTAATGTCATTTTTACCTGAGAAGGAATTGCCAGAAATTGCTACTGGTACTGCTAGAGTAAAGCATGCTTTCCCAATATTTCAAAAAGGTGGAGTAATAATGGATGTTACTAACGTTGAACAAGCAGGAATTGCGGAAGATGCAGGTGCTACTTCTGTCATGGTTTTAGACAAATTGCCTTATGACGTCAGAAAATCTGGTGGAGTAGCTAGAATGGCAGATCCAAAAATTATAGAGGAAGTAATGAATTCTATAACAATTCCAGTAATGGCTAAAGTTAGAATAGGCCATTATTATGAAGCTAAACTTCTTGAGGCTTTAGGCGTCGATACAATAGATGAAAGTGAAGTATTAACACCAGCTGACGAGGAACATCATATTAATAAATGGGAATTTAAGGTTCCATTTGTAAACGGTGCTAGGAATTTAGGCGAGGCGTTAAGGAGGATAAGCGAAGGAGCTTCAATGATAAGAACTAAAGGTGAAGCAGGAACAGGAAATGTTAGTGAAGCTGTAAAGCACATGAAAATAATTAATGCGGAAATTGGTGCGTTAGTTGGAATGAGTGAGGAAGATAGAGTTAAGAAAGCTAGGGAATATCAAGTTCCTTACCAGTTAGTGGAACTAACCGCAAAAATAAAGAGACTTCCAGTAGTTAATTTTGCTGCAGGAGGTATTGCAACTCCAGCCGATGCAGCATTAATGATGTGGTTAGGTGGTGATGGAGTATTTGTAGGATCGGGAATATTTAAGAGTCAAGATCCAGCAGAGAGAGCAAGAGCTATAGTATTGGCAGTAGCTGGTTGGGAATATCCCGAAGTAGTCCTTGAAGCGCAAAAGATGATAAGTGAACAGAAATCGATGATGGGAATTGATATAAAATCGTTAAAACCCGAGGAATTACTTCAGGTGAGGGGACAATGAAAATAGGAGTTTTAGCATACCAAGGTAGTTTCGAGGAGCATGCACTCCAAACTAAGCGGGCATTGGACAAGTTAAAAATAGATGGTGAAGTTATTGCAGTTAAGCGAGTTAACGATCTTGATGTTGATGGAGTTATTATTCCTGGAGGAGAAAGTACTACTATAGGTATTGTAGCCCAAAGGATGGGACTTTTAGAGCCATTAAAGGAAAAAATTATGGAAGGATTACCTGTTTTAGGCACATGTGCTGGTGCAATAATGTTAGCCAAAGATGTTAGTGATGCCAAGGTTGGTAAAAAATCTCAGCCATTAATTGGCGTAATGGACATCTCTGTGATAAGAAATTATTATGGTAGGCAAAGGGAGAGTTTTGAGGCTAATGTAGATTTAAGGAGTATTGGAGGAGGAATAGAGAAAGTAGTATTCATAAGAGCTCCAGCAATAGTTAAGGTTTTTGGTAATGCTAAATCTTTATCCCAGTTTAAGGATGTTCATGTTATGGTGCAGGAAAACAACTTATTAGCAACTACCTTCCACCCTGAGCTATCAGGAACTACGATTGTCCATGAATACTTCATTTCAATGATTAAGAAATAGTTTTTTATTTTACATTTGAAACTATTTTACGTAGTGGGGAACATAGTATTGAGTGAATTATTAGTCGACAAGTCTGCCTTATTGTTGGGACTTTCTAAATATATTGAGAAGGGCCTAATTAATGGTAATATCCTTATTCATAGAGCATTATTATCTGAGTTAGAAAAAGAGACTAGAGATGGGTTAATTTCTGGGGAAATAGCATTAGATGAAATAGAAAAAATTAGAAAATTATCAGAGAGATACCTCTTCTCGGTAGAAATAGTTGGAGAGCCAAGCTCAAATGTAGATAATGCGCTAAGAGAATACTGTTCACAAAGAGATTGTAGCATAGTTACTGCTGATGAAATTCAAAAGCAAATATGCTCATATTTAGGCATTAAAGTAGTTTATCTACAACCTTTTGAAGGATCTTTAAGCATAGAAAAATTTTTCGATGAGAATACTATGAGCGTACACTTGAAAGAAGATACTATACCTAAGGCTAAAAAAGGAAAGCCAGGAAATTGGCAATTTGTAAACTTATCTAATACGCCTATGTCTGCAGACGAAATTAAAAGTTTAGTTGGTGAGCTTATTAATGAAATAAAGTATGTTAAAAACTCTTTTATAGAAATAGAAAGAAAAGGTTCAACCATTGTTCAGCTCGGCAATTATAGGATAGTAATTACTAGACCTCCGTTAAGTGATGGTTGGGAAGTTACTATTACTAGACCAGTTACTAAAAAGAGCCTTGAAGACTACAATTTACCAGAAAAGCTAATTGAAAGATTAAAGGAGAGAGCAGAAGGAATCCTTATAGCAGGTTCTCCAGGCATGGGTAAAACAACTTTTGCACAAGCGCTTGCGGAATATTACATGAAACTAGGTAAAGTAGTTAAAACTATAGAGTCACCAAGGGATATGCATTTACCTCCAGATATAACACAGTACTCAAAGAACTATGCGGAAATAGGAGAACTTCACGATATTCTATTATTAAGCAGACCAGATTATACAGTTTACGATGAAATGAGGAATGACGATGATTTTAGACTTTACATTGATTTAAGATTAGCAGGAATAGGAATGATAGGTGTGGTTCACGCTACTACTCCTATAGACGCTATACATAGGTTTCTTAATAGAGTTGACTTGGGAACTATTCCAGGAATTTTAGATACTGTAATTTTCATAAGTGAAGGAACAGTAAAGAAAGTTTATAGTTTAGACATGACAGTTAAAGTTCCACTAGGATTGAGAGAGGCAGATTTAGCAAGGCCGGTAGTTGAAATTAAGGACTTCTTAACAGATCAAGTAGAGTATGAAATTTACGTATTTGGAGAGCAAACAATGATTGTCCCTGTCTCAAAGACTAAGGGAGGTAATAGTGTTGAAAATAAGATTGCTAAGACCGTAATGGACAGTATACCTGGAGCTGAGGTAAAGTACGAAAATGGGGAATATGTGATAACAATTCCTAAAACAGAAATTGGCAAATTTAATAGAAGGCTTAACTCTAAGCTAAGGAAATTGGAAAAGAAACATGGAGTAAGGATAAGGATAAGATTAGGAGACTCAGATGAAGAAGTCTAAAGTTTTACTAAACTTAGCCTCAACTGCTCTTACTAAATCTTCAAGATTAAGCCCTTCTTCAATCACTTCTTCATCAGCTACATAATTTCCGCTTTCTGTTATTCTAAGTTTACTAAATGGTATAAATTTGAGGAATTTGGGAAACTTTACTGCTAGGAAAAGTTCTCCTCCACTCTTTTTTGCAAAATTAATTATTCCTTCTGCTTGGCTTCTCGGAACGTAAACCTTATTCTTTTCTTTTCTACTCTTAACTTCAATTAATAGAATTACGCCATTCTTCATTGCTATAATATCCGGTATTGGATCTTTTCTTTTACTTCCACTTGCCGGTGCTCTAACTACTGCAAATCCTTTATCTCTAAGAGAAGAGAGTATATAATGTTCTACACTAGTTCCTTTCCTTTTCCTTTCGTTCACAAGAATAATTAAAAAATCTAAGATTTAGGCTTTCCTCTCTCAATAATTTCCTTTAATCTTCTTCTAGTTTGCTCTTCTAAACTATTCTCTATTTCTTCCAAGCCTTCCTTTATTGTAGGACTTCCTCTGTTATATTCCTCTATCCATTCCTCAGCAAATTTACCAGACCTTATCTTTTCTGCAGCTTCTAGCATTCTTTTTCTGACTTCATCATTTATTACAAACTTGCCGACGGTTAATCCTCCGTATTTTGCTGTATCAGAAACTGCCTTAAGCATTCCTGTGAAGCCTTTCTCATAAATTATGTCTACTATCATCTTCATTTCATTGATTGTCTCAAAGTAAGCTACTTCTGGTTGATAACCTAATTCGACTAACGTTCTGAAAGCTGACCTCATTAATTCCATTACTCCGCCTACTAGTGTAGTTTGTTCTCCGAATAAATCAGTTTCAGTTTCTTCCTTAAATGTGGTCTCTATTACTCCAGCTCTTGTAGCGCCTATACCTTTTGCAATTGCTAAAGCCTTTTCCATTGCCTTTCCAGACGGATTTTGCTGAACTGCCACTAATGCTGGAACTCCTCCTCCTTTAGTGTAAAAGTCTCTTACTGTTGCTCCTGGCCCTTTAGGCGCTACCATATAAACGTCGCTGGTACTAGGAGGATCAATTAGCTTATAATGTATATTAAAACCGTGGGCAAACACTAAATCTGCTCCTTCCTTCATATTTGGTTGTACTTTTTCTCTATATACGTACCTCTGAACCATATCAGGAATTAGAAATATTATAATATCAGCCTGCTTTACCGCATCTTCTGTATGTACTGGCTGAAAACCGTCTTGGACTGCTTGTTTCCACGAATTACCTTCTCTTTCTAAGCCTACTATAACGTTTAGTCCCGAATCCCTTAAGTTTAATGCCCATGCCCTTCCTTGGTTGCCGTAACCTAATACTGCAATTTTTTTATCTTTTATAGGATCTAAACTTGCATCTTGGTCTGTATATATTTTAGCCAACTTTTTCACCCCAACTATAGGTTGTTACTTTTGTATATGACGGGATAAAAAACGAATTGCTTTGGCAAGGAACTAATTTACCGTCTTCTAGAACCTCAACTTTTTCTACGTCTACAGTTTTACTTAAGTTGAGTATTGCCAAGTGGGTATTCTTAGTTTCTCTAACTAGGAGATAAACCTCGTATAAGCCGTCATCGCTTATTCTCCTTGCTGTGACCCAATCTATGTCTACCCATAGTTTTCTAAATGTACTAATTACTCTCTCTAGGAAGCCTGGGTCTCTATAATAACCAGTTACTTTAACTATTCTTCCTTGGGTCACTTACTATCACCTGCTTTAATTTTCCTCCAGGGGGTAAAGTGGGTAAAGCTAATTCGTTTTTATCTATTGGTAATCTAATTACAGTTGGCAAATCTTCCCTTATTGCGGTTTTTATTGCTTTTTCTAGTTCCTCATAACTATCTGCATTAAAACCTAAAGCACCAAATGCCTCAGCATATTTAACGAAATCCGGCGATGGTCCATAATCTACTCCTACTATCCTTTTATTCTGGAATAAGTCTTGTACTTGTCTTACTAAACCTAGAGATCTATTATCGAATATAACTGAAATCACTGGAATATGCTCATCAACGGCTGTAGCTAAATTATTTCCAGTCATCATAAAGGATCCATCGCCATCTAAATCTACTACTACTTTATCTGGTCTAGCAAGCTTTGCACCCATGGCTGCAGGTAATCCAAAACCCATTGTACCCATACCTGTTGAAGATAAGAAAGTCCTAGGTTCAAGAACTTCCCAAAATACTTCTGCCCACATTTGATGTTGTCCCACTCCAGTTGTTACTATTGCATCCCTAGGAATCGCATTTCTTATTGTCTTCAACGCTTTCCACGGTTTTATTTTACCCGGTTCGTCTTGATAGTAAAATTGTGCATAATACTCTTTCAATTCCTTAACTCTTTTCATCCATGCGGATCTATCTTTTTTCATTCCGACTTTAATTACTGCGTTTAATAATTCCCTAGTTAGAATTTTTGCATCGCCATACATAGCTACATCTACTTTGAACGCTCTCTCTGCATCGGTCGGGTCTAAGTTTATCATGATGAACTTCTTTTTAGTCTCTATCATCTCATCGTAAGAAGTAAATGTTCTATCACTTAATCTAGCCCCTATTATTAGCATTACGTCGGATTCTAACGCAGCAAGTGAGGCTTCCGCTCTTCCATAGTATCCCATGGGTCCAACATATAATGGATGATCGTGTGGAATCGCTGATTTTCCTGGTAAGGTTGAAATTATTGGACAAATTAGAGTTTCTGCCAAGTTTAATACTTCAGTAGTTGCATTGGACCAAGTTACTCCAGTACCAACTAGAATTATTGGTTTTTCTGCATTAACTAGTATTTCTGCTGCCTTCTTCAGTTTTTCTGGTTCTATAACAGTTCTGAACGGCTTATATCCTCTTACCATTGGTTTTTCTGGCCATTCTACTTCATCAATTTTTTCTAATTGGACGTCTCTCGGAATATCTACAAGTACTGGGCCAGGTCTTCCCGTAGTGGCAATGTAAAATGCGTTCTTTATCCATATTGGAATTTCACTTACAGTTTTTAATTGTACTACATACTTTGTTATATCTTTAAATATTCCTGGTTGGTCGGATTCCTGAAAAGCCATTTTTCCTATTGAAGATCTATTTACTTGTCCCGTTATCGCTATTACTGGTGAGCTATCCCAATATGCAGTTATCATTCCAGTTACTAGGTTAGTTGCTCCAGGGCCGGATGTAGCAGTAACCACACCAGGAAAGCCAGAAACTCTTGCAAATCCGTCTGCGGCGTGAGTTGCTCCCTGTTCGTGTCTCATTAATACGTGTCTTATTTCCTGGTTTTGTATTTCATAAAATAGTTCGTCATAAAACGGCATATTATATAATCCTGGTATGCCGAAGATTACTTTCACTCCTTCTCTCTTTAGCGCATCTACTAGAATTCTGGCGCCACTAGGCAACGTTCTTCACCTCTGTTACTATTTTTAGAAGAAGCAATTGGTTGACTTGAAAATATTTTAGAGAACTTATTGGATTTGGAGGGTATGATCACCTATCATCTTTTCCACGGCTTAGCAAATATACCGTTAAATTTTTAAGCTTTATCTTTTCTCTTTAAAAACTCTTATGATAATTTTTTAACTTTTTAAAAAGTTATGTATCCATAGGTTTAAAAATAGTTTAATCTAACATGTGAAGAATTTCACTATGGCATTTTATATCTTTCCACATTTCAACACATTTAATATTTCCTAAATATAACCATACATTTCCAAAGTGAGATCTTCTATCGTCAATAAACATTGTCTCCTCTGGTTTTATTTTAATCCCCTTATTTCTCAGTTCACTAAGAATCTCATTTATCATGATAAACTTGTAAGGAAAGTCTCTGGACACAATAACATCAAAATATTTATATAAATCTAGAATTTGTAAAATTTTTTGTGTTTTATCTGGGTAATTCCAGGTTGCTAAACCCAGTATTATTCCTTTCTTCTTCAGTTCTTCTAAAGTTTCTCTAACATCTGGAAAAACTTTTAGCTTTCTGCCTTTAGCGTCTTCAATTTCATTTTTATTAATAATTTTTATTGGATCCTCAAATTCTGAAATATTATAGTGATCCCAAAGAGTTTTGTCTGCATCAAATATTACTACTTTTATTTTCATCATTAGACTCTGATGGTGGGAGGGTAAAATAAATTATCTTTCCTTCGTGGTAGTCTCTAATTAATTGCCTTGCTGCTTCTTCAATAAGAGGCTCTTTATCTTTTTTATAAAACCAGCCTCTCTTAATTGCAATCTTCTGAAGCAAATCCAATCCATCGGAATAATCAAGTTTATAAGCAGACTTCAACGCATTTTTATCAAACTTTTCAATTCTATCTATAAGTAATAATGCTACCTTTACTGGATCTTCTATTTTCTCAACAGCTTGTCCCCTTATAGCTTTTTCTAGTGGGCTTCCGTCTGGAGGAATGATTCCGGGCGTATCCCAAGCGTAAATTTTTGAATCTACCTTGAATTTTTGTATAGTTTTTGTATAGCCATAAGCCATTGGGTGGGCAGACGTAGAAGCGGAATGCCTTCCTTTTAAGGCATTTATTATAGAGGATTTCCCAGTCTTTGGATAGCCTACTAAGCAAATCGTTCCTTCGTTTCCTTTTAATACTTCCTTTATTGCATTACGTAAAATTTTAGTTCCTAAGTGCGAAGTTGCGGAAATGTAAACAGTTTTTATTCCATCTTCCTTCTCTATATATCTCTTCCATTTTTCAAGGACTTCCCTTGGCACTAGGTCTCCTTTGTTAATAACTATTAAAATTCCTTTACCTTCCTTCTTTACTATACTTTCTATCTTTTTAGATCTAGTAAGGTCTGGTTCCCTAGAGTCAACTATCTCTAGTACAGCATCTGATTTCTTTATAACCTTTAGCACATCTCCTAGCATTCATTTTATTTTCTTTTTTCCTCATTATATATTCATGCCAATTGGTAAGATTGCAACATTTGACGAAGGAAGCATAAACGGCAGTATTGAATATTCAACTTTGCTAAAATCCACAAAAGTTAGCTCTGAAAATAGGGAACTACTTTATACATTTTATGCTGAAAAAAAGCCCATAAAGGCATACATTGTTATAATAACGGAGACAAGAGATTTAACAACTAAGTGGAGACTTTGGTTAAACAATTTTTCGTTAACCAAGGAATTTAAGCCTATAGATACCGTGAAAGTTGGCGGATCTTATTATAATCTAAATATTTATGACGTTACTCATTTAGCGCGAGAAGGCAAAAACGAGTTCGTTGTTTCTCATTCTTCAATTGAAGGGATTTGGGTTCATATTATAAATTCAGTTCTATTTTATGAAGTTCCAGAGTTTAAAACGAATTATAAACTTAGAGCAGGAATATATTTAATACAGCCTTCAGAAGAAATAGAGTTAGATGGAGAAGGTAAAAACTACATTGTAATCAGGAATCCTAATAAGTCAATATTAAAGGTTGTCAATAGTACAGGGACTGTTACAACAATTGGCGGGAGTTTAGATAGTGATGAAATTGAGGTAAAAGGTCACTTAAGCATAATCCATGAATCGTCGCAAAGGAGTCCCGCTTTTCTATTTTTACATTATTCAGAAAATTCAATAACTCCAAATATTTCGATAAATGTGAGTGGTAAAATAGGGAGGGATAATAAAGCCGTTATAACTCTTTACAACGACGGTGAAGTAGACTTAGATAAGGTTTTGCTTAATGCAATGCTGAACGGAGTTACTATACACTTTAAATCTTTTGATAATATAAAAATAGGGCAAAAGATTAATTATGAGTTCTTTGTACCAAAAAAGGGTAACGTGCATCTAAGAATTGTAGGCGTAAAATCTGGTTTTAGGAAAATTTTAGATAAAGATCTTGAATGGGAGACTGCCTAGAATAAAAGCTATCATACCTATGAAAGCTGAACCCTTTAATAAACCTCTAGCTTCTCCTCCTCCTCTAGGCGAAGTTTCTGCAAATACTGCTTTTAAAGTGAAGAAAGTAAATGGAATTAAAAGTATTCCATAAATAATGTTAAATCCAAGTAGAATTGGCAACGGAGAGATTGCTAACATTAAAAGTAATATTACCCTTGCAATATTCCAAGTGAATCTAATTCCCTTGGTAGTTGCTAATGTTCTCACACCATATTTCTTGTCTCCTTCATAGTCTTCTATTCCTTTAACCAACTCTCTTCCTAATGTGAGAAGAAAAGAGTACGCTGTTGGTATTATTACTCTCTCAAACCAATTTCCTTCAAAATATGCTATACCACCATAGAATATTGATAAAGCAGTAGTAGTTGCTACGATTATGTTACCAGCCAAGCCCTGCCTTTTAAGCGTTTTAGCGTAGTAAATTAAAGCTATTGAAGTCATTATTGCCAATAATCCTTGTAAAATTCCAAGGATAAAAGCTAATCCACTGCCTATTATCATTGTTGAGTAAGATAAAGTAACTGCGTTCTTTATGCTTATTCGTCCAGATGGTAGCGGTCTATCTGGTTTATTTATCTTATCTATTTCAATGTCGTATACGTCATTTATAGCGTAACCGCCTGCTGCGACTAAAGACACTACAATCAGTGAGATTATTAGCTTCTCTAGATTAAAATTCCAAGCAGAGGAAACAACGTAGCCTGTAAAATCTCCTATTGCAGCGCCTATAACGTTATGTATCCTTACAAGTTTTAGATAAGGATTCACGATAGCGTTAAATGATTGTAAGAAAATAAAATTAGAGTATGGAAAAGGACATAGAAATTGCTGAGAAATATTTTAGAAAATATATTTCTGTTGGAGAAATTATTGCTGTCAGGGATTTAAAAGCACTAGGAGTTAAAGATCCAGAAAAAGTTATAGTTGAATTAATGAACAAGGGAATTATAGAAAAGGGCGAGGGATGTTTCAATTTAGTGAGAGAAAAGAAGCATTGAATGAAAATCGAATTCCTTTTCTGCCCTTATTGTTTTATCCTTGTAAATTCTTGCTAAAGATAACCAAATTCTCCAACTTTTCTCCACTAATGTAGTTAAATAGTACTGTTTTCTTATTTCTTTGGATAATTCTGAAAAAGTCTTAGCATAATTATTTGAGGAAATTAATTCAGCTATTCCAAATATTCCACCGCCGGTAAATGTTTTTATTAATCCTGTTCTATCTCCAAAGGCTATAATGCTACTTTGAGGTTTAATTGGCTTTACTCTAGGTATTGAACCACCGTGTATCTCAATTAATCTTTTATCCACAGCTGGTAAGAACAGCTTAGGATTAGAGTAAGATAAAGATCCTACCAAAGTTTTATCAGGTAAAGGTACTATCCACGAAAATCCTCCAGGATTTTTTGAATCAATAAAAACTCTAATCTTATCCATTTCTGGCAAAGGCTCTCTTACTTCCTCTATTGCTTTGATCCATTTAGCCTTTCCTTTCCAGCCGGAGCAATCGATTACTTTCCCATGATATACATTGCTATTTACTACTACTTCCTTCTCGTTCCTAATTTCCGCATTAACTGGCCTAATAACTTTTAACTCTTGGTCTAGCCATTTTTCTAATTTTTCCCTATTTAGCCTTAATACGTGGGTTTTAATAAAAATTGAATATTTATTATTTATAACTATCTCTATTTCTTTAAAATCTCTATCTACGAACTCTCTTGGTATTTCTAGTTTTTGAAAAGTAGAGTAGCTTATTATTCCAGTACATTTTTTACCAGGAAATCTTTTTCTATCAAAAATAAGAATTTTTTCTTCCTTATCCTTATTTTTATACCCAAATAAAAGTCCTGCTAATCCTCCACCCACTATTAAAAGTCCGATGATCTATCAGCCTCATTCATACTATACCTTTTTGCTCCAAGTTCCTTTACTATGTAAGCAAAGGCTTTCTTGGGGTCACTCTTTGCGCCACAGGAATAAACGTCAACTGTGGCAAATTTGTACTCAGGCCATGTGTGAATTGTTATATGACTTTCTAATACTATAGCTACAACGCTAGCTCCTTCACCGATTTTCCATGCCTTAACGTCAAGGAGGGTCATGTTACCTATTTTAGCAGCATTTATTACAATATTCTTCAGTTTTTCTACATCTTTTAAAACTTCCTCATCACAATCGTATAAGCTCCCATAAACTTGTTTTCCTATAACTTTTGGTACTTCTTGGTTTATCCCCATCATTTTTAAACCCCCCTTTATATACCCCCGAACCCTATTTATTTAAAATTAACCTAAACATGTTACAAGGTCTTTAAGACTTAAAGTATAGGCGTCTTTAATATTTTTAATACTTAAAATCCCAGATAATTGATATATATTCAAGATAAAAATTAGATTTTTAACGCTAAAGTCCTTATTTAACACATTGATGAAGAGTGAGTATAAGAAGGATTGTTCTTGACGTTTTAAAACCAATTAAAGGTACAACAATAATAGATTTAGCCGGTAAACTAACTGAACTAGAAGGAATAGATGGAGTTAATATTAGCGTAACAGACATGGACGTAGAAACTATGGGTTTAATGGTAGTTATAGAAGGATCTAATATAAATTTTGAAGAAGTAAAAAAGGTCTTAGAAGAGGACGGTTGTGCAATACATAGTATAGATGAAGTTGCAGCAGGAAATAGATTAGTAGAAGGAAGGAAAGGAAAATGATTTGTGACGTTTGTAAATCTAGGGAGGCTGTAGTTTATCAGCCCCATACTGGGAGAAGATTATGTAAAGAATGTTTCATAGAGGATATAAGACAGAGAGTTAAGAAAGAAGCTGAGAAACAAGGCCTTCTAAAGGCTAGCAAGATTCTTTTAGCGGTTTCTGGTGGAAAAGATAGTCTGACTTTAGCAGACACATTGGCTAGTTTCATTGATCCTAAGAGGTTAGTGGCATTTAACATTGTGGAAGGTATTTCTGGATATAATAGGAAGGAACAGGCAGAGAAATTAAGAAAATACCTTGACGATCTTGGTATAGAATTAATATCAACCTCATTTAAGGATTCTGTGGGTTACACATTAGATGAGATGGTATCCTCGGCTAGAGCTAAAGGGCTAAATATATCAGCTTGCACTTTTTGTGGAGGATTTAGAAGAAAATTAATTAACGATGCAGGAAGACAAGTTAAAGCGGATCTGGTGGCTACTGGACATAATTTAGATGACGAGGCACAAACTGTTATAGTAAATATACTTAGAGGTGACGTTAAGAGATTAGTAAGATTAGGGGATGTACCTCTAAAGTTAAGCGATAAGTTTGTTTTAAGAGTCAAACCTCTAAGGAAGATTTATGAGT
This sequence comes from Acidianus infernus, assembly GCF_009729545.1. NCBI lineage: Archaea > Thermoproteati > Thermoproteota > Thermoprotei > Sulfolobales > Sulfolobaceae > Acidianus > Acidianus infernus. Next base: position 402,379 of record NZ_WFIY01000004.1, read on the forward strand.
GGGAAACCACAATGTATGCTTTTCTAAAAGGATTTGAATTTCAGGAAGTCGAATGTCCTTACATTTCAGCCAGACCTACATTGAGAGCTAAGGTTAGGGAGTTACTTTATTTAATTGAACAGCAAAAACCCGGTAGTCTACTTAGGATTGTTGAAGAGTTTGATAAAATATCAGAGCTAGTAAGGCAACATTCTCCAAAAGAAGAATTACCTACTTGTAAGATTTGTGGAGAACCTACAAGTTATGGAAGAGAAATATGTAAAAATTGTGAATTAATGATACAATCTGGGCTTTTACCTCAGAAGTATTTGCGTATATCGTAAATTCTTTCTTCAATTCCTTTTCTCTTATTTGCTACAATTGCCATGGAAAATAAGAGCGAAGATAGTCTATTTAGATAAACTATTATCCATTTGTCAAATTCAATCTCTTTAGAATATTTAACTGCGTTCCTTTCTACTCTTCTTACTATGCTTCTGGCTACATGAAGGTAAGAAGCTTCTTCTGAGCCTCCAGGGATTACAAAAAGCTTTACTGGTCCGCTCTCTTTTCTATAAGCTATTGTCCTTTCTTCTAGCCATTTCACGTTCTCTTGAGTTATTTTAATATTTCCAGTACTTAATTCTTCTCCTATTGCGAATAATTCATATTGAATTTTTTCAATGTCTTTCTTCATATCGTCCCAAGGTAATTTAGCTAAGGCTAAGCCCAAGAAAGAATTTACTTCATCTAAGTCGCCTAACATATTTACTAAAGGGGAATCTTTACCTACTCTCTTATTTATTACATTTGTATTTCCGTCGTCTCCAGTTCTTGTGAACATTTAATAAGCTTAAAAAATATCTCAGTAATATAGGTTTTGGTGGGCTGAATTTCTCAGACTTTCAGTGCGTTTCTGGTCAATATATCCCAAAAATGGCAAAAGAAATGGGAAGAGAGCAAAATATTTGAAAGTAATCCAGATAGTAGAAAGAAGTTCTTTACTACAGTAGCTTTTCCTTATCCAAATAGTCCTTTCCACTTAGGTCACGGAAGAACGTATACCACTGCAGATATCTATGCCAGATATATGAGAATGAAAGGCTATAATGTACTATTCCCAATGGGATTTCATTATACAGGAACGCCGATAATAACTATGGCAGATGACGTAGCTAAAGGAGAAAAGGAAGTTATAGACATTTTCAAAAATATTTATGAGATACCTCCAGACGATATTCCGAAATTATCAGATCCGCTGTTCATGGCTAACTACTTTAAGGAGGATATAAAGAAAGCTATGAAAGAACTAGGGTTAAGCATAGACTGGAGGAGAGAATTTACAACAATAGACCCAGAATTTTCTTCATTTATTGTTTGGCAATTTAATAAATTACAGCAACAAGGCTATATAGTGAAGGACACTCATCCAGTAGGCTGGTGCCCTGTTCATCATTTACCGGTTGGGATGCACGACACTAAAGGCGATGTAGAGCCAGATATAGGAGAATACGTGCTAATTTACTTTGAATCAGAGAAGGGTATCTTACCCGTTGCAACTTTAAGGCCGGAGACTATCTTTGGAGTAGTTGCAGTATGGGTAAACCCCAAAGTAACTTATGCAATAACTGAAATAGATGGAAAAAGAATGATAGTTACAGAAAGGGCAGCTTTTAAGTTAAGTTTCCAGATCGATAATGTTAAGGTTTTAGATAAGATTTCTGGATCAGATTTAATTAAATTAACTGCGATTAATCCAATAACTGGTCAGAGCGTTCCAGTATTGCCGGGCGAATTCGTTGACCCAGATATGGCAACGGGAGTAGTAATGAGCGTTCCGGCTCATGCGCCTTTTGATTATTATTATTTAAAGAAAGTTAGTCCAAACACCCAAATAATTCCAGTAATAAAGGTTGAAGGTTACGGTGAGTCTCCTGCTGCGGAAGTTGTTGAAAAAGAAAAGCCTAAGAATGACGCCGATCTTAAGAAATTAACTGAGTTAGTATATAGAGCTGAATACAACAAAGGAAAAATGAGGGACGACGTGTTATTAAGAGCTAAACCGGAATATAGGGGAGAGTTAAAAGATATTGTAGGCTTATCAGTACCAGAGGCAAGGAAAATAATTACGAATTTTATAATTAATCACGGTCTAGGTAGGAAAATCTTGGAAATAATGAACAGGCCAGTTTATTGCAGATGCGGAAACGAAGTAGTTGTTAAGATACTAAAAGATCAATGGTTCTTGGATTACGGCAATCCAGAGTGGAAAGCCAAAGCAAAGAAATTGTTATCAATGATGAGAATAGTACCAGAAGAAGCCAGAAAAGATTTTGAATACGCATTAGACTGGCTGCAAAAGAGGGCTTGTGCTAGAACTAGAGGATTAGGCACTCCTCTACCTTGGGATAAGAAATGGATAATTGAAAGTTTATCAGATTCTACAATTTATATGGCTTATTATACGATAGCTCACAAAATAAGGAAATATAACTTACACGCTTCTCAGTTAACGTTCGAATTTTGGGACTACGTAATGCTGGGTAAAGGTAATGTCGAGGAAGTGTCTAAGGTAACTAATATTCCAGTTGAAGTTTTGCAAGATTTAAGAAATGAATTTACTTACTGGTATCCATTAGATATGAGACATAGCGGTTCTGATTTAATACCTAATCACTTATCATTCTTTATATTTAATCATGCAGCAATCTTCCCAGAGAACTTATGGCCTAAAGGTATAGCAGTTAATGGTCTAGTACTTTACGAAGGAAAGAAGATGAGCAAGTCCTTGAGGAATATAATTCCTCTGAGAAAAGCAATTAGAATTTATAGCCCAGACGTTATTAGAATAACATTAGCTGCAACAGCAGATATGGGATCTGAAACTAACTTTACGGAGACTGTAGCTAAGTCTGTAATTGATAATTTGAAGAAGTTTTATGACATGTTAACTACAATTAAAGGGCTTGAGAGTAAAGAGTTTGGTATTCCAGAAAAATGGATGTTATCAAGGTTATATTCTACTATAAAAGAAGTTACGCCAATGATGGATGAAATGAGGTTCAGGGAAGCCTTGAATGAGATCTTATTTGGTTTATCATCCGATATTAATGATTACGTGGAGATGGCTAAAGCTGAAGGGAGAAATCCTAACGCTGAAGTGTTAAAAGAAGTTCTAGAAACTTGGAGTAAATTAATATCTCCATTTGCACCCCATATAGCAGAAGAAGTTTGGAATTCATTAGGTCACAACACTTTCGTATCATTAGAAGAATGGCCTAAATTTGATGAAAGCAAGGTTGATATCAAAACGGAAGTTGCTCACGAATATCATAAGCTAATAATAGATGACGTTAAGGCTATATTAAACGTTTATAAAGGTACTCCAAAGTTAGTTAAAATATACGTTGCAGATAGGTCTAAAATGCAGCTATTAATTGATGCATTAAATGTTATCAGTTCCGGAGGAAATATGAAGACTTTTATGACTTCTCATAAGCCTAAGAATAGTGAGGAAGCAAAAGAATTGCAAAAAATATTCCAATATGCCCAAGGTTTGGGAGACGAAATGAAGAAGATAGCATCTTATGGTTTCGATGAAGAAGAGCTAGTTAAAGAAGGCATAAGCTATATTAAGTATAAGTTAGGATTAGAAGTCAAGGCTGAAAGATTTACAGATGAAATAAAGAAAAAATATAACAAGGACGCACTACCTTTAAGGCCTGCAATCATTATAGAATGAGTTTTATTTTCTTTCCTTCTATGTCTATTTTATCAATTTCTTTCAGAAATAATATTTTTTCCTTTACTTCATCTCTAGGGATATTCAACCTCTTTGAAGCAATATTTACTAAATCTCTCATTTCGCATTCTCCACCCAGCTCTTTTATAATATTAAGCAATTCAGTGTAGTCGTTTGTTAATTTTACTTCATTTATTTCGCCCTTTACAATCTTAAATGGAATTATTTCGTCTTCGATTATTGCCTTATATACGTTGAACTCAAATTTTTCTACTCTAACCTTTATTGCGTTAACCTTTAGATTCTTATAAGAAGTTGCAAAAATGAACTTTTCCGGCAGTTCGCTCTCATTCTCTGCTTCAAAAACTAAGAAAGCAGAATTTTCGTCGCATTTTACTGGGAAATCTACGTCTTTAGGATAAAATTCCCACTTTATTTTACCGAAGTTTCCAATGCAAATGTTCTTCCCAGTTTTTCTATAATAAAGTGATGCAAAATTCATTAATAATGTTAAATTTACTGAGTAATAATAGGAGATTACTAAGCTTTTCTTGTCTAGTAATCTTTCTAAAAACACGTAATAATTTGTACAAAAAATTTTTAAATTTATTTCCACCTTTTTACCAAGGGTTTCGTATTGCACCAACCGAAATACCTAAATGGCTAAAGGAAGCTAAAGAATACGATTATAGTGATATAAAAGAAGGAATAAGACTTCATTTAAATGAATCTCCATATTCTCCACCCAATTTTATAATTCAAGAAGTGGAAAAGTACCTATCTCAAGGTAATAGATATCAACACCCAGATTTAACTTCTAGGTTTAAGGAATTAGCTGCAGAATATAATAAGGTAGAACCATCTAATATTTTCCCTACACCTGGAGGAGACGGAGCTTTAAGGGCTATTTTCTATAATTTCCTAAATCCTGGAGATACTGTAACTTACAATTTCCCATCATATAGTATGTATTCAGTTTACTCTGCAGTTCGTGGACTAAAGGTAAATAAAATAAACCTAGTAGAAGACGGAGATTGGTGGAAGGAAGATATAGATAAACTTCTAGATTTTGCTAAAAAGTCAAAATTAGTAGTAATAGACGATCCAAATAACCCTACTGGTTCGCCTATGTTAAAGGCTAATAAAGATTTGATATCCATACTCGCTGAGAGCATAAATGGGTTCCTAGTTTTAGACGAAGCGTATTATGAGTTCTCAGGTTATACTGCAGCTTCGTTAGTAAATGAATATCCAAACGTTATGATAGTGAGAACTTTAAGTAAAGCGTTCTCTTTAGCTTCTTATAGAGTTGGCTATCTTATCGCAAATAAAGAAGTAGTAGATGCTTTGACAAAAACTTCTACACCTTTTGACGTTGCTTTACCTTCATTAATAGCTGGAATAACTGCCTTAGAAAATCCATCTTATGCGAGAAAAATAGTAAACGAGATTACTGAGAACAGAGAATATCTATATTCATCTCTTAAAAAATTAGGTTTAAAGGTATACAAGTCTGTTACAAATTTCCTCTTTGTTAAGGATAATAGAGATTTATTAAATCCCTTAATGGAAAGAAAAATAGCTATTAGGAAACCAATTGATGGATTTTATAGAATAACTGTGGGAACTAGAGAACAATGTGAAATTTTAGTTAAAGCTCTGGGTGAGATTCTTGAAAGTGGCGATTCCAAACAAAGGTAGGCTTCAACAACCTACTTTACAATTTTTATCTCAAGTAGGAATTAAGCCGTTAGCTAGTGACGAAAGGGCATTAATGATACCTACGAGTTGGGATGGTGTTCAATTAGTTATGATGAGAACAGAGGATATACCTAATTTAGTCGAAGCAGGAGCTGCAGAAATAGGAATAACTGGTCACGATTACGTTACTGAATCTAAAGCTGACGTAGAGGAATTGATAAAGTTAGACTTTGGAAAAGCTAAGATAGTTTTAGCCGTTCCTCAAAGCTGGGACGTTGAGAATGTTGAGGATTTAAGGAGAAAAAGAAATGGCATAAGAATTGCTACCAAATACTATAATATAGCTAAAGAATATCTAAATAAAGTCGACATAGATGCAAAAATAGTAAAAATAAGTGGTGCAGCTGAAGTTATGCCTTCATTGGGTGCGGCAGACGCAATAATTGATGTAGTTAGCACTGGGACTACGTTAAAATTACATGGGTTAAAGCCTATCGATGAGATTCTCCAAACTTACGCTGTAGTTATTGGTAATAGATATTGGATGAAATCGGAGGAAGCAGAGAGAGTAAATCTAGTATTAACTATGATGAAAGGTGTAATTTCAGCTAGAGGTAGAAAGATGATATTCATGAACGTAGACGACAGTAAATTAGAAGATGTTATTTCGTCTTTACCTGCAATGCTATCGCCTGCTATATCTAGGCTAAGCAAAACTAATGCTTGGGAAGTAATAACAGTTGCAGAGGAGAGTCAATTACCAGAAGTTATAGCTAAAGCTAAGGCTGCAGGGGCTAGGGATATTGTAGTTGTAAATATAGAGAAGGTTGTTAAGTAATGTATGTAATACCCAGCATAGATATAAGTCAAGGAAAAGCTGTAAAAAGAGTAAGAGGAGTTAAAGGAACCGGAATCATAATAGGAGACCCAATAAAAGTTGCTGAGGAAATTTACTCTTTAGGTTATGATGCAGTCCATATTGTTGATCTTGACGCCGCAGAAAACTCAGGGAACAACGAGGATAAAATAGCTAGTATTGCAAGAATAGGTTTTAAAAGAATTGAAGTAGGTGGAGGTATAAGAAGTATTGAAAAGGCAAACAGAATATTATCACTAGGCATTACTGAAATTGTTGTTTCATCAATACTTTTCACGAATAAGGAAGAATTTGATAAAATGAGTGAATTACTAGGAGATAGACTATTTTTCTCAATAGACTATTGCGGAGGAAAAACCCTAATTAAAGGATGGAGAGAAGAGGCAAAAAGCGTAGACGAAACAATTTCTTTACTGAAAAATTATGATATTAAAGGAGTAATTTTTACTTATGTATGCAATGAAGGAACGAAGAAAGGAATTGACGAGAATATTTCAATATACTCTAGTAGAGTGAATAAACTTAAGGGATATGCGGGGGGTGTAAATAACATTAATGATCTTCTCAAGCTAAAGGAGAGTAAGATTGATTTTACAATAGTAGGAATGTCTTTTTACTCAGGAAATTTAAAGGGTGTGAAGTATGTCTAGATATGCCACAGTAAAGAGGGATACTAAAGAGACAGAAATAGAAGTTTACCTAGATATTGATACTCCAGGGAACGTAGAAGTTTCTACTCCCATACCTTTCTTTAATCATATGTTAAATTCAATGCTATTTCACATGAATTCTTCAGCGAAGATTTTTGCTAAAGATAAACAAAATTACGATGACCATCACATAGTTGAGGATACTGCAATAGTTTTAGGGGAAGCATTTAAGGAAGCTTTAGGTGATAAGAGAGGCATAAGGAGGTTCTTTAGCATATTTACTCCGATGGATGAAGCTCTAGTTTTGGTAGCAGTAGATATTTCTGGCAGGGGTATGGGAATAATAGATCTAGACCTTAAGAGAGAAGAAATAGGTGGCTTATCTATGGAGAACGTACCTCACTTTTTTAGGACATTTGCATATAATGCAGGAATAACGCTACATATAAGGAAATTTAGTGGGGAGAACGAACATCATATAGTAGAGGCTGCATTTAAAGGTTTAGGAATTTCGTTGTATGAAGCTTCTAGAATAGTTAATAATAGATTACCTACGACTAAGGGATTATTATGACTACAAAGAGAATTATTGCATGCTTAGATGTAAAAAACGGAAGAGTAGTAAAAGGAGTTAATTTCCTTAATCTTAAGGACAAGGGAGATCCGGTAGAATTAGCAGCTAAATATGAGGAAGAAGGTGCAGATGAAATAGTTTTCTTAGACATTTCTGCAACAATTGAAGGAAGGAGAACTTTACTTGATGTGGTAAGAAATACTGCTAGCGTTTTGTCAATACCTTTAACAGTAGGAGGAGGAATAAGAAGCTTAGAAGACGTTTCAAGAATACTGTCTTCTGGTGCAGACAAGGTTAGTATAAATACAGCCGCTGTAGAAAATAAGCAAATAATTACTCAAGCCTCTGAAGAATTTGGTGCACAAGCAGTAGTTGTAGCAATTGATGCTAAAATTGAAGGAAATTCTTGGATTGTTTACACAAAATCTGGAACTTTCAGGACGGGGTTAGAAGCAGTTAATTGGGCTAAAGAAGTAGAAAGTTTAGGTGCAGGAGAAATACTCTTGACCAGCATTGATAAAGATGGTACAAGGTCAGGATATGATATTAAATTAACTAGAGCTATAGCAGAAGCAGTGAATATTCCAGTAATAGCTAGCGGTGGAGCAGGCAAACCAGAGCATTTTTTTGAAGTTTTAACAGAAGGAAAAGCGGATGCTGCTTTAGCAGCAGGTGTTTTTCATGACGGAATTATTAGAATCAAGGATTTAAAGTATTATTTAAAAACCAAGGGAGTTGATGTGAGGATATGATAATAAAAGGTCTTCCTAAAAGTAGGCCTATAAGTTTTGATCAAGTTCTGGACAAGGTAAGCGAGATTGTAGAGAAAGTAAAAAAAGAAGGAGACAAAGCCTTGATTGAATTTACTGAAAAATTCGACGGAGTAAAGCTTGATAATATAAAAGTTACAAGGGAAGAGATTCACGCCTCGGCTTCGTTACTCTCTGAAGACATTAAGAAAGCAATAGATGTAGTCTCAGAACAAATAAAGGAATTTCACACTTCAATAAAGCCTCCTCAAATAGGCGGTGGAAAAAGTGGAGTTGACTTTGGGATAATTTGGACTCCGTTAGAAAGGGTAGGAATTTATGTGCCGGGCGGGAAAAAGCTTTATCCATCAACGCTACTAATGGCAGGAATACCTGCAATAGTTGCTGGAGTTGAAGAACTTTATGTTGCAACACCTACTAAAGGTAAAATTGATCCTGCAATTGCATATATTGCAGAAAAACTTAATGTAAAGGAAATATACAAAATTGGTGGAGCACAAGCTATTGCTGCATTGGCTTACGGAACGGAAAGCGTTAAGAAAGTAGATAAGATAGTCGGACCTGGAAACGTTTATGTTCAAGCAGCAAAATACATTGTAAGCAAGGATGTAGGAATAGATGGAATAGAAGGTCCTACAGAGTTAGTTATTGTTGCTGATGATTCAGCTGATTCTGAGCAAATTTACCTTGATTTACTTGCTCAAGGAGAGCATGGAAATTCCACATTGTTAGTCCTAATTTCTACTTCTGATAGAGTATTGAGAGAAGTAGAGGAAAAAGTTTCTAGTTCTGACCTAACTTTTTATTTAGTTAAAGCAAGAGATCTTGAAGAAGCAATAACTTATGCAAACTCTATAGCTCCAGAACACCTTTCTTTGCAAGTTTCTTCTCCACGAGAAGCCCTAAAAATGGTTAGAAATGCAGGTGCAGTGACTTTGGGTAGAACTCCTCCTGCAATTATCGACTATAGTGCTGGACCAGATCATATTTTACCGACTAATAGTTGGGCTAAATTCAAAGGAGGGCTAACAGTATACGATTTCCTTAAGCCTATCTCTTTTGCTCAAGCTAATAATCCAGATAGAGAGTTAATCAATGCGGCAATTACTTTAGCAAGGTATGAAGGATTCGAAATTCACTCTAAAAGTATAGGTGAGAGATATGTCTGAAGTTTTAGATAAATTATATGAAATAATACTTCAGAGGTTAGAGAAAATGCCGGAAAATAGTTATACTGCTGAACTTGCTAAAAAAGGAAAAGGATATATAGCAAGAAAGGTTGGAGAAGAGGCGGTAGAAACAATTGTTGCTTCACTATATGAGGGAAGAGATAGGTTCATCTCTGAAGCAGCGGATTTAATGTATCATCTCTGGGTTCTTATGGCTGTTGAAGGAGTTAAACCAGAAGAATTATATTCTGAATTAAGGAGGAGGATGAAATGAAGGCTCTAGTTGTTAATTATGGGGTAGGTAATCTATTTAGTATCTCTTCAGGATTAGAGAGAGCTGGATTCGAAGTTGAAATAAGTAAGGAAATTAAGGATGCAGATCTAATAGTATTTCCTGGAGTTGGGGCATTTTCTGCAGTATCAAAGTTCATTCAGATTAACTTGGATAAAATAAATGATCTTAGGAAATCTGGAGTTCATTTTCTTGGAGTTTGCTTAGGTCTTCAAATAATGTTTGAAAAAGGAACTGAAGGTGGTAAAAGTAAAGGTTTAGGATGGTTTAGAGGCACTGTAGATAAGATTCATGCTAATGTAAAACTTCCGCATATAGGCTGGGATAAAATTTACGTATCTGGGGATTGTGAGCTAACTGAAGGACTTGACGGAAAATATGCATATTACGTTCATAGTTATGTTGCTTATACTAATGATCATGTGGTAATGAAGTCCAGCTACGGAATAGAGTATCCTGCAATGGTTTGTAAGGAAAATGTTGTAGGTACACAGTTTCATCCAGAAAAGAGCAGTGAAACTGGGAGAGTATTTTTTGAGAACTTAAAGAGGTGGATGTCACGCTAAAACTTTCAGAAGATGAGGCTAAAAAGATAATTGAGAAACTTAATTTTAGACATGAATATGATACAATAATTGCAATTCTTCAACATTATAAGACTAAAGACGTCCTTATGGTAGGTAATATGAATAAAGAAGCAGTTTTTAAAACTTTAACAACAGGAATGGCACACTTTTGGTCTTTAAGCAGGAAAAGACTTTGGTTAAAAGGAGAAACCAGCAAGCACTTTCAATTAATCGAAGATTTTTACGTTGATTGTGACGAGGACGCAATAGTATTTCTTGTAAATCCATTAGGTCCAACTTGCCATACTGGAAATTATACGTGTTTTTATAGAAATTATAGAAGTTTTATAGCTAAGTATTAAATTCTCTGTCTACTAAGGTATATCTGGTAAAAATGTCACAAATTAACAAGGAAGAATGGAAGCAAAAAATTATGGAAGCTTTAACGCAAGTTTTTGATCCGGAAATTCCAGTAGATATAGTAAACTTAGGCTTGATATACGATTTGCAAATTTCTGATGAAGGAGATGTTTACATAAAGTTAGGCTTAACCGCTCCGGGTTGTCCAGTTGTTGATGATCTAGTATATACTGTAGAACAAGTAATAAAGGAGACTGTTCCAGCTAAGAAAGTTGACGTTGACATAGACTTAGAGACTCCGTGGAGTCCATTAAGAATGACGCCTGAAGGTAGAGAAAAATTCAAGAAATTATATGGTTATGATATAGTGGAAATGTGGGTACAAACGTACGGCTTGCCGACTCAAGAACAGAAGTCATAAAATCTCCAAATTTTGTTTTCTATTATGTCTTGGAGTTTACTTGAGCTCATTAGAAATAATCCAGATGAGCTAATAGATTCTCTAAAGAAAAGGAACATGGACGCTTCTTTAGCGTTAAAAGCTGTAGAATTGGATAAAAAATGGAGGAGCATTTTACAAGAAGTCGAGAAACTTAGGCATCAGCATAATGAGATTAATTCTCAGATACCTAAGTTAAAGCCGGAAGAAAGGAAGGCTAAAATAGAAGAGGCAAAAAAACTTTTACAAGTACTTGAGGCTAAGGAAAAAGAGCTAAAAGAAATTGAGGAGCAAAGGGATGAGATTTTAAGATCTTTGCCTAATATAATAAGTCCAGATGTTCCAGTAGGTCCAGACGATACTTATAATGTTCCTATAAAGTTCTGGGGTAAATTCAAAGTTTATGAGAAGGATTTAGAGGAGTTTAAGAAGCAACTCAATGGTGCTCAAGTGGAATATGAGATTATAAATTGGAAGCCTGTAGGACATGCAGATATGTTAGAGAACGTATTAAAGTTAGGCAATACTGAGAAAGCATCTCAAGTAGCGGGCTCCAGATTTTATTATTTATTTGACGATTTAGTTTGGTTAGATTTTGCACTTTTACTTTACGCAATAGATACAATGACATCTAAAGGCTATAGGCTAGTTTTACCACCTTATATGCTTAGAGGAGAAGTAATTCATGCAGTAATTGATTTGGATACATTTAAAGATGCAATATATAAAATAGAGAACGACGACTTGTACTTAATAGCTACCGCAGAGCATCCGTTAGCCGCATTATATTATAAGGAAGACATTGAGAAGGAAGAATTGCCAATAAAACTTGTTGGAATAAGTCCAGCTTTCAGGAGAGAGGCAGGTGCGGCTAATAAAGATCTTAAAGGTATATTTAGGGTTCATCAATTCCATAAAGTCGAGCAGTTCATTTTCTCTTTACCGGAAGACAGTTGGAAATACCATCAAGAACTATTAAGCAATGCAGAAGAAATATTTCAAGGATTAGGTATTCCTTATAGAATCGTTAACATAGCTTCGGGAGATTTAGGTGCTTGTGCAGCAAAGAAATACGACTTAGAAGCCTGGATGCCTGCTCAAGCAAAATTTAGGGAAATGGTAAGTTGTAGCAATTGTACCGATTGGCAGGCCTTTAGGATGAAAATCAGATATGTCGATAGGAAGAATAATAAGAAAGGATACGTTCACACTCTCAATAGTACCGCAGTGGCAAGTACTAGGACAATTACAGCAATTCTTGAGAATTTCCAGAACGAAGATGGAACTGTAGAAATACCTAAAGTGCTAAGAAAATATCTGGAACCTTTTAAGGCAGCACCAAAGGATTACATTTATCCAAGGAAGAAAAAGTGAAAGTTCTTTTCATTTCCTCAATTTAGACTCTAGCATTGATTCTACTTGTTTCATCTTTCTCTTAGCTATTGCTAAGAACAACTTTAATGTGAGTTTTACAGGATAGTATAAAGGTCCTTTCATGTAGAACTTGTTTATTATATCCTCAGCCCAGTATACATCGTGCCAGAACACTTTCTTATAAAGTTCTATGTGTGCATCGTTTAGTTTTACTCTCGTGAACCAATCTTTATTCTTAAAATATCCCATTGGTACAAAGAACATTGGGACTAATATGCTTCTATAAGATCTTAGATTATCCACAAGCTCTATTGTTCTATATACATCATCTTCGGTCTCTTCTGGTAAGCCTACAATCATTGTACCTGCGGGTATTATATGATTTTCATGCATTATTTTGAACGCTTCCTCAACGGTTTCTGGGTAGCTTTCTGGCTTATACGGTGCGGATTTTGCAGGCATTATCTCTTTTGCTAATCTAACTGATCCAGTTTCAATTCCTACTTCTACGCCTAAATAATTCTGATTCCCATCTTGGTAAACTATTTCCATTAACTTTGAAACAAGGCCGTATTTTTCTTCAGAATATCTAATTGCTGCAAGACTGGCATGGCTCCAAGCAATAGTTTTATAGTACTTTTTAACTAGCTGATGTAATTTTATTAGTGGTTCTGGTTTTGGTAATATTCCTACTGCTCCGTAAAATAGTACATCATCACTGTGGATTACGCCGTGTTTTATTCCAGCTTTAACGTTAACTTGCAATTCCCTTTCTATTTTATCTAAAGGATAGTAACGAGTTGGCCTTAATGTTACAGAACAGAACCTACAAGATCTTGCGCATCCTCTCATTATTTCTATTAATCCGTTGACGCTTCCACCTTTGATATCTGGAATATCTTCAATGGATGGAACATCATCTCCGCTAACATATACGTACTTTGGTAGTTCTTCTCCATCAAGTATCATTTGGGCCAATTTTACAATGACTTTCTCTCCTTCTCCATCAACTAAAGTGTCAACTCCAAGCTTTTCTATCATATCTTCTCTCCATAACCACTGCCAAGTAGAAGGACCGCCTACAAGTATTTTCATTCCATGTTTTTTTCCTTCAGCAATTTCTGGTCTGTTAATCAGTTCTTGAAAGCTTTTGTAATTTACTGGCTCCTTTTTAGTTATTCCCCACCAAGTTGAAGATGGAGGTCCAAACGCAAAATAATCGTGGTGAGAGAAGAGTAAAGCCTTTGCTGTTGGCGTGTATTTTCCAATGTAATCTGGGTCTATAATTGCTGCATTAAAACCTTCATCTATTAACTTAGCCTCAATTTTCCTCATTCCGTAAGGTGCTTCTATAGGCCTTCCATATTCATCAACTTTAACCTTTGGGCAGGCCAACCATTTCCAGACTTTTTCTGGAATTCCTATCGCAGGCCCAGTACCTAAGAAGCCTAGGAATTCCTTATGATGATGGTTAGTCATTAAGCAACGGTCTGTGGTAATTATGAAATCGTAATTAGGCATTTAGTCACCTATTGCTGTTGTTGTTCTTCCTTCTTTTTAGCTTCTCCTTCTTGTTTTTTCTCTTCTTTAGTTTCTACTTTTTGCTGCTCTTTCTTTTCAACTACTTTAGGAACTTTTACATAGATGCCTAATTTATTTAAATATTTCGCTACTTCTACTGGAAGTTCTTCTTCTTTTATTTTTTTAGCCTTATCTACGTCGGGAGTCCATTCTTTTTCTTCATTTATACTATATTTTCTATTTTGATAAATGGAATAAATTTTTTCTCCTTTTTCAGTTTTTAGTTCTTCTATAATAATTTGCATATTTTTTAAATCAAGGAGATATAGGTTAGGAACTTCAGAGATTTTCATACTTTATAAAATGTAGGGGATTTAATTAAAATGTTTACGGTGTTAAAGATGTTACTAATGAAATACCAAAAATAAATATGAAATTAATTCAGTTAGTCCTCATCGTTTTCTTCAGAGCCCTCAAATTCATCCCTCAATAGTTCTAATCCTATTTCTTTGTAATACTCTTCCCTTTCTTGTTCCCATTCTTCTTCGTCTCTCTTCCTGCCTTCTTTTTCGCTAACTATTGATGTAGTAAGTACTTTGTTATTCTTTGCGGTCTCTTTAATTTCGTAAGCTTTTTTATCCTTTGTACTCATTTCTTTTTCGTAGCCACACTTTTTGCACTTTAGCACTTCTTTGCCGTCCTTCTTTACGGGTACCATTACTCCTCCACATTTAGGACAGAACTGCATATTTAAGACACCATATAGATATATGAGGACGTCATATAGTATATAAGGCTTTTGCACATGAAAAAGTCTAAATTTTTACTCTAGGATCTTCTTTAACAACATTCAAAACTATACTTGTATAAGTTCTTTCCACTTTAGGATTTTTGAGTAACTGTTTTAAAAACGCATCAAGGTCTTCTACACTCCTAAATTTAGCTATTAATACTACGTCATATTCTCCTACAACATCATAAACTGCCACTACGTTATCTGCATTTGCTACTTCTCTCTCAAATTCAACAAGGTGTTTTCCGTCAACTTTTGCCATGATTACTGCAGATAGTGTGTAGCCTAGTTTTGAATAATCAATGAGTGCAGTGAAACCTTTTATTATACCTTCTTGTACTAATCTGGTTAATCTATTATGCAAAGTTGCAGGCGATACGTTCATCTCTTCTGAAAGTCTTCTCAAGCTACTTCTTGCATCTCTTAATAACTCTATTAATAACCTTCTATCAATTGTATCCATATCCACTTTCTTTTTTACACTATCAGACATACACTTCATAAAGCAATCGTAACTCGGATTAAAAAATTTTCATTTTGAATAGGAATCTTCACACCAAGTTAATCTGAGATATGCCTTGTAAAATTAGCTGAACTCCAAAGGCTGCAATAATAATTGCGGTAAATCTTCCTGCAGCTACTGTACCGGTTCTTCCAAGAATCTTTACGAGTAAAGGGCCAAGTCTTAATACTAAGTAAGTTATACCTGATGCTATTAAACTTCCTATTAAGAGGTAATATACTGGAAAAGAAACTGATAGGGTAACGAGTGCTGCCATTGTTCCTGGTCCTACTATTAATGGTGTAGCAATTGGAGTTACTGCAGCTTCTACTATACTTCTGCCTAAGAATTTTAATTGCTGAAAGCCACCCATAGTATCGATACCTAAGTAAACTAAAATTATTCCGCCACCTATTTCTAGAGAAGCTGGAGTTAAACCTAAGAAATCTAAAAAAGCTTTTCCTATTAGTGAAAAAAATACTAGAAGTATGATAACGGCCAGCTCTACTTTATTTATTAAGTAATTCCAGCTAACCTTTGTATCGGAGCTCTGTGAATACTCTTCAAATATTGCTAAAAGATATGGAATAATTGAAAAAGGATCCATTATTGCAAAAAGTTTTATTGCAATTATTACTGTTTGATATAGTTCCATAATTATTCAAGTGTGCTTAAAATATCTTTGAGATTTTTAATCTTTTCATTTTCATCTTTAGTGGTCAATGCTATTAACATTTTTCCTAAAATTTTATAAATCCTCGAAATTTCTTCCTTGCATGTCTCTGAAGAATCTTCTAACTCTTTTGATTTACTTTCTAGGCTTTGCAATCTAATGTAAAGCTCTCCTAGCACTTCTTCAATACTCTGGCCTTCTTCTTCATGATGATGGTGATGCTCTGACTCTATTTCTTGTTGAATTTCCTCTAAATCTTCATCAGTTTTAGGAAGTTTGTCTATCCTCAGTTTCATCTTCTCCCTCCGTATCTACATTTCCTACAGTCTTTTCATTAGTTATAATATATTTACCTATCCCCATTCTTAAATAATGCTTTATTACAATAGATATTTTACCTGCCGCTCTTACTGGTATGCATTCTGATTCAACTTCATCTCCATCAGTAGTTTTTACTACAACCTTAGCTAGAGTTTTTTTATCATCACAAAATTCCACGTTTACTGACTCAACCTTGCCTAAAAACGCTAAACCTTCTAAATCTCTACCTTTCATTACAGCTCTCATTTTTTCACTGCAATAGCAAATATATCTTCAAGCTTTAATCCCTTTTCATCTAGATAGCTCATTAAGTCCTTTCTAATTTCTCCTATTACATCAAAGCCCTTATCTAATATTACACTACCCAAACCAACAAGTTTAGCTCCTACACTTAACATGCCTAAAACTTCCCTAAACGTAAATACCCCTCCCACCCCTATGATGTCAGGTTCGTATTCTCTATATAAATCTCTGATTATCCTTAAGGCAAGAGGATAAATGCATTTACCAGAAATCCCTCCAGTGCCGTAAGATAAAACTGGCTTAAATTCCTCTGTATCAATCATTAACCCTTTTAGTGTATTTATTGCAGTTATTCCATCTGCGCCTGCCTCTAAAGCTTTTCCTGCAATTTCCAAGGCATTATCCCATGGCCCAATCTTGACGAAAACCGGTTTTTTAACGTGAGACTTTACTTCCTTTACAATTTCATGAACTATTGAAGAAATTGACTCACCATATCCTTTTCTGTTTGGGCTGCTTACGTTAATCTCGATGATATCTGCCTTATTCTCCGCAATTTCTGCAGAATATATTATTTGCTCCACGTCATTTCCTCCTATACTTACGAATAGCCTGCATTTCTTGAGATTAATTTTTTCCACTATACCTATTCCAGGATTTCCTAAACCTATAGCATTCATATAGCAACCATCATGAAATTTTATTACAGTAGGAGGTTTATGAGGCTCTAAAGGGGTTAAGGTTAAAGTCTTTGTAGTTATTGCAGTCGGTTTATAATTTTCGCATATTCTCATCATTACTTCTGGAACATCCGGAATTATACCAGAAGCTATAATTAGTGGGTCTTTAAAATCAAGGTTAGCTATTCTCAAATAAGTTCATCCCCCTTATTGGGTAAACCTCGTAACCGTCATAAGCTACTTTTCCTTCAATTATGGTCATGTAAATTGATACATCTAGGGAATACTCATCAAATGGTGTTTCCACAACTTTTGAATATTGAGTGTGATACCTCCAATCCTTATCAAAATCTATTACTGTAAAGTCTGCTACGTTACCTTCTTTTATTTCTCCAGCGTTAATTCCAAGTATTTTTGCTGGATTTCTCGATACTAAATCTACAGCTCTAGTAAGAGATAATATTCCCTTCTTTACTAGGGAATAAATAAAAGGCGTAGTAAAAGAAACTGCGGCGATTCCAGGGGGACATAATTCATAAGGTTGCATTTTCTCTTGTAACGTATGAGGAGCGTGATCACTGGCTACTGCGTCTGCCTCAAATAATGCTTTGATCAATTTTCTACGTTCTGTAAGATCTCTTATTGGCGGATTAACTTTGGTGAGGCAATTTCCCCTTATTTCATCAAGAAGTAAGTGATGAGGAGTGAAATCTGTTGTAAAGCCTAACTCTTTAGCCTTTATCAAGGTCTCATAATTTGTTATATGCGTTATATGGAATCTTCCATAGATTAAATTAAGTGACGCTATTTCTTGCCACATTTCTCTTAAGTCTCTAAATTGTTTGATAGATAATGGCAATTCTGGATGCAATATCTTTAACTTTTTAGAGGATAAAACGAACTGTAATTCTGGTTTTTCTAGATCTTCTGGAAAGACCTTATAGCCAGCAATAGGCAGTTTATCAACTCGTTCGTCAGATGTTACTCCAGAATAAATCCCATAATCCGTCCTGGAAAAATTGGCAAATTCTCTAAGTCTTTCTTGTACTCTTTCAGCGGTATTTATGTAGGGCACGGTATTTGGCATATCTACTATAACAGTTACACCACCGTAGGCAGCTTCCGAGGTAGCAGTCCTTACATTTTCCTTATATGATAAATTCATTCCTCTAACATGAACGTGCATGTCTATCGATCCTGGAAAGATTATTTTTCCCTGTGGAACGTCAATATCCGGTTTGCAATCCTTTCTAATTTCCTTAATTTTTCTATCAAAGTTTACACATCCATCAATTACTTCATTATTAAAGAAAATTTTGCCCCTAATCCACAAGGTCTTTCACCTTCATAAATGGTCCTTCAATGCATGGTAAATGTCCGTTAATATTACAAACTCCGCATACTCCCATATTACAATTCATTTTTACCCATCTAACATAAACGTAAGCTTCTCGAGGTAAGTATTTTATTTCCTTATAATCTATTGCCGCTAAAATTGTATCAAAATCCTCATCCCTTGATGGCTCTTCAAACTCACTTTCGCAATCCTTGCAAAGAACCTTTACTTCTTTCCCTTGTCTTTTTGCTTGTCTTAAAGGGAAGAGCAAATCGTAATATAAATTACCTTCAGCTATGCCCAAGATTCTTCTTCCCAGATCTATTCTTTTCCCTAAAGGCCCTTTTAATATAACGAATTTTTTATTACGAATTTTGTTCACAATTTTTTCAGATTCAATAAAAAGTGTAAGCACGTCTTCGTAATAATCTCCTATACCTAAAGGTATCTCATTTTCTGATGGTAATACAAGAGAAACATATTGCCCTGGTAAAGGATTAAAATGCACTTCCATAGAAACTTCAAAAATCGTCTTTTTTTCCTTTATTTGTAAAATTTTTCCGTAAATCATAGTAAGATTTGCCTCAATACTTCGTCTTCAGTTAATGTCGTTTCACAATAGTCACATTTTAAAACTAAGGGTGACTTGCTAATTACGATAAACCTCGACCTTGCCTCCACGTCATTATTAGTAATACAAGCAGGATTAGGGCATTTTAATATTCCTTCGATTTTTTCTGGCAAATTCAATTTTCTCTTTTCTACCACTTCATAATTTCTTATAATATTAATAGTAGCGGATGGAGCTATTAATGCAATTAACTCCACCTCTCTTTGATTTAATTCCCTTTCTTCTATCTTTACAATATCTTTTTTGCCTATTTTACTACTTTCAACGTTCATTACTAGTGCAACTCTATTTCCTTCATTGCCTTTTATTCCCAAGATATTGAGGACAGCTAGAGCTCTCCCTGCGGGAATATGATCTATTACTGTACCATTTTTTATTTTACTTACTATTAATCCATTTTTCATTACCACTCACCACTCAAAATTTTATAGAGTAATGACATCCTTATTGGAACCCCTAAGGAGGCTTGGTAAAAATACTTAGCTTGAGGTTTACTATCAATTCTTCTATCAATCTCATTTACTCTAGGCAATGGATGAAGAATTATTGAGTCTTTTTTCATTTGGTTTACTAAATTTTCGTCAACAGTGTAGCTTTCTTTAACTTTCTCGTATTCCATTTCGTCAGGAAATCTTTCTTTCTGTATTCTTGTTACGTAAAGTACATCAATTTCTGAGATTACCTCAGAAGGTGAGTCTATTTCTTTATAAGGGTAATTAAGTTCTGAAAGAATTTCTTTTCTAGCTTTTAAAGGTTCTGGCGAAATTAAGTAAACGAATCTCGGCTTAAATCTTGTTAGACCTCTGAGTAAGCTGTTAACAGTTCTAGCATATTTTAAATCACCTAAAATTCCATAAGTCAAATTATCTGGACTGCCAAACGATTTATACACTGTATAAATATCTATAAGCGTTTGAGTCGGATGTTCATGCTTACCGTCTCCAGCATTTATTATTGGCTTATTACTTATTTCTGAAGCAAACTTTGCCGCTCCGTCAAATTTATGTCTTATTATTATACAATCAGAGTAATTTTCGAGCATTCTAATGGTATCTGCAAAGTTTTCTCCTTTAGCTTCTGAAATGCCTTCTGTTGATGAAAAGCCTATAGTTTTTGCTCCTAGCTTTAGTGCAGCAGTAGTAAAGCTTAAGTGTGTTCTAGTGCTTGGCTCGAAAAAAGCTGTTGCAACTACTTTCTCTTCTTGTAATTTTAACTTTTTACCTTTTTCAACTTCATCTGCAAGTGAGAATATTGTAAGAAAATCTTCTTTAGAAAAATCCAAGGATGAAATTATATCCCTCAAATAATGCCCTTAATCTTCATATGCGAAAATTGTATTTAAACTCTTTTCCCATTATACCTAGGATGGATTTCGCGGAAAGTTTGCTACAGAGAAAATTGTTATTAATAGGAAATTTTATCTTAACTTCTGGTAAAACTAGTCCCTATTATTTAGATTTAAGGAGGTTACCTAATTATCCAGAATTTTTTACAGTAGTCGATAAGGCGATTGACGAATTAAGGAATATAAAATTTGACATGATAATCGGTATTGCAACAGGCGGTATTCCTTTAGCGTCGTTTGTTGCTTGTAAATTAGGTAAACCTATGGGTTACGTAAGGCTTGAAAAGAAAGGCTATGGAACAGATAAATTACTTGAAGCTGATGTTAAAGATAAGGAGATAGTTATAGTTGACGATGTGGCTACTACTGGAGGCTCTATAGAGAGATCTGCTGAGGAAATAATTAGAAATGGCGGTAAAGTATCTCATGCACTTGTTATAGTCGATAGAAAGGAAGGTGCAAAAGAGAGGTTAGAAAAAATGGGTATTACTCTTCATTATTTATATTCTATTCATGATATATTGAAATCCATATTGCCTAAGCTTAACGATAATGAGAGGAGAATGATCGAGGAATACTTGGTGAAGAATGTTGAAAGGTAGAATAATTTTTTCAATGGATGAGGAAATACCTCAACATGTTTTATTAAAAATAAGCGGCTATTTTCACGGAATAAAAATTGGCTACCCTTTATTATTAAGGAAAGGTATAGATGGAGTTAAAGAAATATTAAGAAAGCTAGAGATTAACGAAATAATTATGGATTTAAAATTGGCGGATATAGATAATACAATGATAAATATAGTAAAACAGTTAGATTTTGCAAATTCCTTTATAGCACATTCCTTTATAGGAATAGATGGCGCATTGGGAGAACTTAAGAATTTTCTAGATAATAATGGAAAGAAACTGTATTTGTTAGCATCAATGAGCCATAAAGGTTGGAACGACGACTTTTACCCTTATATAAAGACAGTAATAAAGAGCTTAAACCCTTATGGCATTGTAGCTCCAGCTACAAAACCCAATGTAATTAGAATTGTAAGAGATGATTTCCCAGATAAAATTATCATTTCTCCTGGAGTCGGTGCCCAAGGCGGTAAGATAGGAGACGCTTTATGTAATGGCGCAGATTATGAAATAATTGGAAGAACAATATATACTTCCTCTGATCCCGAGAATAAAGTAAAAGAGATAATTAAGATTCAAGAGGAGAAAATTAATGAGTGCAAAAAGACAAGTACTTAGTAAAAACGAAATTTCGCTAAAAATGTCAAAACTTTATGAATTACTAACAATTGCTGAAGACGCGCATGAGATACTTGGCTATCCTCCAACTACTGATTTTAATTTCATTTATGTTAAGAAAAAGACGGAAGAACTGAGCGAATATGACCTAATTAAAGAAGGAAATGCTCCTTATGAGTATAGGCAACTATATGAGAAGATTAAGGAATTATACATGGAATTTCTGGTTAAAGTTATGGCTAATTATGCTGATGAAACAATGAGGACACAAATAGAATATATAAATTTTGTTTTAAAATCCGGCGAATACGTCATATTCGAAGGAGATATAGATAAAGTAACAATGCCTATGCCAAGTGGTATTGCATCGGTTCATACACACCCTGGTATTTGTATATTTTCTGCACCAGATATAGAAACTGCAGATTCTTTATTTGTAAAGGGTTACGTAGTCATAGCAGTAATGAACAATGAGTGCATCTCTTACTTTTTAAGGAAAGGTCCTTACACTCCTGAAGATCAACAAGAATTAAGAAAACTTCAAAAGAAAGTTAAGAAGGCAAAAACTTTTGACGAACTGAAAGAAGGATACACTTCCTTTAATTCTGAGAATGTGATATTTAGAACCCCGTTGTTTTCTTAGCTATAATGTTAATGGTAGTTTCAGCCAAATCTATAGAATACCTACTTATTCTTCTAAATGAGTCTGATACTAAGAGAAGAGCCGATTTATGCTTTATATCACTATTAAGTATTTCAGAGGAGATTTGCTTATGTAAGTTAGCGAGCTCAACATCCCTTTCTATTATCTTATTTGCTATATCTCTTCTTTCATTTATAAATGATTCAAAAGCATCTTTAAAAAGCTCTAACGCTCTTTCCCCTAGTTCTACTGGCTTTGATGTATCAGTGTCTTTAACTTCAGGTATTAGGCTGGCTATTCTACTAGCATGATCAGCTATTCTTTCTATTGACTTTATTGCAGAATGAATATCAACTAGTTGCGTAATATTATATCCTTCATTTTCTAAAATTTCAAATGATGAAACACTTAGTGTGAGTTGTCTAGAAACGTAAAAATAGAACCTATCTACCTCATCGTCTCTTTCAAGGATTTCTTTAGCTATATCTTCGTCCTTGCTCTTTAGTGCTTCTATAGAATCTTTGACCATATTCTGTGCAATTGACGCTGCTCTAGTAATTGCTTTTGATATTGGTAAATCTTTCTCATTAACTAAGAATTGTACCGTGATCGCGTTAGAGTCTTCTTCTATAACTTCAGAGCCTAGAAGCCTTTTTCTGATCATGTCCTTTATTATTGTCCTATCTTCTGCCTTAAGCCTACTGCAGACGAAGGACACGGTATCATATCCTGCCATATAATATGCTATAAACTCCCTTACAGCAAATGATGGAGTAGCATTTTCACAGTTTATTATTGCCTTAGTTACTCTATTCTCTCCTTCTCTAGCCTTAGGGGATAAAATTAGCCTTAAGTTATTATCTTGGAAAATCTCAATTTCGTCTCCAGGATTCAATGAGAGTTGCTTAACCCAACTTTTTGGCAAAGAAATTATATACGTAGATCCACCAGTAAGCTGGATCTTCCTAGTTATACTACTTGGCATATGATAAGTATATAGCTCAAGTATTTATATCTATATTTTTCCCATTCTCTCTATATTTCGCTATAGTCTTCGCCTCATCTAAAACTTTTTTTGCCTCTTTAGAAGCACTTACTTTTATCTCGCTAGGAACATTTATAGCACTATAAAAACCATTATATATATCATCAACTAACGCCGAAAGTTCTGGGCTTAAGAACTCTCCATTTTTCTTTAGTTCTCTTAAAGCCTCAAG
Organism: Acidianus infernus; assembly: GCF_009729545.1. NCBI lineage: Archaea > Thermoproteati > Thermoproteota > Thermoprotei > Sulfolobales > Sulfolobaceae > Acidianus > Acidianus infernus. The sequence continues at coordinate 426,025 of NZ_WFIY01000004.1, forward strand.
TACTGCTGGCGCGTCATTAACTATATAGCCTATATAGATTATGGTTTCAACTTTTATCTCTATGAGTTCAAGTATAATATCTAAAGTGTCAAGAAATTCTGAAATCTTTTTAAGTTGCTCTGCTTCTTTAATGTATTCTTTAGTTAGAATAGTGGAGTGAGATAAACTTGCCTGTTGAGTAAGCCTTCCTTCAATTTTTGTTTTCATAATTCTAAGCCTGCTCCTAGCGATTCTAATATCAGTAAGAACATCAGCAATGTCTCTCTTCTTTTTCATAACTGGCATATTAAGGAGAAAGATTTAAGAGAGTTTAGCCCTCTTTTTCTAACTCTTCAAGTACATCCTTAAATCTATAATAAAATGAAGTTAAACGATACACAGCTCCGTATTTTTCTCCATCCTTTATAATTATTCCGTTTTGAGTCAATACTTCTAGATGATGCATAATTGTTTTATAATCCATTCTTAAAAGAGTAGAAATTTGATTCGCGTTAAGAGAAGAATCCTCCAAAAGTCGAATAATCCTTAACCTAGTAAGACCACCTCTTGACGTAAAAAATAGAAATTTAAAAAGCTTCTTTACTTCCTTTCTTTCTCTTTCACTCATCTAGAGAACGTTAATATACTTCTCCATATTTTAGTCTTTGCATTGCTTCTGAGATTATCTCTGTAACGGTGGGATGGGAGAACAATACTTTATAAAGGTCATCTACAGTAAGTCCTGCCTCAAGCGCTAGGGACAGAGTATTTATTACTTCAGTAGCTCCCTCACCTACCATATGAGCCCCAACAATTTTATTTTCGGATACCACAATTTTCAGAAAGCCTTCTGTTTCGTTTAAAGTCCATGCTCTTGGGATATCTTCCATTTTTACCGTAATTTCTTTTCCTTCAATATTATCTTTCTTTAAGTCATCTAAAGTTTTTCCTACACTACCTATTTCTAAATCTGCGAATATAGAAATTGGAGAATATTTAGGCATCGTAGACGAAATTCCTCCTATGTTGTCTCCTGCTACTATACCTTGCTTCCATGCTTTAGTAGCAGATAAAGGCATACCTGCAACATCTCCTACGGCATAATACCTAGGATTAGAAGTTTCTGCTCTATCGTTAACTATTATGTAACCTCTCTTATCAACATTTACGTGAACAGCATTTAAGTCAAGGCCTTCAGTGTTAGGCTTCCTCCCTATAGTAATTACCGCTAAATCTCCAGAGACTTTCTCATTTGATGAAGGTAAAGTAACGTCGAAGACCACCTTATCCCCACTTTCTATGATTTTAGAATTAGCTTGCAAGTAAATTTTTACTCCTCTTTCTTCAAGTCTTTTCTTAGTTTCGTTAGCAATGTCCTTATCAAATCCTGGCAAGAGTTGAGGCATTAACTCCAAAATAGTAACGTCTTTGCCCATAGCCTTAAATAATGTAGCTAGCTCAACGCCCGCTACTCCTCCGCCTACTATTACTATCTTTTGTGGTAGAGATGGTAAGTTCATTGCTGTCCAAGGATCTAGAACGTTTTTTCCATTGAGTGGAAATGCAGGTAAAGAGATTGGAGAAGAGCCAGTAGCTATTACTATCTTATCTGCAGTATATGTTTTTCCGTTAACATCGATTTCTCCTTCTCTCTTTATTTCTCCTTTTCCTTTTATTATTGTTACGGATCTATTTTCTAAGTTTTTAATCATTTTTTCTTTTACGGTTTCTATTATCTTATCTTTAAACCTGGAAAGCTCCTCATAGTCTAAAGTGGCTGAGGCCTTGATCCAAGTTGCCTTCTTTATTTTATTAAGAATTTTTACTGCATCTATTAAAGTCTTAGAAGGTATGCATGCTCTGTTTATACACTCTCCACCTATTTCATCCTTTTCTATTATAGCAACTTTTTTACCTAGTTCTGCCGCTCTTAAAGATGCTGAATACCCTCCTACTCCTCCGCCTACTACAATTACATCAAAATCCATGCTGTCTATTTTCTCTAGAAAGTATATAGGCTTTGAGTTCTTTAATTGTTGCTAAAACATCTTTATCTTTTACAAAGCTTTCGCAGTTAATTGCTAAGTATTCTAATTCCGTGTAAACTCCATATTTGTCATGAATGTACTCTAACGAATGAGATAAGTCTAAGTAGTCTTTTACAAACTCTTTACTGCAATTTTTATATATTATTGAAAGTATTCCAAGATCCACAATTCTTCTCCTTTTCCCGTTTGTCAAAAGGACTCTAGTACCTATATCAACGTCTACCTCTTCAAATTCTATATTATCTTTTACTTCAATTTCGCTTTCTTCACTTAATTTAAACTTAGTTACTATTTCAGAAAGCTTCACAATGCTTTATAAGCTAATAAGATATATAAAATCTGGAATGGATGACTGGGAACTATGGAAGAAGAAAGCATATGAAAGAATGATTAGAGATAAAGAGATAGGATATTTGGATCCAGATATTTATGATGTGCTTGTAACATTTTTCAAGAGGGAGAAAAGTTTTACATACAGTAGCTGTAGCGGGAGAATAACTATTATTGATTCATATTTACCTTGGATTAGAAAGAATTCCACAATAATATTTAAGAACCACCTTGGAATAACAGAAGACGACGTAAAGGACATTCTAGAAAAACCACAAGTTTACAGACTTTGGCTTGTATCCCAAGGCCCTATTCTTCACGTTTATACTAAAGATTGGGAAGAAGCTTGGGATATAATAAAAATAGCTAGGAATGCCGGGTTTAAGCATTCTGGAGTATTAACCGTGAACAATAAGGGAATTTTAGTTGAATTAAAAACTGGAATAAAACTTGTTCAATTACTTAGAGAAAATTCAGAACAACAAGTAAGTGAAGATCAAATTAAAACCTTAGTTAAAATTTCCAACGAAGTACTAAAGAAAGGAAAAGATAAACTATGGGAGTTACAAAAATTAGTTGAAGAATCCTTAAAGGCCAAAGTTACTGCTTGATCATTTCAAGGACTCTCTTCTTAATTTCTTCCTTAAGCTCATCTATTCCAATGTTATTTTCCGCACTAATTTCCATGAAGTTAAGGGAGTTTTCCCTTAACATTTTACTTACTTCGTCGTATAGTTTTTCATCCTTAGAATCAATCTTATTTAAAGCAATGATCACGTTCTTGTTAAATTCTAGAATTTCTCTAAGAAGATCAAATTGCTCCTTTGGAGAATATAAGGATTGTTGAGAAATATCAAATAGGAAAACAATAATTCCGTTCAAATTCTTTATCGCGTTAATAGCCTTTCTCTCTATCTGATTTCTTTCCTTCATAGGTCTATCTAATATTCCGGGAGTGTCAATAACTTGAACTTTGACCCCGTTAATATCAAAATGTCCTACATGAATTTCTTTTGTAGTAAACGGGTAATTAGCTATTTCGGGCTTTGCGGAAGAAATCTTACTGACTAATGTGGATTTACCAACGTTTGGAGATCCAGCAATTATTACTGTAGGCATTTCTGGGTCTATACTTTTAATTTTCTTCATACTCTTAGTCACGTCAATGATCCAGTCTATACAATCTTTTCTTCTTCTGAGTAAAGAAGATACTCTACCGAAGGCTTGCCTCATTAATTTATTAGCAAGAGTTTCATCAGATTTTCTTATTTCACTAATGTATCGTTTTAAAATTGAGGAAGCAGTTAGAGAAGTTTTATTAATTATAGATAAGCAAATTTTGATATTATCGACGCTTTTTCCCGCTGTTATTTCTAATGCCTCCTTATAGAAGGGATGAAGGTTGTCTATTCTAGGAAAGCTATTTACAAAATTTAAATATCTCTTAACTTGTTCGTCGTAGTATATGAGTCTTCTAATTTCTCTATCTTTAATGCTATTTCCTGAAATTTTAGGTAATCTTCCTAAAACTATTTTTATCAAATCCTCAACTTTTGGAGGACAATTTAATTTTTCAAAAGGATTTAACATACTCTTGTTCCTGGAGGCACGTCTCCATCTACTGTTAATAATGTAGGCTTAATTCCTTTATCTTCATCTTCTTTACAACCTGCAGCGAGTATCATTCCTTGGCTTTCAAATCCTCTTATCATCTTTGGTTTTAAGTTTGCTACAACTATGACTTTTTTACCTATTAATTGTTCTGGACTGTAATACTCAGCTATTCCAGAAATTATTTGCCTTTCTTCGCTACCAAGGTCAACAATTAACTTAAGTAATCTAGTTCCTTCAATCCTTTCTGCAGATTTAATTACTCCTACTTTCAATTCTACTTTTGAAAAATCGTCAATTGAAATTTCCATGGGTTCAACTGTTCCACGCGACTTTTAACTTTATTCTTCTATTTCATTTACTTGAACAAGTAAATAATAAAGGGTAATTAGAGAAGAGTTTTTATACCGGTTGTGTAAATTAGCTGTATGGAGACGCTCATAGGAGAAGGTAAGACTAAACAGGTTTTTTCTTACGATTCCGATCACGTTCTCCTTAGATTTAAGGATACTATAACCGCGGGCGACGGAGCAAAAGTCGATATCATGGAAAATAAAGGTGTAATAAACGCTCAGACTTCTGCTTTAATTTTTAGGCTTCTTGAAAGGAACGGAATAAGAACTCACTATGTTGGCATGTACGATGAAAGGACTATGATAGCTAAGAAGCTGAAAATGATTCCTGTTGAAGTAGTTCTAAGGAATATAGCAACTGGAAGTATAGTAAAAAGGCTTCCAATAAAAGAAGGAGAGATATTTGATCCACCAATAATAGAATACTTCCTAAAGGACGACTCTATGCACGATCCAATGCTTAATTACTATCACTTAGAATATTTCAAATTAATGAACAGAAAAGAAGCAGAAGTTGTTGAAAGTGTAATGATGAGAGTTAATGAAGTTTTACGTGATGTTATCAGGAAAATGGGATTTGAGCTTTATGATTTTAAACTGGAATTCGGAAGATTAGGGAATGAGCTGATTATTGGAGATGAAATAACTTTAGACTCAATGAGGGTAAGAGATCCAAAGACTGGAAGAATTCTTGATAAGGATTTATACAGAAAGGGATACGATTTGAAGACAGTTAAAGAAGCTTATGAAGAATTCCTTTCAAAGCTGGAAAAGGTGGTTTGAACGTTTAAGGTAGAATTAATTATAATTAATAAGGAAGGAATAAGAGATCCAGAAGGAGAGGCAATAAAGAACTATATAATAAATAAAGTAACTGATAAGGTTAAAGAAGTCAAGGCTGGAAAATATCTAAGCTTTAGCGTTGATGTAAAAGAAGAGTCAGAGGCAATTGAATTAGTGAAGAAAATAGCATATGAAGATAGGTTATACAATCCTATAGTTCATAGAATTATTGTTAGGGCAGAGAAAATTGAAAACGGCAGTAATTAAATTCCCTGGAACTACTTGTGAAATTGACGTCTTAAAGGCTTTAAAAGAAGCTGGAGTGGAATCCAACATAGTAGGTTACAAGGATTTTGATCCGGATAAGTTTAATGCAGTTGTTATTCCAGGTGGTTTTAGTTTTGGAGATTATCTTAGAGCTGGAAGTATTGCTGCAAATACTGAAACAATGAAGAAAATTAAGGAAATGGCTAATGAGGGAAAAATAGTACTTGGAATATGCAATGGATTCCAAATATTGGTTGAAAGTGGATTACTAAGAGGCGCATTACTCCCTAACCTAAAAATGAGATTCATAAGTAAATGGGTTTACGTTAAGGTTGTAAGGTTTGATACTGCAATCACTAAAGGACTAGAAAAGAAAGTATTAAGAATGCCAATAGCTCACGCTGAAGGAAGATATTACCTAGATAATCTGGAAGAGGCTGAAAAACTTGCGGTGTTTAAGTACTCAGACGAGAAAGGGAATGTAAAAGAAGAAGTAAATCCTAATGGTTCAATTTTGAACATTGCTGGTATAGCAAATGAAGAGGGCAACGTTATAGGCTTAATGCCACATCCAGAGAGAGCTTCGTTCAAGTTAACTAGCCCAGATTCACAAACAGATGGTTTATTACTTCTTAGAGGGTTGAGAAAATGACCATATCCCTTTCATCTTATGAACTAGAATTAATTAAAAAGGAATTAAAAAGGGAACCAAAGGAAGAAGAATTAAAAGTAATTGATGCGCTATGGTCTGAGCATTGTTCTTATAAATCGTCTAAGGTGTTCCTAAGAAGCTTGCCAAGCGAAGGTCCAAATGTCGTTATGGGAATAGAAGATTGGCAAGATGCAGGTGCGGTAGATATTGGAGATGGCTATGCAATTGTAATGAAGGTTGAAAGTCATAATCATCCTTCGGCAATTGACCCATTTAATGGTGCAGCTACAGGAGTAGGAGGAATAATCAGGGACATAATAAGCAAGGGAGCAAGACCTATAGCGTTGTTAGATATGATAAGAGTAGGAAGTTTAAGGCATGAAAGAAATAGATGGTTATTAAAAGGCATAATAAGCGGTATAGGATTTTACGGAAATAGCATAGGAGTACCAGTAGTTGGAGGAGAGCTTTCCTTCGACGATTCTTATACTGATAATCCACTAGTTGATGTTGCCTGCGTCGGAATAGTAAGAAAGGATAAAATTATACCTAGCGTTGTTAAAAAACCTGGCTTAAAGTTAGTTTTAGCAGGTTTGACTGGAATAGACGGCTTAGGTGGAGCTTCCTTTGCTTCTAGAAAGTTAAGCGGAGAGGACGAAATAGGTGCTGTTCAAATAGCTGATCCTTTTGCAGGAAAGATAATCCTAGACGTGACTCTTGAAATAGCTGACAAGGTTGAGGCAATAAAGGACCTCGGAGGTGGAGGATTAGCAGTGGCAGTCACTGAGATGGCTAACGGGTTAGGGGCAATAGTAAACTTAGATAAAGTGCCTCTTAGGGTAAAAGGAATGAAACCTGAAGATATTATAATATCCGAAACTCAAGAAAGAATGCTTTATGCTGTAAAAGATGAAAACGTAAAAGAAGTGTGTAAGGCCTTTGAATACTATGAATATCCATGCGCCGTTATTGGTGAAATTATCGAAGAGCCTAAGATAAAATTCCTTTATGAAGGGAAAGAGGTCGTTTCGCTCCCTTCATCATTATTACTCTCTCCACCAATTTATGTATGGGGTATAAAAGAAGATGGAGAACAGAAAATCAATGAAAAACCTAACGTAAGAATAGAGGACGCCATAAGGAATATAGTTACTTCTGAAGATTTAGTAAATAAAGAATGGGCTTATTCTCAATTCGATTACGAAGTTGGTACTTCTACTGTTATAAAACCTGGAGAGGCAGATTCTGCATTATTACTCCTTCCTAACGGTAAATTCCTTGCAATAAAAGGTGATGCAAATCCTGACTTATGCGTTGAGGATTCTTACGAATGCGGTAAAGCTATATTTGCGGAAGCTTATAGGAATCTAGCTACTGTTGGAGCTAGAGGAATAGCGGCCGTAGATCATTTGCAATTTGGAGATCCTAAAAAACCAAAGGTGTATGCAAAATTTGTTGAAGCAATTAGAGGAATTTCAGAGGCTGCTAGATTCTTTAATATTCCAATAGTAGGTGGTAAGGTATCATTTTATAACGAGAATAGTAAAGGCGAACCGATAAAGCCAACGCCACTGATAGTCATGGCAGGCCTTTCAGATAAACCTTTTAGGCCTTCAATAGAGGAGGGTCTGGATATAGTTCTTATAGGGATTACGAGAGACGAAATGAGAGCTTCACTATTTACTAAAATCTTTGGACAATATGGCAAATTGCCTAAAGCTAGACTTTCTGAAGATTTAATTTCGAGTGAAATTGTTATACAAGGAATACATGAAGGAAAGATCACTTATGCAAAAGACATTTCTAAGGGAGGATTAATAGGAGCTTTATGGAGTATAATAACTAAGGGATACTCAGTTTCTATCTCAACAGATGCTATTATTACTGCTGAAGACATTTACTCAAAGCTATTTTCAGAGAATGGAGGAAGGTTTATAGTATTAACTAATGATTCACAATTCTTTACGAGACTCGCAGAAAAGAAAGGAACTATTGCTAGAGTAATTGGTAAAGTTACTAAAGGATCTGGAATTTATATTGATTCAGATTATTATGATTTATCCAAGGAAATAGATATTTATAACAATTATTTGGAGGCGAGATTATGAAAATTAAGGAGAACTGCGGAATATTTGCCACCATAGGAGAGAATTCTGTAAAATATACATATGAGGGACTTAAATTGTTACAACATAGAGGCCAAGAATCTGCAGGAATATCTTACGTAGAGGATGGAATTAAGACTATAAAAGGCTTAGGCCTTGTAGAGGAAGCCTTAAATGAGAGGGAAGTTTTACAGATTAAATCAAAATTTAGCATAGGACATGTAAGATATTCTACCACTGGAAAAACTACTTTGCAGGAAGCACAGCCTTTAAACAATGAGAAACTTTCGATAGCATTTAATGGAACTATTGCAAATTATTTTGAGTTTGGAAATTATTCTACTGACACTGAATTCATTCTAGATTTCCTATCTAAGGACGTTAAGGAGGGTAAAGATATTGTATATGCTATAAAGCATTTTATGGATGTAGCAGATGGTGCATACTCAATGGTTATTTTAGATGATAAAAATAGAATTTTAGCAGTTAGAGATCCTAAAGGCTTCAGACCATTAGTAATGGGTAAAATTGGAGAAAATATAGTTTTCTCTTCAGAAGATTCGGCAATAAAACAACTAGGAGGAAATGTGATCAGGGACGTCTTGCCTGGAGAAATAATTCTGGTTAATCCTGACGGTAAAATTCTAAGTGATAAAGTTCCATCTACAAGTTTCCATACTTGTGCATTTGAGTACATTTACTTCTCAAGGGCTGATAGTAAAATTGACGGAGTTTCAGTTTATATGTCGAGAATAAGGCTTGGGGAGATTCTAGCTAAAAACCATCCTGCTAAAGCTGATATTGTAGTTCCAGTCCCTGAGTCATCTAGGCCTATTGCGATTGGCTATTCAAAGGAGAGCAAAATTCCGCTAGAAGAAGCCCTAATAAGGACTATAGTGTCTAAAAGGTCATTTATAATGCCTACTAATGATAAGAGGAAATCCGTGCTTGAGGAAAAGTTTGGGATTGTTGAAGATGTAGTTAAAGGTAAGAGAATTGTTCTTATAGACGATTCAATAGTTAGGGGTAATACTATGAAGAGAATAATCACGTTATTAAGAAATTCTGGTGCAGAAGAGATTCACGTGAGAGTTGGTTCTCCTATGATAAAATATCCTTGCTACATGGGAATCGATTTCCCAAGTAGGAGTGAGTTGATAGCCTCAAATAAAAATGAGGATGAAATTGCCAAAATTCTAGGGGCGGATAGCATAGAATATTTAACCGTAGACGAAATGAAAAAGGCAATAGGTAGAGATAGTTTATGCACTGCTTGCTTTACTGGTATATATCCTCTTAAGAGAAACTATCCCTTACAGGTTATGGAAAGCGTATTTAATAGGTGATAAAAATGGCAGGAATAGTAGGAATTTTGGCATTTGATAAAATTTGGAATATCTCGAAGTTTATGAAATACTCATTGATGGGGTTACAGCATAGGGGTTATTCTAGCTCTGGATACGCTATACTTAACGACAAAATATCATCTGGTCATTTCTCTTCTCCTCCAGAAGATATAGAAATTAACGAACACGGTTGGGCAGGAATAGGTTATACTGGGAGTAAAGGAGAATATCCAATGGTTTTCGATGACGTTGCTTTGGTCATAGATGGAGTAATAAAAGAAGATCCTAAACTAGTTGCAGATAAGATATTATCAAGTCCCGAGGGTTTAAAAGACGTAAGAGGGGCGTTCTCTTTAATAGCTCTTACTTCAGAAGGTAAGATAATTGCATATCGCGATGAAAGTGGACTTAAGCCTTTAGCAATAGGTGGTTTTGGTTTTGATATGGCAATTATAGCGTCTGAAATGACTGCAATGAGCGTTATAGGTGGGGAATTTAGGAGAGAAATAAATCCTGGCGAAATGATAATTCTTGATAAATACAATATAGAAAGTAAAAAATTGAAAGAACCTAGAAAAAGCTACTGCTCAATTGAATATATTTATCAGGCTAGAATTGACAGTTTCGTAAATGAGAAATCCATCTATGAATTAAGAATAAGAATTGGCGAAGAACTTGCGAGGGAGAGACCAATAGATGCTGACACAGTAATAGGAGTTCCAGACACTGCAATTCCTTTTGCTATAGGTTACTCTAGAGTTACTGGAATACCGTTAGACTTAGGATTCACAAGAACTGGAAGCCCTATAAGGACAATGTTAGCCTCTAACGATTTTATGAAAATAGTAGGAGTACAGTTAAAGCTTAATGTCATAAAATCAGCTGTATTTGGTAAAAGAGTAATATTAATCGACGATTCTATGGTTACGGGAACAACTCTAAAGAACACCATATTTAGCCTAAGAAAGATGGGTGCTAAAGAAGTTCACGTACTTATAGGAAGCCCTAAATTGATTTCTTACTGTCCATATGGAGTAGAAGTTCCTCAATCTTCAGAATTAATAGCTGCAAATCTAAGTGAAGAAGAGATAGCTAAAGTTTTAGGGGCTGATTCAATTTATTGGTTAAGTATAGATGGACTTTACAAAGTCATAGGAAGCAAACAACTATGCTTAGGTTGTATGTTAAATTCCTATCCTAAGGTGATTTAAATGAATAAGAAGAAAGTACTTCTAATAGGTGATGGCGCTAGAGAGAACGCCTTAGCAGAAGCCTTATCAAATAACAAGGTATTTGCAATTTCAACTTTCATAAATCCTGGAATAAAAAATGTAGTTGAAAGGACGGGAGGAAAGTACTTCGTAGGAAATATTAATTCTAAGGACTTTGTAAAAGAGATAATAAAGCAAGTTAACCCAGACTTTGGCGTAATAGGACCAGAAGATCCGTTATTTCATGGGGTCTCTAATGCGTTTTATGAAGAAGGAATTCCAGTTGTAGGTCCAATTGATAAAGATGCTATGATTGAAAAATCTAAGGTTTGGATGAGGCAGTTAATGTGGAAATATAAAATTCCTGGCAGGTTAAGGTTCAAATCTTTTTCAAATCTAGCCGAAGCAGCAAAATTTATTCTAGATTATGGCGGTTCTGTAGCAATAAAGCCTTCAGAGCAAGTAGGAGGAAAGGGAGTGAAGGTAGTAGCAGATATTCAAGCTTACTTATCTAACGAGAAAAGGCAGGCATTAAGCAAGAGTGTTGATGAAATTGGTAAATACGTAGTTGACGACGAAGTTAAAATCATAATTGAAGAAAGAGTAGACGGTCCCGAATACACTCTCCATGTTTTAACTGACGGCACTTCTTATTTGCCCTTACCTTTAGCTCAAGATTATAAACACGCCTATCAAGATGGAATAGGTCCAGAAACTGGAGGAATGGGCTCAATATCAGGTCCTAAGAATTTACTTCCATTTATAAATGAAGAAGAGTACGAGAGAAGTTTCAACATTGTCAAGATGACTGCAGAAGCAATAGAAAAAGAAACTGGGGAGAAATATAAGGGATTCTTATCTGGACAAATGATGCTGACAGATTTGTGGGGTCCTACAATTATTGAGTATTATTCTAGATTAGGGGATCCAGAGGCTTCAGCAATAATTCCTAGGATAAAGAATTTCGGTGAAATTTTAGAACTGATGGCTGAAGGTAAATTATCTAAGGCAAAAATTGACCTCATTGAAGAACCCAGTGTAGTTAGAGCTATTGCACCTTATGGATATCCTCTAAATAAATCTTTAGCTAAAGGCCAAAAATTCTATGTGGATTTACAAAAAATAAAGGAAAAAGGATGTATATTATACTTTGGCTCTATTGCTCTCGAAGGAAACGAATTAATAGCTCAAGGTTCTAGAGCCTTAGAACTAGTAGCCTTTGGAGATTTTAATGAGGCGAGCAAAAAGCTAGACGAGTGCATGGCGTATATTTCGAGTGATAGGAAAATGATTTACAGAACTGATATAGGCAGAAGTATAAACGAAATGATAGAGAAGGCAGAAATAGTTAGATATGCCTATAAGAATAGAGAAAAGAACGGAATTTTAGGGGTTTCTGCTGACTGGTCTCCCAATGGTGGTTTATGGTGAGTGAATACAAAAAAGCTGGAGTAGATTTAAATAAAATTAAAGAAATTCATGAATATATTGCTAAGGAGATTTCGTCAACGTATAGGAATGTTTTGTTGGGGGCAGGGCACTATTCTGGAGTAATAAATTATAATGGAATAAAATTAGCTTTACACACTGACGGCGTTGGAACTAAGACTCTTTTAGCGCTTAAATCAGGGATATTTGAACCAGTAGGTATTGATTGCGTTGCCATGAACGTTAACGATTTAGTTTCTATAGGAGCAAGGCCATTAGCGTTAGTTGATTATCTTGCAATGGAAAAACCAATGGACGACGTAGTAAAGGGAGTAATGAAAGGCTTAGTTAAAGGTGCTATTGAGTCTGAAGCAGAAATAGTTGGAGGTGAAACTGCTATAATGAAAGATGTAATAAACGGTTTCGATTTATCGTGTACTGCATTAGGAGTTGTAGATGAGATAAAAGATGGACATGATGTTAAGCCCGGGGATGTAATACTTGGTTTAAGAAGTAATGGTATTCATTCAAACGGATATTCTTTAGTTAGAAAATTAATAGACGATGGAAAGATTTCGTTTGAGGATTGGAAAGAAGAGATTATGAAGCCTACTAAAATATACGTTAAACCTATACTTTCAGTTTTACCAATGATAAAGGCCGCCGCTCATATAACTGGTGGTTCATTTTCTAAGCTTAGGAGGATAACGAATTATCATATAGAACTTAAAATGCCAGAACCACAGGATATATTCAAAGAAATTGAGAAAGCCGGAGTCTCTCACGAGGAAATGTATAAAGTTTTCAACATGGGCATTGGTATGGTTGTTTTCACCTCTCCAGAGTATAAGGACGATGTAATGAAAAATATTCAGAAATTCGTCGAAGTTTATGAAATTGGAAAAGTTTCAGAAGGTAGTGGTATAACAATCTTTACATATAAGAACGCTGTTCTCTATTTATAGAATTTAATGAATACCTTTTAAACTCTAAATCATAATGTTCTGTCTGGTGACTATACATATGAAACCAATAGATATGAAATCTTTAATAAATTATGTAGCTTTAAAAATATTAGGAGGAAGCGACTATCTATTAAATGCTCTAGAGGAATACTTAGTTAATGGCGAAGGCCCGGCAATAGTCGCACATAGATATAATATATCAAAGCATCAACTTAGAGGCTATGCTCAAAGGATTATTGAAAAGAGCGGTAGCGAGTGTAGAGCAAAGAAAATTATTCCGATACTTAAGCAAATTTCAGTTGACGTTAAACCTATTATTACTAGAGATGAAAATGGAGTTTATACATGCACAATATGCAATACAATAGTTGCTAGAGAAGATGCGGAAGAGCACGTAAGAAAGTATCATAAAGACCAACTCACTCTTGCAATTAAGAGTATGATGGAGAAATTAGACGAGATAAGAGCTAAGAAAGCCAAAGCCGTAATACTTACATCAGCAAGTTAAACTGAAGCAAATTTTATTTAAGATCTATTTATTTTGATCCATCTTTCATCAAACCTAAATCCTTTTTTATTACCTTAACATTCTTGATAAAATGATTATTATGAGGAAAGTAATTAGTGTAAGATTAAAAGAAGAGCTGGTAAGAGAAGTTGACAGAAAATATAAAGAATTAGGCTTCGATAATAGAACGGAGTTCATAAAAGAAGCACTAAAATTCTATTTAACTAAGAAGCTTGGTAAAATTTCATAAAAGTTTAGTTAGATCTATATATAGAGATTTTTAAGGCAATCCTTCAACATTACCTCTATAGAGAAATACGTTATTTTCATTATCTTCATAGCTTTTAACTCTAATGTAACCCGTTTTCTTGAAATGAAAATAGTTTTAGCTTACTCGGGAGGGTTAGATACTACAGTATCTATAAGATGGCTTAAGGAAAAATATCAAGCTGATGTGATAACTGTAAGCGTTGATGTAGGACAGAAAGAGGATTTTAAAAAATTAGAAGAAAGAGCTTACATAGCTGGTTCGTCTAAGCATTATACAATAGATGCTAAAGAAGAATTTGTAGAAAAATTCGTGAAATATGATATCATAATGAATGGTCTTTATGAAGATGTTTACCCATTATCAACAGCTTTAGCAAGGCCTTTAATAGCAGAAAAAGTTGTAGAAATAGCTAAAAAAGAAGGAACAGAATACATAGCTCACGGCTCAACGTCTAAAGGTAACGATCAAGTAAGGTTTGATTTAGCAATTAAGGCGCACATGCCAGACGCGAAAATAATAACGCCTGCAAGAAGTTGGAATATGACCAGGGAAACAGAAATCAAATATGCTAAAGAACGCGGAATTCCAATAAAAGAAGAGAGTAATAAATATAGCATAGATGAGAATCTATGGGGCAGAAGTATTGAAGGCGACATAATTGAAGACCCTTCAAAGGAAGTCCCAGAAGACGCATTTGAATTGACAAGAAAAACATCGACAAAAAGTAAAGAGAAAATCATCATAACTTTTGAGAAAGGAGTACCAGTTGCGTTAAATGGAGAAAAAATGCCTTTATTAAATTTAATAGATAACCTAAATAAGATAGCTGGAAGCTTAGGCTTTGGAAGGGTGGATCACTTAGAAAATAGGGTTGTAGGATTTAAATCCAGGGAAGTTTACGAAGCACCAGCGGCTCTTTGTCTAATTTATGCTCATAAGGATTTGGAAAAAACTGTTTACACTCCATTAGAGCTTAGGTTTAAGAAAAGCATAGATTCTCAATGGAGTGACTTAGTTTATCAAGGTTTATGGTACGAACCTTTGAGGGAAACTTTACAAAAAGTTGGAGTTGATATGAATAATTGGGTTACTGGAGAAGTAGAAGTGGAGATTGGAGAAAACGGTTTAAGAATACTGGGCAGGAATTCTCCTTACTCTCCTTACTCCGATAAGATAGCATCATATAATAAGGGGTGGTATCCTACAGAAGAGATGGCTAAGGGATTCATAGAAATTTGGGGAATGCACTCACTATTAGCTAGGAAGGTGAGGAGTTCTTAATGCTTTATAGGAAATGGGGCTCTTCAGAAGATGAGGTTGTTTTATTTACTTCATCTATAGATTCTGATAAAGAGATAATAGAGGAAGTTAAGTTAACTATGAAAGCTCATGTAATAGAACTTTATTTGAACAAGATAATAAGTAAAGAAATAGCTGGAAAAATACTCTCTGCTATAAACGATTTTAAGGAAATTCCAAGTGGTTATGAAGACGTCCACGAGGCATTAGAGGATTATATAATAAAGAAAGTCGGAGAAGAAGGGGGATGGATAGGATTAGGTAGAAGTAGGAACGACCACGTAGCAACTGCATTGAGGTTGAAAGCCAGAGAAGAATTGCTTTCAATATTAGATGAAATAATAAAATTAAGGGAAGTTCTATTAAATAAGGCTGAGCAATTTCTTAATGTTATATTTCCAGCTTTCACCCACTTGCAACCTGCACAACCTACAACTTTTGGGCATTATTTGAGCTATATAGAGGAAGAGCTTTACTCAGCTTGGGAAATAATATTTTCAAACTTAAAGCTAGTAAATAGGTCTCCATTAGGCAGTGGAGCAATAGTTGGAAGCACTGTGAATATAAATAGAGAAAGGGAGGCAGAAATGTTAGGCTTTGACGATATAATAACTAACACTATTTCGGCATCGTCTTCAAGAATAGACTTAATTTCATCTGTAAGTGGCATGGTAATCCTAAGTTTAATACTAAGCAGGATTGCAGAAGATATGATAATATTCTCCTCAATGAAATTAGTTAAACTTCCAGACAATCAAGTAAGTACTAGTAGTTTAATGCCACAGAAAAGGAACCCGGTAACTATGGAAATAATGAGAGCTAAGGCGGGAGAATTAATAGGCTTCTTCACATCTTTATCGTCAATATATAAGGGATTGCCCTCAGGCTATGATTTAGATATGCAGGAAATGAACAAGTACTATTGGTATTCCTTCAATTATGTAAAGAGTTCTCTCTCTGTCATGAAATCTTTATTTGAGAACATTGAGATTTTACCTGCTACTCTTGATAATTCAATGTTAGCTACTGACGAAGCTGAGAGCATTTCTTTGCAGGGTATTCCTTATAGAAAAGCTTATTTTGAAGTCTCTTCTAAAGTTATGAAGGGCATCTTTACTCCTTCAATAAATTTCAAAGAATCTATAAATTTAAAGAAAACTGAAGGATCTCCAAATCCTGAAATACTTAAAAATGATATTAAGAAGGCAAAAGATAGAATTGAGGAAAATAAAATGAGACTAAATGAATTCAAGACAAAAATTTCAAATAAAATATCCCAATTAAAGGCGATTGAAAATGATTTGCAAGAGGGGCTATAAAGGCTATATATATCTTGAAGACGGAACACTAATTGAAGGTTGTGGTTTTGGAGCTAAGGGAATAAGAGCAGGTGAAGTAGTTTTTACTACTTCAATGAACGGTTACCCAGAGAGTTTAACAGATCCATCTTACAGAGGGCAAATACTAATAATTACACATCCGCTAGTAGGTAATTACGGAATTCCTAAACCCATAGTAGAAAACGGAATTTTAAGGAATTTTGAGTCTGAAAGAATACAAGTTGAAGGTTTAGTAGTTGCAGAGGAGACAGATCCATATAAGTGGAATTCGCAAATGTCCCTTCACGATTGGTTAAAATCTGAAGGAGTTCCTGGAGTTTCAGACGTTGATACAAGAATGCTAGTAAAGAAGGTCAGGAATAAGGGAGTAATGATGGGTGTAATATCCTCTGGAATAGAATTAGATGAGCCTAAGAAATATTTGGAAAAGAAATACGATGAAATAGACTTTACTCAATTTACTTCGCCCAAATCACCTATAATTCATCAAGGTAGTGGAAAAGGAATAATAGTAGTTGTAGATTGCGGAATAAAACACGGCATACTTTATCAGCTAAACTCTAGGGGATATACTGTAGTAAGAGTACCATGCAATTTTACTGCAAACCAAATCATGGATTATTCTCCTCAAGGCGTGGTATTTGGTAATGGTCCGGGAAATCCAAAATTACTCCAAGGACTGATAAAAACTTACAAGGACATTGTAGAATATAAAATTCCTATAATGGGAATTTGTTTAGGCCACCAGATTACTTCCCTAGCTTTGGGAGGAAATGTAAGGAAAATGAAGTATGGCCATAGAGCGATAAATAAGCCCATCATAGATGTCACTGATAATAAATGTTATATTACAACGCATAATCACGGCTATGGAGTGTTCAAGGAAGATGTTCCAAAGGATATGAAAGTCTGGTTCTATAATCCAGATGATGGAGTAGTTGAAGGAATGATACATAATAAACTACCTATAATTACTACTCAATTTCACCCAGAGGCTAGACCTGGCCCTTGGGATGTAACTTGGGTATTTGATAAATTTAAAAAGGTGATTGAAAGTGGTAGACCTTAAAAAGGTATTAGTTGTAGGTTCAGGACCAATAAAAGTGGCAGAAGCTGCAGAATTTGATTATAGTGGTAGTCAAGCATTAAAAGCGCTTAAGGAAGAGGGAATACAGACAATATTAGTAAACTCTAACGTGGCAACAGTTCAAACTAGTTATAAAATGGCAGATAAGATATACATGTTACCAGTCACATGGTGGGCAATAGAGAAGGTCATTGAGCAAGAGAGACCTGACGGCATAATGATAGGCTTTGGAGGACAGACCGCGTTAAACGTAGGTGTGGATTTATATAAAAGAGGTATCCTACAAAAGTACGGAGTAAAGGTATTAGGGACTCCGATCGAAGGAATAGAAAAGGCATTAAGTAGGGAAAAATTCAGGGAAACGATGATTAATGTTAATTTACCAGTACCTCCAAGTTTATCTGCTAAAACTGAGGAAGAGGCTATACAGAAGGCTAGGGAAATAGGATACCCAGTAATGGTTAGAGTAAGTTTTAACTTAGGAGGTAGGGGATCTACAGTAGCTTGGGACGAGGAAATGCTTAGAAGGGACATAGGAAGAGCATTTTCTCAGAGTTACACTCATGAAGTATTAATAGAGAAATACTTGTACCATTGGAAGGAAATTGAATATGAAGTAATGAGAGACAGTAAAGGAAATTCTGCTGTAATAGCTTGTATAGAGAATTTAGATCCTATGGGAGTGCATACTGGAGAATCTACAGTAGTTGCGCCGTGCCAAACTTTGGATAATCAAGAATACCAAGACATGAGGACTAAGGCCGAACTCGTAGCAAAATCCATTGATTTAGTAGGAGAATGTAATGTACAGTTTGCTCTCGATCCTAATAGTTATACTCATTATATTATTGAGACGAATCCAAGGATGTCTAGGAGTAGTGCCTTAGCCAGTAAAGCTACAGGATATCCTTTGGCATATGTTTCCGCAAAGTTAGCTTTAGGATATTCTTTATATGAAGTTTTGAACAAGGTTTCTGGTTCAACGTGCGCGTGCTTCGAGCCAAGTTTAGATTATATAGTAATTAAAATACCAAGATGGGACTTACAGAAGTTTGAAAACGCGGAGATGTCGCTAGGAACAGAAATGAAAAGTATAGGAGAAGTCATGAGCATAGGAAGATCGTTTGAAGAGGCGTTACAAAAGGCTGTAAGGATGTTAGACATTGGAGAGCCGGGAGTTGTTGGAGGAAAGGTATATAATTCACTTCTAACTAAGAATGAACTTCTAAAATACTTGAAAGAAAGGTATCCATACTGGTTCTTGTATGCTGCTAAGGCCTTTAAAGAAGGAGCTACAATAGACGAAGTATATGAGGCAACGGGTATAGATAAGTTCTTCCTTAATAAAATAAAGAAATTAGTTGAATTTTACGAGAATTTAAAAGAAGTGAGCAAAGATACATTAATTGAAGCTAAAAAGCTAGGATTTAGTGACGAGCAAATTGCTAAGAAAGTGAATAAGAGTGTAGAAGAGATTAGGAAAATAAGGGAGATAGAAGGAATAAAACCAGTAGTTAAGCAAATAGACACTTTAGCTGGAGAATGGCCTGCGGTAACTAATTACCTTTATTTAACATATAATGGCAGCGAAGATGACATAGAATTTTCAACTAACGCAAACAAGTTACTAATCCTTGGAGCAGGAGGATTTAGGATAGGAGTTTCTGTAGAATTTGATTGGAGCGTAGTAAGTTTACTCGATGCTGCATCAAAATACTTTGATGAAGTAGCAATACTTAATTATAACCCGGAGACAGTGTCAACTGACTGGGACGTTGCAAAGAAATTATACTTTGATGAATTAACGTTAGAAAGAATACTCGACATTGTGAACAAAGAGAACTTTAGGTATGTAGCAACCTTTACTGGAGGGCAAATAGGAAACGATTTAGCTAAACTGTTAGAAGATTCTGGAATTAGATTATTAGGTACAGCAGGGCATAGTGTAGACATAGCAGAAGATAGGGAAAAGTTCTCTAAGCTTCTTGATAAATTAGGCATAAAACAACCGCCGTGGATTTCTGCATCATCTATAGAAGAAGTTAAGAAATTCGTTGGAGAAGTTGGATTCCCATTATTAATTAGGCCAAGTTACGTACTAAGCGGATCTTCCATGAGAATAGTTTATAACGAGCAAGAATTATTTAATTTCATCAATAACTTGAAAATCTCAACTAAATATCCAATTGTTATATCAAAGTATTTGGATAATGCAATAGAAGCAGAAATAGATGCCGCAAGTGACGGAAGAGGAGTAATAGGAGTAGTCATTGAACATGTTGAAGAAGCAGGCGTTCATAGCGGAGATGCTACTATGAGTATACCAACTAGAAAATTAGAAGAAGGAGTAGTTAAGCAAATGAAGGAATATGCGTTACAAATAGCTAGAGAAATTGAAATTAAGGGACCTTTCAATTTACAATTTGTGGTAAAAGATAATACTCCTTATATTATAGAGCTGAACTTAAGGGCTAGTAGATCTATGCCATTCAGCAGTAAGGCTAAAGGAGTTAATATAATAGAGAAGGCACTAGATGCAATAATAAATGGCTTAAACCTTGACGAGTTTTATGAACCACCGTCAAAGGCTTGGGCAGTTAAATCTCCTCAGTTCTCTTGGACGCAAATAAGGGGAGGATATCCAATGTTAGGGCCAGAGATGAGAAGTACTGGTGAAGCAGCAGCTTTCGGAATTGATTTTTACGATGCGTTAGTTAAGAGTTGGCTATCAGTCACTCCTAATAAATTACCAGAAAAAGGAAAATATGCCTTAGTTTATGGGATAGGAAACGAAGAGTACCTAAAGGAGGCTGCAAATAATTTAAGGAAATACGGTATGGAAGTTATAACCTTAAAGGAAGTGCCATTAAAGGATGAGGAAGAGGTAGATTCGAGGACTGCCGTAGATTTAATTACTACCTCTAAAATAGGCATTATAATTACTAACGGTTACTTAAAGAATATAGATTACTACGTTAGAAGGGAGGCAGTGGATTATAATGTACCATTAGTACTTAACGGAAGGCTTGGTAAGGAACTTACTCAAGGTTTTCTCAATTCAAGGTTAACGTATTATGAAATGAGGGATTACGGTGGTGGAATATGAGGGTAGCTTTAGTAGTAGATATAATAAGGCAAGAGGAAAAAATGATAGTAAAAAGTTTAAACGATAAAGGAATTCAATATGACGTAATAAATGTAGCACAAGAGCCTCTGCCATTCAATAGAGCTTTAGATAGATATGACGTGGCACTAATTAGGGCTATTAGTATGTATAGATCTCTTTACTCTGCTGCAGTATTTGAAAGCGTAGGAGTTCATACGATAAATTCTTCCGAAGTAATTACTGTGGCAGGAGATAAAATACTAACGTATTCTAAGCTTTTCAAGGCTGGAGTTCCTATACCAGATTCAGTAATAGCAATGTCTCCAGATGCTACATTAAAGGCATATGAACAAATAGGATTTCCATTGATAGATAAACCACCAATAGGAAGCTGGGGTAGAATGGTATCTTTAATAAGGGATATATTTGAGGGAAAAACAATTATAGAGCACAGGGAAATGCTAGGAAATTCTGCACTAAAAGTTCATATAGTTCAAGAATACATCAAAGAGAAAAATAGGGATATAAGATGTATAGTTATAGGTAAGGAATTGTTAGGTTGTTACGCTAGAAATATCCCTCCAAATGAATGGAGAGCTAATGTAGCTCTGGGAGGCACTCCTTCGCCAATAATAATTGATGAGAAATTAAGAGAGACTGCATTAAAGGCTGCTAGCGTAGTAAACGGAGAGTTCATTTCAATAGACATACTAGAGCATTCAAGTAAAGGTTATGTGATAAATGAACTTAATGACACGCCAGAATTTAAAGGATTTATGCTAGCTACTGGCATAAACGTTGCCGAAAAACTTGTTGATTACATTGTTTCAAACTTTTCCTAATTTAGCTAGAAATAAGTCATGTCTGGTTTCTTCTAAAATTCTCCTTAAAGCGTCGATTTTTTGCCTTAAACCAGGGATTAACGACTTTGGGTATTCAAACTTCCATAATTCCTCATAGATTGTTTCCATGTAGTTGAAGAATTTATCCGCATTTTCATAATCCCCTTTCCTAAGGAACTCTAGAATTGCCCTTCTCATTTCGCCAACTGCATCTGCTATGCCTAATACATAGTACATGTCTGGAATTCCTAGCTCATCAGCAAGGTATAACTTCCCGCCGAAATACATATTAATTACCACGCTAGCCTCAGCAAGTTCTTGAAAAGAAGTACCGACATCACCGTAAAGTAATTCTGGATATTGGTTAACTATTTGTTCAATCTCCTTGGCTTTCTGTACTGCCTCCTCATATTTCTTTAATGCTTCTTCCTTCTTTTGTCTATGCGAAAGCGAGATTGTTTCTCCGCAAACTCTTATCAATTCTCTAGACAAGAGGAGAAGTTTCTCCCTATTATCAAATCTTTCTGTGAGTTTTTTCTCTATCCTGACTAAATAACTCTGTATTTCTTCTATCATGAGGTTAGATAAGTCATCTAAGTAAAAAGTTAAGCTATAATTCTATACCTAGGAAATAAATAGTAGAAACATACTTATATTACTTATATAGTATAAACCATATGATAAAACGTGTTAGCGTAATAGGTGCAGGTTTAATAGGTTCCGGTTGGGCTACACTATTAGCAACTAAAGGCTATGAAGTTTCTCTATATACAGATAAGAAAGAAACTTTGGATAAAGGAATTGCAAAGATAAAATCTTACTTAGAAGTTATGAAAAACATGAACTTAGTGGATAAGGAACCGGATTATTACATGAAAAATATTAGCCCTACTCTTAACATGGACGAAGCAATTGAAGGAACAGATTTCGTTATTGAGGCAATAATAGAGGATTATGATGCTAAAAAGAAAGTCTTCTCTTATTTAGATGAAAAACTGGATAAGAACGTGATATTAAGTAGTAGCACTTCTGGGTTGCTAATGACAGAGATTCAGAAAGCAATGAAAAGATATCCAGAAAGAAGTGTAATAGCACATCCATGGAATCCACCGCATTTGTTACCTCTAGTTGAGATAGTTCCTGGAGAAAAAACATCACAAGAAACCCTTAATGTAACTAAAGATTTCATGGAGAAGTTAGATAGAGTAGTAGTGGTCCTAAAGAAGGAAATCCCCGGATTTTTAGGCAATAGGTTAGCTTTTGCATTATTTAGAGAAGCAGTATACCTAGTAGATGAAGGTGTTGCTACTGTAGAGGACATAGATAAAGTAATGACAGCAGCAATAGGCTTAAGATGGGCTTTCATGGGTCCTTTCTTAACTTACCATTTAGGCGGAGGAGAAGGAGGGTTAGAATACTTCTTTAGCAGAGGTTTTGGTTACGGTGCAAATGAATGGATGCATACTTTAGCTAAATATGATAAGTTTCCTTATACTGGAGTAGTGAAAGCTGTACAGCAAATGAAGGAATATAGTTTCATTAAAGGAAAAAGCTTTCAGGAATTATCAAAATGGAGAGATGAAAAATTGTTCCAAATATATAAAATAGTATGGGGAGATAAGAAACAAAATTCTAATGGAGAAAATAATAAATAAAATTTCCTATTTTCTCAATCTTCTTCCTTAAATTCCAATATTCCTAGGTTTTCTAATAATCCTGAATCGGTTACATCGAATAGCACAACTTCTTCATTTGAGGTGTTTACGTGTGAATGAACAGCGTTGGCAGGAACTACAAATATATCTCCTTCTTCCCAATAGTATTTCTTACCATCTATTATTGAGTAGCCTTTACCTTTAACTACTAGGTAAATGGAGGCCATGTTATGGGAATGCGGTTTTGTAGCTACTCCTGGCTCAATGTATTGAAAACCTGCCATCATTGTTGGAGTTAGTCCTCTTGATCTTTCGGTACTTGGACTGTAAAACATAATTTTTGCAACACCTTTTTGTATCTTACCTTGTTTTGCTATTAGCCTTAAGAGCTCTAAAGCCTTGTTAAATTTAATTACTTTAGGTTTGATTTCCTTAGGTGGTGAAGTGTATTCCATGAAGGTTACTACTTTAAGATCATCGTTCTCAATTTCTTTAATTATAGATTTTATTTCCCTTGTTAATTCTTCCTGCTTATCTTCTCTCTCTAAAATATGTTGCATGTGTTTATATAGTTTAAAAAGTTTAAAAAGGTGTCTATTATGAGTGATTGTTATATTAAAGATGGAGATAAGACTTGCGTAGTAATATGCGGAAAACTAATATGCGATAAAGATACTGTAAACGACTATGGCAAGTTATGTGAAGAATGTAAAAGAGGGGACAGAAAAGCCTGCATTGAAATTCTGGAAAGATACGGATGCTGGAGTGCCTCTGGTTGGTGGCTTTAACTCCCTAATAAGTATGTTAAAAACGCAGTAAATAATCCAGCTATTAGGATTAATAATCCTGATTCTATTTTATCCTTTATTTCACCTTCATATGATAAACCGAGCAAGAAAAGCACAAAAGATGATGCAGACAATACCATTACCATATTTCTAGTCGTAATATATGAGTAAAGTACAATTAAACCTAGAAATGGAGATATACCGTGCGCAAAAGCTGAAAGAACTATTGTAGCCTTAGTTCCGTAATCATATATAGTACCCTTTAAGCTTTTCATCATTTGTCTCTCAAGCTCCTTATATTCTTCCCTTTTCTCTTTTGCCTCAACTATTAGAGAATTCCAAATTGATGATATTGATACAGCGGTTAATCCACTTAATATTGCAATTTCCGTATCTTTTACTTTAATATGCTCAACTATTGCTGACATTATAATTCCTAGGGTAAGTAATAATCCGTCAAACGATCCTAATATTAAATATCTCCTAAGTATTGATCTCTCGTATTTCAGCGCATATTTTAAACCATCTATTATTCCTTCAAACATGTTTTGAATCAATTTAAATACCAGGCTATTATAGTCTTTTTGGCATGAATAAGAAATTATTGCTCGCCTTGGGTATCGTCATTTTATTATTAACAGCAGTAGGAGTTTATATGGCTTCAAGCTATAGAACTACCATAAGTATAACTAATTTGCCTTCTTCATCCTCTAACGAGGAAACTCTAGAAGTTAAAGTTCTAATAAATTATGGACCTCTTGGCGGAGTTTCACCTCTTTCAGATGCCTACGTTGAGATTTATAATTCGCAAGGATACTATGTTACTGCAAACTTTACAAACTCTCAAGGAGTTGCAACATTCCATTTGCCTCCTGGTAATTACAAGGTATTTGTAACCCAGCTACATTGTAGCGTCAATGTTTCCTTAAATTCTTCAAAAGAGGTTACGATAAGTTACGCCTACTTATATGCACCAAAGTAATGTAAATTTTTTACCTTTCTCAAGAACATTATCATATGGTAAATATAGATGTTGTAAGGATAGATATACCAGAAGGTACAAATGTAATAATTGGCCAGTCTCACTTTATAAAAACTGTGGAAGACTTATATGAAACCTTAGCTTCTTCATCTCCCAGTATAAAATTTGGAATAGCATTTAATGAAGCAAGTGGCAAAAGATTAGTAAGATTTGATGGTAATGATGAGGAGCTAATAAAACTTGCAATAGAAAATGCAAAAAGAATTGGTGCAGGACATACTTTTGTGATTTATATAAAAAATGCGTATCCTATCAATGTACTTAATAGAATAAAGAATGTTGAAGAAGTTGTTAGAATATTTGCGGCAACAGCAAATCCATTGCAAGTATTAGTTGCAGAAACTGACCAAGGAAGAGGAGTAATTGGAGTAGTAGACGGTTATACTCCACTAGGAGTCGAGAGCGATGCTGATATAAAAGAGAGGAAGGAGATCCTCAGGAAGTTCGGATATAAGAGATAAAGCCTTGTTAAGCAAATCATCAGATACCTTTTCATGTCCCTTTAAATAATGAATCATTGAAGCGCATAAAAATATTAAAGCTTGAAGGTACTTTTTTCTTTTTTCATCTCCTTCATTAATCCATATTTTTTCAAGAACCTCATGAGCTTCCCAAAATCTGCAAGTAAAAAATAAGTCTGGAAAGCTTTCTTTTTCCTCGTTAACATTAATTATCTTTATTGGATTTCCCAATATCTTAATTACTTTTTGAGGATCATCTATTATGTCTATTTCCGTATATTTACAACGCCTTATATCTACTATATTTATATTATGAAGATTCTTAACCTCAATAGTAGGCGGATACAATAAAATATGTCTTTTCCCCATTTTATCACCCTTTATGATTATTCCTACCTCAGAACCTTAATCATTGCTTTTTATTTTATAAAAACAGTATAAATGTGATGAGTAAAGAAGCAGTACTATATAGAAAGGAAGGCAATAGAGTAAGATGTCTAGCTTGTGCTAGGAGATGTCTAATAGGAGAAGGGCAAATAGGCTTCTGTGGAGTTAGATCCGTAAGAAATGGAAAGCTGTACTTAGATGTATACGGTAAGGTTGCTGCGGCCCACGTAGATCCTATAGAGAAGAAACCTTTAGTCCACTTTTATCCCGGGTCAAAAGTTTTCTCATTCTCTACATATGGTTGTAATTGGATGTGCATGTATTGTCAGAATTATGATCTAAGTCAAAGAAGAAGACCAGAAGGATATGAAGTATCTCCAGAGGAATTAGTAGATATGGCAATTGCGTATGAGGCAGAGGGAATTACATATACTTATAATGAACCAGCAATATTTGCAGAATTTGCACATGATACTGGAGTAATAGCTAGAAAAAGAGGATTATTTAATACAATGGTTAGTAACGGATACTGGACTGAGGAACTAGTAGACTACGTGAAAGATTTTCTTGATGCGGTAACAATAGACTTTAAGGGAAACGGCGAGGAAAAATTCATGAAGAGATATACTGGAGCTTCTGGTCCAGAGCCAATATTGGAAACTATTAGAGAACTTAATAAGAATGGTATCCATGTTGAAATTACGGATTTAGTTATTCCTCAGATAGGAGATGATTTGAAGGCTGCAGAAAATTTACTTAAGAAAATAATGGATATTCTAGGCCCTGACGTTCCTATTCACTTCCTGAGGTTTCATCCAGATTATAAGCTTGATTACCTTCCTTGGACTCCAGTAGAAACCTTAGAAAAACACTACAATCTAGCAAAGTCGTTAGGATTTAATTATGTTTACATAGGAAATGTTCCAGGTCACCCATATGAAAGTACCTATTGTCCAAAATGTCATAATTTAGTAATAGGTAGAGACGGCTTTAGAATTACAGAGTGGCATCTAACTGAAGATATGAGATGTCAATATTG
Source organism: Acidianus infernus (assembly GCF_009729545.1). Taxonomy (NCBI): domain Archaea; kingdom Thermoproteati; phylum Thermoproteota; class Thermoprotei; order Sulfolobales; family Sulfolobaceae; genus Acidianus; species Acidianus infernus. The sequence continues at coordinate 452,928 of NZ_WFIY01000004.1, forward strand.
TGGATATAAATTGCCAATAGTAGGTAAACTGTCTAAACACGCGTTTGAAGAAGATAGATTTGAGCCAGTTTTTATATAAAAACAATTATTTTCCTTTAAAAACAGCTTTCCTTTTTTCAAGGAAAGCGTTAACTCCTTCTTTTTCATCTTCTGTAGAGAACACTACTCCCCAACCTAAGCTTTCCATATTTAATCCATCTAACAATGGTGAGTCATTACCGTAGAGAATTACACTTTTTAATATTGCTAAAGCTATGGGAGATTTCTCCATAAGCTTTCCAGCAAATTTAATAGTTTCTTCTTTTAGAGAAGATAATGGAGTTACTTTATTAACTAATCCAATTCTTTCTGCCTCTTTAGCAGAAATTCTATCTCCAGTCATCATGAGCTCCATAGCTTTTGCTTTACCTATAGCTCTTACTAATCTTTGAGTACCTCCGAATCCAGGGTAAATACCTAAATTAATTTCTGGCAAACCAAGAGATGCTTCTTCGGCGGCAATCCTAAAGTCGCAAGCCAGAGCTAATTCTAGGCCTCCACCTAATGCATAACCATTAATCATTGCTATAGTAGGCTTACTAATACTTTCTATGTAATCCATAACTTTTCTCCCCTTTTTAGCAAAATTCCAAGCAGAGATTGAATTTAACTCTTTAAATTGTGATATATCTGCTCCAGCAGAAAATGCCTTTCCATTACCTGTAAAAATTATTACTTTAACATCGTTATTTTCTTCAAAATTTTTTGTTACTTCTTCCAATTCTTCTAACATTTTTAAATTTATAGCGTTTAATTTATCAGGTCTATTTAATATAATCCATCCTATTCCATTTTCAATTTTGGTTTCGATAGTTTCCATAGTTATCTCTATGAAAAGATATTAATAAATGCTTTAATTTGGGTTATACGGATATAGAATTATGAACAGATTAGATAAGAATCTACTTATCTATTTGCCAACGTCAGTAATACCCATAGCAGGAAGTACTATTTATAGTGTTATAACCATTAATAAAATTAGAGATTTCGTGGAAGCGTTACCTTATATCTTTCTAGGACTTCCAGCAAGTTTGCTAACATCTGCTGTGCTAACTTTTGAATATTTTAAACAGTTTCTCTACGTTGTTCTGCTAATAGTATTATTAGCTCCTTTTATCTCATCCTTTACTATCTCCAGGACTTATGAGAATGTTGAAGTTGTTCCTAATGAATATTATATTGAAATAACACTAAAAGTTCCGATTTCTTATTCACAATTTTCTGATCCAAATGCACTTTTTGAGAAAATCTTCAATAAAGCTCTAAAGAAAATGAAAAATCCATACTATTATTATAAATTAAGATCTCTAGGAAATTGTTCCAATCTTAAAGTAGAAGTTCATGAGGATAAAATAGTATTAAGAAAAAGATGCGGAGATACAATAGTTGAGATTAATTTATCAAATAAAGACGAAGCTTATATGAAGGTATCTATTTCTTACTAAATTCAAATTATTTTTAAGATTATAATAGTTAACAATATAATTGCAAGATATGGAGCGGATATTTTGAATGACTTCCAGGCTTCTTCTGCTGTGGGATTCCTAAAAAGTACTATGGAATTATAAAGTAATAATGCAGTCATTATTGAAGTTATTATCAAATAAGGTAGACCTACGTAGAGATATAATATCAACGCAAATGGAGCCATTAAAGCATTGGAAATTGCAATATACTTTGCGGAATCCTTTTCTGGTAGAAGTACTGGTAACATAGGAATTCCGGCTTTACTATAGTCTTCCTTATATTTTAAGGCTAAAGACCAGAAGTGACCAGGGGTCCACATGAATATTAACAACCCCAATAATAAGGAAGGAATTGTAAAAGAATTTGTCATCGCTGCATACCCTGCCCAAGCTGCAGCACTTCCTGCAAATCCTCCAATAACAATATTTAATGGCGTTCTGGGCTTTAACCAAATAGTATACACCAAGATATAAATTAGTCCTCCTAACAGTATAAAGAAGGAAGTTAACGGATTTGCTATTAATCCTATAACTGTTCCTAAAACGAGCATTATTGAACCAACAATTATTGCTTCTTTCTTGCTCACATAACCCATTACTGTAGGCCTTTTAGAAGTTCTTTTCATTACTTTATCCTTATCAATCTCAATTCCTTCATTAATTATCATTGCGCCGCCAGATGCTAAGGTTCCGCCAACGATTACAGAAATTAATGGAATTAAAATAAACCTAGAGGATAAAGCTGCACCAGCTAATGCTGCAAGATCTAATAACCAAATAATTCTGGGTTTGCTAAGTTTTGCATAATAAATTAATTTTACAGTTGGTGAAGTTGCCATGATCATCTAAGCTATTTTGGTTTTTAAGTTTAAAAATTTGGTTTATAACAATTCTAATATTTTACAATCCTGGTAAATTCTCTCCTCTCAATAATAAAATCAAGTCTGAAAATGCTCCATAAGCTGCATTTAGAGGTCCTGCTCCTGGACCCACAATTGTTATTTTTTGAATGTCACTTTCTATCTCTAGAGCATTATTAACCCCATCTACATTATAAAGAAAATCCTCTTTTGTAATCTCCATTGGTTTTACATAAGTTTCATTTTCATCAGCGTATGCTATGAGTTTTATTTTATTACCTCTTTTCAGAGCGTCCCCAATTTCTATATTACCTATTCCCTCAAACTTTACCTCATTAATTGAGATGCCTCTAGAGAAATACACGTTAGATAGGATTGTTATTTTCCCTGCAGCGTCAAAACCATTTATATCAAGTGTGGGATCTCTTTCCGCATAACCTAATTCTTGAGCTTCCTTTAATGCTTCATTAAAAGATAACCCTTGACTCATCCTAGTTAAAATATAGTTAGTCGTACCGTTTAGAATGCCCCTTATTTTCCTAACTTTCATGGCCGGCAAAATTCTGTAAAGATTTATTGAAGGAGTACCGCTCATTACAGTAGCTTGAAAGAATATCTTAGAACCGTGCGATATTGCAGTATTTATTATTTCCTTATATTTTAACGCTAATGGAGCCTTATTTGTAGTAATAACGTGAATTCCCCTCTTTAATGCGGTCAAGTATAAGGAAAGCGATGGTTCCCCGGTCTTGTAGTTTGCAGAAGCCATATCTACAACTACATCAGGCTGAACTTCATCTAACGCTTCCAAAGCGTTAATCTTCTTGTCTGGAACAAACGCTTCTTGATCTTTTAACATTAATCCTCTAGTTGTTACAATTCCGGCAATTTTTACATTTTCTAGCTCTTTCACTTTCTTTTCGTGAAGTAATTTTCTAAATGCTTTTCCTACATTTCCATATCCTACGAGCATTAACTTCAACTGAAAACCACCTGGTGTGTTTGTTTCCCTCCCAAATACTTAAGCACTAATTCAACTACAATATTTACAGCATTGCCTACTAATTCCTGTGGGACTCCAGGAACGCCTGCACCAACTATTAATATATCCTTTGTAGTGTCTGTTACGCTAGTTATCTTTGAATCTCTATGAGGATAAATATGCATTACTTTTTCCTTATCTACCATTATAGGTATTCCTTTTTGAAGAATTTCGGGCTTATCTTTTCCTATCGCGTAAAATTCTTCTCCGCCTTTACTCAGTATTATTGAAGGCTCGCCAATAATTTTAGAAATATCGTATATTCCTATTGGAACTAAAGTTGAGGAACTAGCTATATTGCCTGCATCTACAATATCATTTATCCTCGGAAGCTTACCGCTTCTGTTAATTCTTCTTCTTAATGCTTCCCCTGCTGGCCTAACTTTAGTAGGATCTATGCCTATTTTCCAATAAAAATCTCTGTAAGCTCTGACAATGGGATTAAGCTTTAGTTTTTCTGGATCTTCTTGAGAATACATTTCTTCAACTTTTCTCATTTCTTCCTCTAATTTTCCTTTACTATTTGTAACACCTAGGATTTCAGTATGAGCAACAAATATTCCAAGGTTTTTACAGTCTTCGCTCACTACTATATTCATTTTTCCTTCACTTCATATGTTAATAATTTAGCCTTTTTAACTCCTTTAATTTGAGATAAAGAAGAAGTTAACTTTACTAGATCAGATTTTTTTCCTTTCACGGCTATTGCTTCCATGCATTCCCTCTCGTTCAGATGAATATGGAGAGTAGAAATTATTGAAGAAAGTTTCTCGTGTTGCAATTTAGTAATTTCATCAGTAACTTCATCATCATAAACTATATTTATTATCCCAACTACGTCCACGTCTTCCAGAGAATTTTCATCTAAGAAATTCTTAATTGCTATTTGAAAAATCTTAGATCTATCAAGAGAAGATGAAGTTTTCATGAACTTATCGAGTTGTTCCATTATGTCTTTAGGGATCGAAACACTAATCTTTTCTACATTCATACTTAAAACTAAGGAGGAGGTTTTTATTAAATGATTGAAGTTTTAAAAAAGGCTGAAAATTTAGGTGCAATCTTTGCCGATGTAAGGCATTATAGGTATGACGAGTTGTCGTTAGTTGTAACGGAGAATAGAAAATATGTAACAACTAATGGTGTGGATGACGGTTATTCGTTAAGAGTATTATATAATGGAAATTGGGGCTATTCGAATTCAACAAAACTTGACGATGAAGAAGTAAGAAATGCAATAAACTCTGCTTATGGTGATGAAAAGGTTAATATAACTTTCTTACCGCCAAAAAAGGATAAAATTGTGATAAAACAGGAAAAACCATTGTCAAAAAGTTTAGAAGAAATAATGTCCGATCTAGATAAGATTAAGGAAGAATTACTCAAGGACGAAAGAGTAAAGTCGGTTAACGTTAGATATTTTCATGAAGGAGTAAAGAAAGACTATGCAAGTACAGAAGGAAGAGAAATTCACCAAGAGTACGTATTGAGCGGAATTTCAATTTCAGCAGTTGCCAGAGAAGGTGACATTGTTGCGTCTTCTTTCTATTCTGCATACACTTACAAAGGATATCCATTAGAAGTATTCGACATAAACCAAATGATAGAAACGTTAAGAAAGAGATTAAATAATCAACTTAAAGGCAAAACTCCCAAGGCTGGAGAATTTGATGTAGTACTTGGACCTGACGTTGTAGGAGTTTTTTCACACGAAGCTTTAGGTCACTTGGCTGAGGCGGATTTAGCAGTTAACGGAATACTTAGTCAACTAAGAGGAAAGAAAATTGCCCCAGATTACGTATCAGTACACGACTCACCTAAGATGGATTATAACATGGCTATAGGTATCACTCCTTATGATGATGAAGGAGTTGAAGGTAGAGAAGTAAAGATAGTAGAAAAGGGGGTTGTTTCAGAATTCCTAGTAGATAGATATTATTCAACGTTCCTAGGAGAAAGGCCTACTGGTAATGCAAGGGCTGAAGATTTTAGAAGTCCTATACTAATTAGGATGAGAAATACATTCATGCTTCCAGGAGATAGGAAAGTTGACGAATTAATTAGTGAAATAAAAGAAGGATATTACATAGTTTCTCCCCTTGGAGGCCAAACTAGTCCAGACGGAACTTTCCAATTTGGAATACAAGAGGGATATTATATTCATAACGGTGAAATAGGAGAACCTATTAGGAACATGGGAATTTCAGGTTATACTATAGAGACTCTAGGTAGAATAAAAGGAGTTTCAAAGGAGTTTGATGTGTGGCCCGGCTTTTGCGGTAAAGGTGGGCAAAGCGTTCCAGTAGGGACAGGTGGACCTTATATAAGTGTTAAGGTTAAGGTGGGAGGATATGTTTGAGATACTAGATAAGGCAAAAAATCAAGGATATTCTGCAGAAATTTTTTACGTAAAAAGGACAGAGTTCTCAATAAACGAGGAAAAACAAATATATTCTAGGTTCCTAAAAGAAGAAGGTTACGGTCTCAGAGTGTTTAAAGATGGAAAAGTTGGTTTCGCTTATTCTACTAGACTTGACGAGAATCTATTGGATAATGCAATAAAATCTTGGAAAGCATCAGAAAAAGATGAGGCAAATCAAATACCTGAGCCTAATAAGGTAAATTATTTGAATCTTTATAAGAAATTTGACTTAAGTGAAGTAGTAAAGGAAAAAATCAGAGAACTAGAGGAGTTAAAGGAAAAGAAAATTAACATAGTAACCTTGAACTCTACAGCATGGGTTAGTGAAGTAGGAATTGTTAGCACCGAAGGAATGAATTTAAGCGAAAAAAGAAGCGGAATATCAGTGAGCGTTAGCGCAAATTATAAGGATTCAACATATGTAGGCCCAGAGATCTATGAGACGAGGTCATTTAGGGATCCTTCAACTAGTATTGATGAAATGAAAGACTCAATATTAGAGAAAGTTCAGATCACGTCCGAGAGAACTACTCTAGATTTTAAACCTAAGTCCGTAATCTTAACGCCTAAAGCAGTTTACTATTTAGTATTTCCCTTGTTGAGTCACGCCATATCACTGGAGAATTACTATAGGCATAGAAGCCCTCTAAAAGAAGGAGAACTAATTAATGAGGAATTGAGGATCATAGATAATCCGCTAATTGAGAACAGTGTCTATAGTAGATCTTTTGACGGTGAGGGTCAACAATCACTAAATAATGAGATAATAAATGCCAGTGTAAAGAAATTCCTTAGTAACTACTATTGGTCTATTAAGGCTAAAAGAGAGAATACTGCTTCAGCCTCAAGAGGGTATTCTTCAATGCCTTATATTTATCCAAGTAATTTAGAATTTTACGTAAGAGATGAGGAAGATAACTTATCTGAAGAAGGCAAAGTTTACGTAGACGAAATTCAAGGAGTTCATACGAGTAATTTTGATACAGGGGAATTTAGTGTAGTTGGTTCTGTATCTTGGATAATTAAAGATGGTAAAAAGATTTCATTGAAAGAGATAGTAATTACGTCAAATCTAAAGGATTTACTTAAAGGAATTCAGAGAACCTCTAAAAAGAGATTAATGATAGGCAATGTTAGTACTGGAGAACTAGAAATTCAAGGCTTGAGTGTTGTCTAAAAATTTTTTAATTAAAACGTAAGAAAGACTTATTATTATATTATTCTTTTAAATTTCTTATGAAAGTAGTTTTAGCTTATGATGGATCAGATTATTCAAAGAAGGCTGTATTTTTTGCTTTAAGATTTCTTAAGAAGGAAGACGAAATACACATAGTTACTGTAGTAAAAGAAGCTCCAAAAAGCCCAGAACAAGTTATAATAGATTCTGAGGAGAAAGCAAAAAGGTCAATAGACGAGATAAAAAGTGAGTTAGAAGGTTATAATGTTAAGGAGAAAATACTCGAGAGTAATGATGTTGCAGATAGCTTGATAGATTATTGTAAGGAAATTGGGTGTGACTTAATAGTTACTGGTAGTAGAGGTTTAACTGGTTTAAAAAAGGTGATTCTAGGTAGCGTATCTTCAGCGTTAGTTAGTAAATCTCCATATCCAGTTTTAGTTGTCAAGTAGTGACACTTTTTTCTTTCAATTTCTTTAAATATTCATCTATTGATATTACCTCATTATTATCATCAACCACAAGACTGCCTGGATTACCTTTTCTACCTTTAAGTAAATACCATCCCACTAAAACCACCATTGTTGACGTTAGTATAACAATTGAGGCAATATCAGGTACTGAAATAGTTTCAGTGACTCCCCAAAGATTAAGTCCAGTAGCTATTAAGGGTATTATAGCATTAAATAATCCAAGTTGTCCAATTCTATAATAGAAGACGGGGACTCCAAATCCATCTATTATTCTACCAGATAACCATAATATACCAGTTATGGCACTTATATCTGCAAATGCGGTGTTTATTCCAAGAAATATTACTGATAATACAGTTACCAATCCTGTTATACTTCCTACAAATATTGTAGCAATAACTGGTTCATGACTCTTATTTACCTTAGAAAATATTACTGGGGCCGATTTTTCTCTTGATAGATTGAATATTATTCTTGCAGCACCTAAAGTAGTACCTATATTAGATGCAAATAGGCTATTTATCGACATTATTAATGCTATTAAAAGTGGTAATACACCAAAGGAATACATTTCATAAATTAACGGTTGTGGAGAGTTAGACAAAGCTGAAAGAGGTCCATTCCATAATGCTACTAGAGCATAAGTTCCTAGGAACATCGCAGTTCCGCCAATTAGTAATGATAACCACATTCCTAGTGTTACCGTCTTTGTAGGATTCTTAGCTTCTTCTCCCAAATAGGTAGCGGCTCCTGCTCCAGATATACTTACCATTGATAGAACAAACGCAGTTGCTAGATCATGAGCTGGAACATTACCAGGAGTTAGGTAGTTGAAATGAAAGCCTTTAGTAAGGGAAAATGCAAACATTGCTATTAGTAATGCAGCCTCAGCAGTTGCACTTATTGACACTATTTTTCCTAATACAAATTTTATATGAGAAAGGGATATAATTGTAGGATAAAGTATTGCTAAGAATATTATTATTCCTTCTTCTATTGGAGTCAATGATATACCAAATATTCCTAGAGATATAGATATAATAAGATAAGCAGTAATTGCGTTTACTGCGTTAAGGAATGAATAAGCAAATGCTTCTATAAGGGCCTCAAAGAAGGAAATTTTCTTACTCCTCCATGCGCTATAACCATAAGTGTAAAAGCCCCCTGCAGAAGCCAATTTTGAAGTATATCTTGTAAGCGTATAAATCCAAAGAGCACTGCCTAGCAAAGCAAGTAATGTGGTAAACACTACAGAGTAACCAGCGTAAAGAATTGCTGCAGTTGAAGTAGAAACTACGCTACCTAGTGGTGCAGTAACGGCCATTGCTTGCCCATAGGCCTCTTTAAGTGAAATTGATCCTTTGCTGAGCCTCATGATCTCCCTTTAAGCTTTTCGGTCTTAAGAGATTATAAATTTTCCCTAAATTTTGCCCGTAAAATCCGCAAAGCTTAAAGGGAGTACTCGATAAAAAATATTTTTTGAGCTTAAAGGTTTTCAAAAATATATTTAGATTTTATGGGGAATATTATAAAAAATATTAACTTTATGGAGATGTAGTCTGAGAAACTTTACTCTCTCCTAAAATTTCCATTAATGACGATTTAAGTTCATCAAATCTAATTCTCATCTCTGGAGGAAAAGGTTTCTTAGGTTTTATCGACTCAAGCTTAGTTAGGGCTTCTTTAACTAGATTTATTACAGAATTAGGATCTTTTTCCGCATTATAATATGCCTTTTTTATTAGCTCTGATGCTTCATTAAAAATTTTTAAGTCATCTTCTGTTATTTCTCCATCTTTTATCAAGAAAGTTTCCATATCAGATTTTACTAAAGGAAGTTGAAGGTCTATGATTCTCCAAAGTATATCTAGCACATATTATAATAGAGCTAGTAAAATAAAGAATTTACTTTTTAGGAAAATGTTTCAAAGTCTTAACAAACGTTTTATTATCCTGCAACAAAGTAAAGATATTATGCTTAAGGAAATTAGTTTACTTGCATCAATTTTTGCAGGAATAACAATAGTTTTGGGCGGAATAGTTGAAGGATACGGATACGGATTATCGTTAGGAACAAATTGGCCTTATACTAGAGATATTATGCAATTAGCCGCAAAGAAAGATCCAGAGGCAATTCATAGAATTAGTGCAACAATTGTAGGTATCATTTCATTAGTATTCTTAATTCTAAGATTTTCTGTAGTTAGCCTTGTAGGATTCCTAGGAGTTATTGCTACTGCATTATTAGGTATGGCAACGCTTTACGTTTTAGCAGGGAAACTACCAGCTGTGTTCCAAGGCCTTCATGATATAGCAGCATATAGTGTATTTGCAACGTATTTTGTAATTTTCTTAAAAGGATTTAACGTTAACATTATTCAATTCTTCTTATACGCTGTATTACCTCCTCATTTCCTTTACTTCGTTATTTTCATGGGTGGAGTTGTTACTGGTATGAGGAAAATGAAGTTCCAAATAGGCGATGTTAGAAAGCCTAAGAATTGGTTACAAGGAGCTTGGTTAATTCATTCAGTATTGGCAGCAATATTTGTAATAGCCTTAATTTTAGAGGCTCTGTGGATACCTTTATTGTTAACAATTGCAGAAGTGGTAGTAGGATTATTAGTCTATGTAGGAGCAAATAAAAATCCAGTAAAGCCAGGAATCTCCGTTGGGCTTCACCAATTATTTTCTCTATTAATTGTTGCCTCACTAATATATTACGCACTATGAATCAGTCGAGGTGCATTATCTCATCAATCAACGTGTTGTGAACTCATCACCTAAATCTGAAAGACTATAGCCAATATTACCCTCGGCGTCCATATTATAATATTTTTTTAACATTGTTGCAACAGCAGTATAAAGTAATTCGTTCATTTGAGTTCTGTTTATACCAAGAAGAGTAGATAAATATCCCCACGGTTTTCCTTGAAGTACCTTGCCTATTAATATCCACTCTTCTTCATCATAAAGCGACCAATCCCTTTTAGAATCCCAAAAATACTTTAATGTTAATAAATGGATTCCATCCGCAGACGCTTCATAAGGACTCGTACCCTGTAGGAATGCAACAATTTTCGCTAAGTGTAACTTACTCAAATTTATATCCTTATAAGCTTTATTTCCTCTTAACAATAGCTGTGCAACTTGCGGAGACATGTTGAAGTAAATATCGTGAATTGTGTTAAGTAACTTTTCTTTAAATATAAAAGCAGAAATATCTACAATTCTCTTGGCAATCTCGCTTAAAGGCTTAATTACAACTACTGGAAAATCACCGTATTTCTCATTTCTTACAGGGGATACGTGTACTGGAATAAAGCCATTCTTTACCCAGAACTTTAATACCCTATAATCTCCCATGAAGCTTGAACCTATCCAATCTAAACCTTTTTCTCTTGCATCTTCTGTTACCATTTGAAGAATTTTACTACCTAATCCCTTATCTTGAAGTTCTGGGACTACTGCAATCCTTATTATTCTCCATCCCTTTAATTTTCCAAAATCCCTTAATCTTACATGCTTTAATAATCTATCCGGAATTAAATCACCGTCAAATGTTCCACCTCTTAATGCTAAATCTATCAAATTATCTGGTAAGTCTCCTTCTTCTGACGTCTGAACAACAGCTAAATAAGAATCTCCAGAGTAAATTGTTTTTATTGAATGATGAACTCCATCTGCCATAATCATTAAATCGTCTGGATTATTTCTATAGTGAGCAGAAACTAATATTCCATAAACTTGAAAGAGTTTGTTATCATTCATTAATAGTTCCTCTTTGTCTTGCGTTTCATAAAATGCTATAGAAATATCCTCTGGAAGTCTTTGGGGCTCAGGATTTAAAACTAGTGCATCATATAACCATTTTTCTATTGGATCGCCTTCAGCATATCTTAAAGGTTTTTGCATTGTAAGTAATCTAACAGGAGCCTTTCTTTCCGAGATTATTTTTCTTAAATACCTAATGAAAGCCTTCCCTGAACCTTCATAACCGTGAATCGTTGTAACTAGAACAACCTTCTTCCATTTCCTTAAAGCTAAGTCAATAAAATTAACACCTAATGCGGCAGCCTCGTCTATAACTAGTATTCCTTTACTAGTTTCAACCTCAGATACAGCATCCGGAGGCTTATAATTTATTTCAAAATAGTCTCCACTTATTTCTCTTATAAATCCAGTATCTGAATTTTTTTCCTTATATTTTATCTTTAATACGTCCAAACCTTTCTTAGCGAATTCCATAATTTGCGACGCAGAGTACAATGAAGGAGCAGTTACTGTTACTTCTGTATCGTAGCCTTCGTCTAGATTTATCTTTATTATTCCAGCTAAACCTAAACCGGTTACGGCACTTTTACCTCTTCCTCTAGCTGCTGTTAGAGAAATTACTCTTTTTCCTCCTCTTAATAAGAAGTAGAATTCTTCTAGGACTTTTATCTGGTCTTGACTTATTGCAAGCTCGTGAAGCTCTCTCGGCATCAAAGTCTTTTGAGGTATTTTTACTTCTTCCCTTTTTGTATTACCGACAAATGGCTTAGCTTTATAGCCTTCTTCATTAGCTATGAAAATTCCTTCATGCTCTTCTATTTTTTTCTGAATCGTCTCTCATAAATATCTAGAATTTTACCATATCTTACTATAGAATTTCTAAACATTTTATTTTCAGTTAGATTATCTGTATATAGAATTACTAGGCCGCCCCCTCTAGCTAAATCAACTAATCTTCCTATATAATTTGGTTGAAAATTATCTACAAGATCTAAAATAACTAGATCATATGTATTACCAAGATACTCATCCGTAGATGCATAATCCACGTCTTCAAATTTACCTTCTTTAAATAATTCTTTAATTATATTCCTTCTCTCCTTGGCTTTAGAAACCCAAGGGTGGAAAGCATAAATTACGCTGGGGCTTTGATTTACTTCAAGATAAGTCTTGATTGATGTTAATAAATCCTCAAGGTAATCCTTCTTTTCTATGTAAACTAGGTTCCTATAATACTTCTCCTTTCCGTCCCACAAAGCTTTCTTTAGCTCTTCGTAAAACTCGTTCCTTTGCATAGCTTATAAGTTGTACTTTTTCCTTAAAGCTTCTTCTACATCAATATTTTCTAAGTTAGCTATTGATATCGCCCAAGCTATGACATCTGCGAGTTCTTCCTCAATTTTATTCTTTTCACCAGATAGGAGAGCTTCTGCTAGCTCTCCAACTTCTTCAGTAAACCACGTAAAAGTAGCGAAAACTCCTCTATCTTTATCCTTTTGTAAATACATTTCCTTTAATTTTTCTTGAGCTTCCTTAATTTCCAAGACCTATTTCCCTCCTTATTATTGCTAAGTCTTCTTTCATTAACTTTACTTCGAATTTACCAAGTTCGTCAAATTTCTCGTTTACGAAAAATATGTCAATCTTTCCTGATCTCGATATGTTCTCTACGAACTCTCTATCAATGTAATATTCTATATATAGAGGATTTTGAGGATCATCCTTTATTATATTCCTTAAAAGAACACTTCCTTTATCTCTATCCACTTCTATATCAACTGGAGCATTAAAATTCCTGGGCAAATCGTTTGTCATGCATATTACATACTCCTCACAACATGTTAGACAAACTCCTTCCTTAAGCTCCTTTTTTGTTTCTTCTGGAATATTCAAGGCTTATACTTAATTACCTTTAGTGAATTAAAAACATACATGATATCTGCAGTGGGTAAAAAAGTTGTAGCCACACAAAATTATATTGCAAGTTACGTTGGGGCAAAGATCTTGGAGAGCGGAGGGAACGCATTTGATGCTTCTATAGCAATAAGTGCAGTATTATCAGTAGTTTTACCTCACACTAGTGGATTAGGAGGAGATGGGTTTATTTTAATAAAATCCTCCGAGGGCATAAAAGCTTACAACTCTTCCGGTTGGTCTCCTAAGAATTTAAAGGCTGAAAAGATTGACGAGAGAGATCCTAATTCAGTTGTAGTTCCAGGGCTAGCAGATCTGTGGAGATATTTACAAGAAAATTATACTACAATGGATCTTTTTGAACTCTTAAAACCAGCAATTTCTTTAGCAACAAACGGCTTTTATGTAGGAAGGGCTTTACATCATGCTATAATAACTTCTCCAAAATTTAATCCTCAATTTGAAAAGATATTTGGGAATAAGAGATTCGGAGATTTTATAAAACTACCAAGGTTAGGTAGAATTCTTAAGGAGATTTCAAGAGATCCGAGAGAATTTTATGAAGGAAAGATTTCTCAGGAGATAGTAGAAGGTCTAAAAACTCAAGGAGTTCCTGTAGAGAGTGAGGACTTCTCTCAATTTCACGGTGAAGAAATTTCTCTCTTAAAGATTAAGTATAAGGATTATGATGTTTATGAATTTCCACCAAATACTCAAGGATTAACGACGCTACAAATACTAAAAATGGTGGAATTATCTAGAATAAATAAATTACCCTATAATGATATTAAGAGAGTTAATAATCATGTTAAAATTTCAATTTTAGCCTATGACGATAGGAATAAGTATATAGCTGATCCTAGATTCTATCAACCTCCCTCTTACTTACTAGATGAAGGATACTTAATTCAGAAAATGACTACCGAAGGCGTTCCGGTTAACTTATATGATGGAGATACTACATTCTTTGTTGTATCAGATGGAGAAAATGAGGTAGGATTTATACAAAGTTTGTTTTACCCATTTGGGTCTGGAATTATAGTGGACGACATCGTGTTTAACAATAGAGGATATGGATTTAAAGATGGAGTAAACAAGCCCGAAGGCAGAAAAAGGCCACTTCATACTCTTTCTATCCTGCTTGCAAGCAAAGATAATGAGGACTTAATAATAGGTTGTGCAGGTGGAGATTTAAGGCCGCAAATTCATTCTGAAGTATTTGAATATTATGCAGATTACTCAATGGAAATTGATGAGGCAGTTAATGCTCCTAGGTTCATGTACGTTAATGGCAAGGTCATTGCAGAGAAGAGACTAGGAATTCCAGCAACACAAACAGAGTATCTCTCAAGCGAAGTAGGAATTGTTCAAGCAATGAAAAGGAAAGGAAATGAATTTATAGCAGTTGCGGATCCTAGGAGTGAAGGTGTGGCTCTTCCGGTTCATTAATACAACCAGCTTTATCAAAGGCTATTAATAAAGCACCAAATTCTGGGCTTTTCTTTTTATCTAATGCTATTATACCTTCTTTTTTCAACAAGTCTACAACATAAGATTTAAACAGTTTAGATGAGAACATACCCCCACTCATATAAGCAGTCTTTATTCCTAATTTCTTAGAAATATAAATAGCGTTATTGCTAATTTCTTTTGCAGCTAAGTAAAATAGCTCTTGAGCTTTCTTATCTCCTTTATTTGCTGCAATATCTACTACCTGGGCTAAAGAAGCAATTTCCTCAATCTTATGCCCCTCATGATAAGCCCATTTTATTAAATCGTCTAGACCGCTGGCAGAAAGCTTTTGTAATATTAAATCAGCTAACAACGTTTTTTCTTCTCTTCCATCAAGCATTTTTACTAAAAGCCTTAGTGCCTTTCTTCCTATCCAATAGGCAGAACCTTCATCCGATAATAACCAACCTGCTCCTCCTACCCTCAGTCTTCTTTTTCCATCATATCCCATCACTACGCTTCCGGTTCCAGAAATTATTATAATCCCAGGCTTACCTCTAGTCTCTGCATAAAGAGAAATAAAAGAATCGTGCTCTATAATAGTATCCTTAGCCAAATCTTTAAGAGCTGAAGAAAGAACTTCATAATCATATTTAGAATCTAAGCCTGCTAAGCCTATGCAGGCTACGTCTGGCTTCAATCCTTTTGTTGACTTATAAATCGCATCCCTTATATTATTAACAGCGTTCTCTAATCCAACATTGTGGAAATTCCCTGGGCCAGATTCCCCAATTCCAATGAATTTTCCTTCACATGTATATGCTATTGAAATAGTTGAAGTTCCTCCAGCGTCTACACCTACAAGAATCATAGAATATATTTTAATTTATAAGAAAAAAGTTTTCCTAATCATACCATTAACGTTTTTATTATGTTAAGTTATGAAGTATTGATGAGAGTTTTAATCCTTGGAATAGATGGTTACCTAGGTTGGGCATTAGCTCTAAGATTAGTTTCAAAAAATCATGAAGTTTACGGCATGGATAACTTATCAACTAGGAAAGCAGTAGAAGAAATAGGTTCAGATTCTGCTTTTCCTTTACCGGCTCCAGAGGAGAGAGTAAATGCAGTAAAAAAATACCTTGATGCTGACATAAAATTCTATAAGGGCGATATTACTGATAAGGAAAAATTAAAGGAAGTAATAAAAGAATCGAAACCAGATGTTATAGTTGACTTCGCGGAACAAAGATCTGCACCCTATTCCATGAAAGACTTAGATCATGCCATCTATACAATAAATAATAATCTTGACGGAACCCTTAATTTAATTTATCTAGTAAAAGAAATTGATCCTTCGATACACATTTTAAAAATGGGAACTATGGGTGAATACGGTACTCCAAATTTTGATATTCCAGAGTCTGCTTTTATAGAGGCAATTATTAATGGTAAGAAAGATAAAATATTCACACCAAGATGGGGAGGATCTATTTATCATTTTTCTAAAATATTTGACAGTTATCTTTTAGCTTACTTTAACCAACTTTTCGGATTAACTATAACTGACATTATGCAAGGCCCAGTTTACGGTAGTAGAATTCCAGAAATAGTAAACGAGTCTTTAAGGACTAGGTTCGATTTTGACGAAGTTTGGGGCACTGTAGTAAATAGATTCTGCGTTGAGGCAGTTTTAGGACTTCCGTTAACACCTTACGGTAAAGGAGGACAGACTAGGGGATTCATTTCACTAGAAGATAGCGTTGAGGCTCTAAGACTATTAATAGAACATCCACCGAAACAAGGTGAGTACAGAGTTGTTAATCAATTTATGGAAATTCACAGTGTAAATGAAATAGCACAAATAGTTAAAGAAGCAGGAGAAGAATTAGGCTTACATGTAGAAATAAAGCACGTTGAGAATCCAAGAGTTGAAGCAGAAGAGCATTACTATAATCCTGAGAGGAGAATTTTAGAGTCCTTGGGTTTCACTCCAAAAAGGTTCATGAGAGAAGAGGTGAAGAACATAATAGAGGACTTATTGCCTTATAAGGAAAGACTTGAAAGGTTTAAGGATGTAATTATGCCTAAAACAAAATGGAGAAAATAATTATTTTCAATTATATTCTATAAAATGAATATTTAAGAGCTTCATAATAATGTTCTGGATCTCCTACGTTAAGCCATTTTTCCTTCTCTAAAAGTATGGCATAAATTTCTCCTCCTTGATCTAGAATTTTCTTTATCCCATAAGTTAGTTCTAATTCTCCCTCGTAATTATCTACCTCTTTTAAAGCCTTAAATATACTTGGTTTAAAAATATAAACTGCAGATATAGCTAAATTCGAAAAAGGATTTTTTGGTTTCTCTTGAGCATCTATTATTCTGTATAGTTTATGATTTAGAAATATACCTTTTTCTTCCGCTTTTACAATACCATATCTGAATGGGTTCTCAACTTTCCTTAATAACAAGACTCCTTCTGGTTTATTTTGCTCGTATAATTCTGAAGCTTCTAAATATCCTCCAGTAAGAATCCCATCATCTGCGTGCACGAAGAAAGGTTCATTATAAATAAAATTTTCTGCTCTTAGTACAGCATCTCCAAAACCTTTAGGTTGCTCTTGAAAAACAAAAGTCACTCCTCTTCTTTCATATAAATAATCCATTAGTAATTTACCATGCTTCCCTACTACAATACAGAAACTGTTAACTCCGACAGAAGATAAAGACGACATTATTAAATCTATTATAGGTCTCATTACTCTTTTTCCATCTTCTTGTTTAAAAAGAGGTAAAAGGGCTTTTGGCAAAACTGACGTAATATAACGCATTCTACTACCTTTTCCAGCAGCAGTTATTACTGCTTTTCTTATCATTTTATTCTACCCAAATTTTTAAGGCCTCTTCAACGCTTTTGCCCCTTATTACATCAGCAATAGCCTTAGCCATTGCAGTAGGATTCTTAGACTGCCATAAGTTTCTGCCAACAGTTACTCCACTTGCTCCAGCATCTATCGCATCCTTAAGCATTAATAAAAATTCTTTATCATCCTTAGTCTTAGGACCACCTCTAATTAAAATAGGTGCAAAAGCAACATTAACTACTTCCTTAAATTCCTCCTTATTTCCAGTATAATCTACCTTCAGGATGTCTGCACCAATTTCTGAAGCTAGTCGAGTAACATATTTAACTAAATTGACATCTTTTATTGAATCTGGATTATCGGGAGATACATATAAAGGTTCGATAATGAACGGAAGTCCATAATCGTGGGCTTCGGCTCTAGCTTTTGCTAATGCTTCTATATTATAACCTTCAACTCTATCGTCTCCGTAGCCGACTACTAAATAAGTCACTACCGCATCCGCTCCAGCTTCTACTGCTTCTTTAACTTGATACACCATTGAATAATATCCTTGGGAGTATTTCTTTTCTTTCCTCCATACATTGGCTGTATCTAGCCTAGCAATTAACATAGGAGAATTTCTAGTGTAAAAATTTTCCTCAACAAGCTTAAGCATAGCAGGAGTCATTTGTAATGCGTCCGGAATATTAGAAAGCTTACTTACTATTTCCACCGGATTTTCTATACCTTTCAATGGACCCATTACGAGCCCATGATCCAAAGCTACAACAAAAGCTTTTCCTTTTTCAAAAAGCCTTTTCAGTCTAATAGTTGATCCAGACATTATTCTAAACAATGCTTTATAGCTTAAAGTTTTTTATTTCTCTAAATATAGAATGCAACAAACCTCGAGCATAAGGATTGAAAATGTAACTTAATGCTATATACAAAGTTAATGCTAAAGATGTCATTTCTAACATTATAATGAGTTGCTCTATTGCTCTTACTTTACTTAATCCAATAAATGGCAAGGATGAAATTACTGAAAGTACTAACGAGACTATAACTTCCTTCACCGGAAAATTAAAACCATAAATTCTTTTTGAAATAGAATATGAAGAGAAAAACATCCCTAAAGAATTTACTAGTAAAGCTAATGAAATAATAACTGCAAGTATAGGCGAAATTTTGTATATATTTCCATTTTTAAATAAGTAAATTAGGAAAAGAGAAGATGAAACGCCTATAACGGAGATTATCACATTTCTTGTGGTTAACTTAGCAGTATATCCTCTAAATTCTCCTTTAGATTCTACAGCCAACGATTCGTCAGCCATATATATTGCTCTATAAAAGATGTTATATGCAGATCTTATGAAAGTTGAGAAAGATAGTACAATTAAGGCATATATTGAAGAAACATACTCGGGTCTAAGAACGTAAAGTAATCTTTCTCCATCAACAAAGATTATTAAGAGAAATACTCCACCAGTAGTAAAGAAGAACTTTATTGCGATTTCTATTAATTTAGGATCCCTGCTTTCTTGAAGTTTAAGTATTAAACCATCAGTAGCTGCTTGAGACCAGCCTACCAAATTTGAAATTATTAAAGCAGACTCAAAGTACGATACAGGAATAGCAGAATTTACTATAAAAACAACAACCCAAACTAGAGTTGCCTCTATCATTAACTGCACGTAGTTCATTATAAATACAATTGATTTCCTAACTGCGGATAGTGCCACTTTAAAGTCTATTCCTAATCTAGCATTAACGAAGGTTAAATTGAAAATTATCTGAACTAAATATCCTAAGGAATATGCAAATATTACTGCATTTATTGATAGATTTAGGTAAAACATCATAATTATTGCAGAAAGTAGTCTAACTATTTGAAACCCCGAAGCACTTATTGCGGTTAACCTAGGAGATCTACCTATTGCAACAGAACCAGAGATCTTATTCAAGTAAATAAGTACAATAAGTAAAATTGCAGTGTAAAAATAAATAGGTTGATTATATCCGGCAGAATGCATGAATATTGGTATCAACAAAAAGTAAGCAAAGGAAGAAATAGAGCCAGCTATCGCATTAATAATTATTATTCCGCCCACATTTTTGCCTTCAGCAGAGTACCTTGAGGTTATTGAAGAAAAAAGATCTGCAGGAATAGTGAAATAACCAGTTATTAACACGTAAATATACTGCCAAACTCCAAAAGTTTCTATAGATATAGAAGATAAATACCTCACTACTAAAAAGGAAAAGAGAAAAGATATTGGAGCTACAGCAGTCTTTACTAAAAGGTTAAATAATCCTATCCTAACAAATCCGGGCGATTTTTTAGTTTTTAACATATTAATCACAGAAGAGAAATTTTTCTATCCTTTCTAGGACTTCCTTTTCTGTATAATTTAAGTTTAAATTAATCTCTTTCTTCTTCGTTGTAGTAACCCTCGGTAGATTAATGCAATCCTTTGTAGTCATAATCTCCTTAATTAACCCTTCTAATGTTGTTCTCTTATCTTTTGACAGCTTTAGCAGAATTTCATACCATTCTTTCCAGATCTTAATTTTCACACTCAAAAAATAAAAGGAAAAATAATAAGACTTATCCTAATCTAAATAATTCTCGTACATATCGTCTAGAGCTCTTGCTACGTCTCTTATTGATAATATTCCAGTAAGTTTACCGTCTTCGTTAACCACTGGAAGATGTCTAATATTGTTTGTCCTCATTAAACTTAAAGCCCCAGTTATGGGAGCATCTTCTCTTATCGTAATCAAGGATGCAGTCATTATTTCCTCTGCCTTTGTATTCAAATCCTTTCCACTACCTAATGCTCTGACAACATCTTTTTCAGTTATTATACCTACTGGTTTTCCGTGATCAACTACTATTACCGAGCCTACATTGTTTTTAGTCATGATTTCAGTAACTTCCTTTAAGGTAAGAGATTTCTCAACCGAAATTACGTTACTTTTCATGTACTCTTTAACTACCTCTTCCATACTAATATATTCTAGCTCATAAATAAAAGATTTTTAGAAAGATATGACAAACTAAGGAATTATTAAGTACAATTTGTTGTATACGTATTAGATGGTCTAATTTTATGTTTAGTAATTCGAATAATCTTTATAATCCCCATAAATAATATGAGGATTTGATAAGTATGAACTTAACAGTTTTAAAACTTAGATTAGGAATGATCCTTACTAGCTTAGGAATCTTTTTACTAGGTTTTGCTCTAGTTTTTGCGATAATTAGCTACTTTTATGG
This sequence comes from Acidianus infernus, assembly GCF_009729545.1. Classification (NCBI taxonomy): domain Archaea; kingdom Thermoproteati; phylum Thermoproteota; class Thermoprotei; order Sulfolobales; family Sulfolobaceae; genus Acidianus; species Acidianus infernus. Next base: position 473,679 of record NZ_WFIY01000004.1, read on the forward strand.
ACTAAGCTTAGCACCAGCTATAATTGTAGGGATACTTAGCTTCTTAATAGCGTTAAATATCATACAATGGCTATTTGGTCCATACGTAATAAATGCAATGTACAGAGCCGTAGAAGTAACACCAAACGATCCAAAATATGGATGGTTAATAGATGTTGTTAATGAAGTTGCGTATTATAATAGAATTTCACCACCTCCTAAGGTATACATAGCAGACGTACCATTTCCTAACGCATTTGCTTATGGAAGCCCAATTGCTGGAAGAAGAGTTGCAATAACTTTGCCGCTATTGAAGATACTAAACAAAGAAGAAATAAAAGCTGTATTAGGTCACGAATTAGGACATTTAAGGCATAAAGACGTCGAATTATTAATGGCAATAGGCTTAATTCCTGCACTCATCTTCTGGATAGGTTATTCATTAATGTGGAGCGGAATGTTAGGAGGCGAAGGAGGAGGGAGAAATAATAATGGAGGAATTCTGTGGTTAGTAGGCATAGCCTTATTAGCTGTAAGTTATATATTTCAATTCTTCCTATTATACCTAAATAGGATGAGAGAAGCTTACGCTGATGTAAATTCTGCAGAAACTGTACCGGGCGGAGCAGAGAATCTACAAAGAGCATTAGCAAAAATAACGTTATCTATTGATCCAGAAACACTAGAAAGATATAGAAATAAACAAGCAAATATAGCAAATATGTTATTCTTTGCACCAACTGAAGTTCAAGAGGATATTCCAGAAAATAATGTTGATGAACTTATAGAATACTGGAAACGCGAAAAAGTGCCGTGGTATGCAGACTTCTTCAGTGACCATCCACATCCAGCAAAGAGGATACAGTTATTAGAAAAATTAAAATTTTCACACTAAATCTCTTCTTCTAAAATTTTTATTCATATTCAATAGTTGCTGGAGGCTTTGAAGTAACGTCGTAGAATACTTCTTTAATTTCCTTGTTAATCTCCATGATTTTTTCTCCGATCTCTTGTAGTTTAGATATCTCTATCTTAGCAAAATCTGCAGTCATAAAATCTTGAGTTAAAACTGCCCTAATTCCTATTGAATATTTACCGTCTTTTTTATCATTTATTATCATCCCAACATGAGTTACGTCGTACTTAGTAATTTTTTGCACTATTTCTCTGACTTTTTCATAATCATCAATCAAAGGAATTGAAGCAATTTTGCCGTAACTCCTTACATCACCTTTGACTCCAGTAGCTCTCGTATTATAAACGTAAACTGGAACATTTGCTTCCATTGATATTATGTTATCTAAGGACTTTTGTGAATCTATAATTACTGAAAAATATTGAGAGTAACCCATATCTTTCAATTCGTTCTCTACAACGTCGTTAACCTCTCTCTCTATTTCTAATTTTTCTCTAGTAAGTTTTCCTACTACTCTTATTAACAATCCTGGTCCAGGAAAAGGTTGCCTTTCAGATATTTCTTTAGGTAAGCCTAAATATCTTGCAAGCGCTCTTACTTCGTCCTTATAAAGATCCGCTAAAGGTTCTATAACTTTAAACCCCCAAGTTTCTTCTGTGTTAATTCCTAGTTGAACTAAAACGTTATGCTGAGTTTTTATCCCTCCTTGAGTTTCAACCCAATCGGCGGCTATTGTACCTTGTACAAGGTATTTTATTCCATTTTCTTTTGCTATTGCTGAAAGCGTGGAGTAAAATAAATCTCTAAATTTCTTCCTCTTTTCTTCAGCATCAGAAATTCCTTCAAGTGCTGAAATGAATTCTTCACTTTTATCAACTACCTGCAAGGGTAAAATGTCTTTAAGCATATCCTTAACTTTCCTTGCCTCATCTTTCCTAAGAAAACCGGTATCTATCATAATTGGAAGAAGTTGCTTCCCTAAAATTTTGTACATTAATACTGCAGCAGTTGTGCTATCTACACCACCACTAATTGCGGCTAAAATTTTCTCTTCTCTAACTTCCTTTAATATTTGAGGCTTTACTTCCTCAATGAAACTTTCTGGATTAAACACATGTAACTATTTTCCTTGAGTATATATTTCTTTAATTTCATCAATATCCACGTTTTGCTTAATAATCTTCTCAATTTTTTCTGCCATAGAAATTATCTCCTCTTCCATTGACTTAGAGAAAATCTTTACTCCGAAATTTTCCAATAAATTTTTACTATATAAAGAACCGTGAATGCTTAATCCTAACTTATCTTCTTTTAAAGAACCGTCTTTTACATCCACATCTTTATTATTTCTCCTTACTATCGTCAAAAGTGGTTTATCGTTCCCCTCATATACTATTCTTCCTCTTCTTATCTCGTAGCCCTTTATTATACTTCCATCTTGTAATAAACCTTCACTTGTTGATACAACTTTTTCCTCTTCAAATTTTACTACAAAGTCAAATATTCCTATGCCATCATATTCTCTTGGTTCTCCGCTCTCTATACCAAAAGGATCTATAAGCCTCTTACCCATTATTTGAAATCCTCCACACACACCTAATACTTGCCTTTTCCTTATTTCTTCTAGAAAGCCTCTCTCTTTTAACCAAACTAAAGATTCATAAGTGTTCCTACTACCTGGAAGGATTAAGATATCGTCCTTCCTCAGTTTCTTGGGATTATTAACAAATCTAACTGAAGCATTAGACTTTAATAGTGCAAAAAATTCATTAAAATTACTTATATATGGATAATTTATTATAGCAATGCTTGCTTCTCCTCCTTCTCCAAAGTCCTTAATATTCATAGAATCTTCAGGGAGAATCAATTCCTCGTCAAAATAAGGTATTGTGCCTAAAAACTTCATTCCAGTTCTCTCTGTTAACCATTTTATTGCACTATCTAGAAGAGAAGGAGAACCTCTAAATTTATTAATTATAAAACCTTTTAGAGAATTTCTAACTGATGGGGGTAACATTTGATAAACTCCATATGCCGAAGAAAAAGCTCCTCCCCTATCTATATCTAAAACAAGGATTGCAGGGATCCCTTCCTTCATAGGTAGAAAGGCTGTTAAATCTCTCTCCATAAAATTTGGTTCTATTCCTCCTGCTGCTTCTATAACGTAATTTTCTTTTATGCTCTTCTTAATTTTATCCCAAAAGCTAGGTATCATTTTGTAATAATCTTCTGGTCTTAGGTTTCCCAGAGATTTTCCGAAAAATATTACCTCAATCTTTCCAGAACTTGAGGGCTTTAGAAGTATTGGATTCATGTAACTGCTTGGCTTTAAACCTGCTCCAATTGCTTGAAAAGCTTGTATAAATGCAATTTCTCCTCCTTCTTCTGAAGGAAATGAATTTAATGACATGTTTTGGGATTTAAAAGGTATTCCTCCTAAGAGTCTAACAAGTCCTGCAGTTATAAATGATTTTCCTGAGTCGCTCATCGTTGAAGAAATTATAATTGCCACAGATATTTTAGAGCGATGAAAGCTTTAAAAGGCGTTCTTTCGCAATTGTCTTTCTTTACAATAATACCTTCAGTTAATACAAGCCTTGAGGAAATTGCAGAATACAGTTTTATTTCTCCAATTTTTATAGGGATAATAACGGGAATAATAGATTTTGTAGCTTATTTTTCTCTCTTCCATATACTAGGTTACTCTTCAAGGTTTGTAATTATCATAATTGTAGAAGTTATAAGAGGATTTAATCATCTTGATGGACTCCTCGATTTGGGAGACGCAATAATGATAAAAGGTGATTACGAAAGAAAATTAAAAGCATTAAAGGACGTTGCCGTAGGAAGCGGAGGAATAGGTTCAGCTATAGTTTACTTTTCCATCTTTCTTATTTCTCTATGCGGATTTCCTTATCCTTCTATTGGTACACTTTTAATTTTGATTTCAGCTGAGGTTCTTTCCAGAGACCTTGGAATTTTAACCCTTTCAATATTAGAGCCCATGGAATCGAGTTACCTTGGTAAATTGTTTCATGATAAATTGAAAGATAAGTGGGTTATAATAATTGCTGAGGGAATACCATTTTTGCTCTTTTATCCGTTCTCAGTTATTATATTTTTTACTCTCTTTGTCATATTTTATGAGATAGGCAAGAAAGTCTTGAGAGGTTCTTCTGGAGACTTAACTGGTGCTATAATAACTATATCCTTTCCTTTATTCTTGATTGTGGAAAGACTTTTTTCTTTTCTTATCTTTTAACTCTTGTTGCTTCCTATTCTCTTTTTAGCATTAGCAATAGATTTACTCTTTGGAGAACCGCCAATTTATATTCACCCAGTTGTATATACTGGTAAAATCTCTGAAAAACTAATAAAGCCATATAAAGGATATGGTTACGGGATCTTAATTTGGTTTATATCTGTAATTCCTGTAGAGATTATTTTCTCCATTCTTCCTATATATATTCCAATAATTCCAATTAAACTAATCTTGATGGCGTTATTTCTTAAGACTACTTTCTCCATAAAGATGTTGTATGACATCGTTAGCAAGTCTAGGGAACTTGATGAGAGAGCTAGAAATTTAGTCCAGCAAATTGTCAGGAGGGACTTATCAACTGCAGATAAAGGACACATAGCTTCCGCTGCTATAGAATCGCTATTCGAAAGCCTTGTAGACGGCATAATCTCTCCTTTATTTTGGTTTTTAATCTTGGGTTTACCTGGAGCAATGTTGCAAAGGTTGGCGAATACTATGGATAGCATGGTTGGTTATAAAACAAAGGAACTTTATAAGGAAGGATATTTCTCTGCAAAAGTTGACACAATTATGAATTATATTCCCGCAAGGCTCACAGGGCTATTAATGGTAATTGCAGGAAAACTTTTGGGAATTAAGCAAAGCAGTAATCCTTTTAGATTTTTAAAAAATACACAAATAGAGAGTATTAATGCCAGATACCCTATTTGCATAGCATCAGCTTTACTAGGAGTAAAGCTAGAGAAAAAGGGATATTATACCGTTGGAGAAGGTAAATTACCAGGAAAAGAAGAGATTGAAAAATCTCTTAAATTATTCAAACTTACTTTGTTCCTCTTTATTGTCTTGCTTTCAATCATATATTATAGCCTTTATGGTCTTGCCTTCTTTAGCTATCCTTACGGCCTCGTTGAATTCTTCTAGTCTAAATTTGTGAGTAACCAGCTTCATTACATCAATTTTCTTTTCAGATATTACCTTCAATGCTTCTCTAGTATCTTCCTCAACTGCGGCATTACTGGAAATTATTGAAATTTCATTGTTTAGAAGATTGCTTATATCATAGTTTAATATAGTTCCTTTATAAGGAACGCCAAAAAGTAATACTCTGCCTCCTTTTCTTACAGAATACAGTGCCGTTAAAATTGCAGAAGGAGCACCAGAGGCAATTATTGCAACATCAACACCCCTGCCGTCAGTGAGCTTCTTTACTTCGTCTTCAACCTTAACAACTTTTGGATTAAATGCCTCATCCGCACCTACTTTTCTTGCATACTCATTGCGAAAGTCGGAAATGTCGGATACATAAACTTTTCCTGCACCGTTTACTTTAGCCATCATTACGTGTAATAGACCCATCGGTCCGGCTCCTACTACAAGGACATAATCGTCTTTATCTATGAAGACCCTCCTCTGTGCTCTTATAACAGTTGCTAAAGGCTCTATGAAAGAACCCTCCTCAAATGATACGTTATCTGGTAATTTTAGTATTCCTCCCCTGCTTACGTTCCACGCAGGCACTCTGAAATACTCTGCAAATCCTCCTGGATCTAGATTTGTTTTCCTATAATAAGGACACATTGTCGGACTTCCTTTTTTACAGTAATAACATTCATAGTCGGGAACGTGATGGTGAGCAAAAACTCTATCACCTTCCTTTAACCAGTCTACTGTTGATTCTGCTATTATACCCGCCGGTTCGTGACCTAGAATTGGTTGAGAAGCAGTATATTGTCCACATATCTTTTCTACGTCGGTTCCGCATAGACCGCATGCTTTCATTTTAACCAAAACGTCTCCTGGGTTAAGCTTAGGAATTGGAACTTCTTTCAATACTGGCCTTCCGTTTTCAAGAATTATTGCTTTCATTATTTTATAGTTGAACGTCTAGTTTATAAGAAAAGTTTACTTTCGGCTTTAAGGCAAATATATTTATAGTAATACATCTTAAATACCTTTATGCAAATAATTATTTTCGGATTACTCTCTCTATTAGCAATAAACGTTGTTTACTTTGCGGTCTCTATAATTCTAGTTAAGAGGTTTAAATCAATAAAATACGATTTTCTTGGAAAACAAATTGAGCTAAAGGTTAAGGAAGATTCTAGAGTTAATGCCTTCTCAGTAATAACTGGTAAAATTCTCGTAACCTCAGCTAGCCTAAACTTACCAAAAGACGAGCTAGACGCTATGATAGCTCATGAAATGGGACATATAAAACTTCATCACCATTTAAAGATGTTAATATTAGTAAACTTGTTAGTCCTATTATTTTTCTATACTGCTGAATTTTCCTTATTTTTATTCATTATCTCAGGGATTTCGATAGTTTTAATTCAGAGGTTTATCTCAAGAAAATTTGAAATACAAGCAGACAAATACGCTTCTCAGTTAGTTGATAAAGGATCATTAATGAATTTAATAATGAAATATGGAGAAAATAAATCGAGCATATTTTCAACTCATCCTTCTTCTTCTGCGAGAATAAAGAAGATATAAGCTACCTCTTCTATTACTATTTATGCAATATATAGGAAAACCAATAAGGAGAATAGAAGATCCTAGATTAATTTCAGGAAAAGGTTCGTATGTTGATGATATTAAATTACCTGGAGAAATGTTCGTAGCATTTCTAAGGTCAACAAAACCTCACGCTAAAATTCACGTTAAAAAAACTGATAACGTATTTACTGGAGATGATATAAATCCCGGAAAAGACTTTCCAATTGCCAGTAAAGAAACTACTTACGTAGGTCAGCCTATAGCGGCAGTAGTCGCAAAGGATAGATATGAGGCTTACGATTTATTAGAAAGTATAGAGGTTGAATACGAGGATTTACCTTACGTCCTAGATCCTACTGAGGCTATAAAAGATGAAGTGAAAGTTTATTCCGGACTTAAGTCAAACATCTATTTCCAAAAAACTTTTTCCTCAGGAAATCCTGAGAAGATACTTTCTGAGTCTTTAACCTTAGAAGGCGAATTAATTAACCAAAGGGTCATAGCTTCGCCAATTGAACCTAGGGGAATTTTAGCTTATTTTGATGGACAGAGGCTTAACGTTTGGGCATCAACTCATCGGCTCACTTTATGAGGAGAAATTTAGTTGAATTTCTGGGATTCACTAATATAAGAGTAATTCAACCAGATGTAGGAGGTGCTTTTGGAAGCAAAATAATTACTCACCCAGAGCAGTATGCAGTGGCTAAATTGGCAATAAAATTAGGCGTTCCGCTAAAATGGATTCCCACTAGGACTGAAGAAATGATAAGTGCAGGCCATGGTAGAGATAAAAGGTTCAAATTTAAGGTTGGATTCACTAGAGATGGGAAAATAACAGCACTAGTTGGTACAATAATAGGAGATCTTGGAGCACCTTATGCTGACGCAAACGATGATGAGTCTGGCAATGTACTTAGTACTTCTAGAATGATTCTTGGACCATATAAAATAAGGGACGCGTTAATAACTTCTTATGCAGTTCACACAAATAAGGTTCCCACAACTTCTTATAGAGGTGCAGGAAGACCAGAAGCTACTTACTTTATAGAGAGAATAGTAAATATGATAGCCAATGAACTAAACATGGATCCTATAGATATTAGATTAAAGAACGTTGTAAGACCAGAGGAAATGCCCTATGAGAGCGCATTCGGAATAACTTATGATTCAGGAAATTATGTTGAAATCCTAAACAAAGCAAGAGAGTATTATAACGAATTAAAATCAGAAGCCGGAAAAGATGAATGTGTAGGACTTGCAATGTATGTAGAAATAACTGCCTTCGGACCTTGGGAAGTAGCTAGAGTATTTGCCAAGTCTGACGGTAAAATAATAGCAATAACTGGCTCTGGGCCTCATGGGCAAGGTGATGCTACAGGATTTGCACAAATAGTTGCAGAAACATTACAAATTCCAATAGAAAATGTAGAAGTGAGGTGGGGGGATACTGACATAATAGAGGACGGAATAGGAACTTGGGGCAGTAGAACAATTACAGTGGGGGGTTCTGCAATGCTTAAGGCATCAGAGGAATTAAAAAGGAGATTAATTGAGACAGCAGCTAAAATGCTACAAGCTGACGTTGAAGAGATTAATTATTCTGAAGGAAAATTCTCTAATGAGAGAACCGGAAAATCTGCTACTATAACAGAAGTTATTTCGTTTGCGTATAAAAATGGAATAAGCTTGGACGTAACTTACGTTTATCCTGTAAGTAAACCAACAACTCCTTACGGAGTTCATATGGCACTAGTAAACGTTGACAAAGAGTTGGGCAAGATTAAAGTTAAGAAATACGTCGCAATAGACGATATAGGAAAAGTAATTAATCCATTAACAGCAGAAGGGCAAATTCATGGCGGAGTAATGCAAGGTATAGCACAAGCACTTTATGAAGAGGCGATAATAGATTCTCAAGGCAATTTGGTAAACTCTAACTTAGACGATTATGTATTTCCTACTGCTGTAGAAAGTCCTAAGTATATTTGGACTTATGTGGAAAGAGGGTTATCTGATCATCCTACTGGAAGTAAAGGAGTAGGAGAAGCGGGTGCAGTGGTTTCTACTCCAGTAATTGTCAATGCAGTAGAAAATTGTTTAGGAAAGAGAATATATAAAATACCAATTAAACCGGATGACCTATAATGCAGAGGCATTTTCTATCAGAGAAGGAGACAGAAGAATTGCTTGAGAAAATAAAAGAAAAATATAACGTTAGCCTTTCCCCTCAGAAGGTAGAAATAGGTAAAGAGAAAAAAGAAGTTTATTATTTTTTAGACGGAGTCTTATCCTTCTTTTCGCAAGATTTAATTCCTACGCTATGCGCAATTTACAAATTTAATATCTCTCTTCCTTCAGTTAAGGTAGATGAAGGAGCAGTAAGGGCAGTGCTGAAAGGGGCGGATCTATTTGTCCCTGGTATAAAAGAATATAACTGTAATTGCAAACCTGGAGATATAATTGCAGTCACTACAATGGAAGGAAAAGCAATAGCTATTATGAAAGTTCTTATAAGCAAGGAAGATGCAGAAAAAGAAAAGAAAGGCAAGTTTTCAAAGAATTTGCACTATCTAGGAGATGAAATATGGAAAATGTGCAAGTAAATAAAAGGGTTACTATTGTTATACCTACATTTAACGAGAGAGATAATATTATAAGATTATTGCCCCTTTTAAATAAGGTAATACGAGCTAGCATAATAATAGTCGACGATAATAGTCAGGATGGGACTGCAGAAGCTATAAGGTCTTTAAACTCTCCCAATATCCAAGTGATAGTTAGAAAAAAGGAAAGAGGACTTGGCTCAGCGATAAGGACAGGAATACAAAAAGCTATAGAAAATGGCACGGATTATGTAGTTACCATGGACGCAGACCTAAGCCACGATCCTATTTACCTCCCAGCAATGTATGAGAAAGCTAGAGAAGGATTTGACTTAGTAATAGGATCCAGATATATAAAAGGCGGAGGAATTGAGAATTGGCCGATAAAGAGGAGAATAATTAGTTGGGGAGCAAACTTTTTGGTCAGATTACTTTTACGCTCACCTCTTCATGATAATACTTCCAATTATAGAATATACTCAACTAGAGCAGCAAAGGAAGTTTTAAAGTGTGAGAGTGCAGACGGTTACGAATTTCAAATATGTGCAGTTTATAGAGTGTTAAAGGCAAATCTTCCCGTCGCAGAAGTTCCAATAATTTTTAAGGATAGGGAAATCGGTAAAAGTAAATTAACAACAGGGCAAATCTATAAATGGTTCAAATATGTAATTAGTTTATCAAGAAGTTAATCTTCCGTCGTAGTATATTTACCCTTCTTCCTAAGCTTTATTATTTCAGTCTTTAACTCTTCAACCTCCTTCTTTAATGCATTAATCTCACTCTCATGAATTTCTATTATCTTTTTTAAGCTTTCTACTGGATCTTCCTGAGTGACCTTTAATTTTACGTTTTCCTTTTCATCCATCTCAACGAATCCAAGCCTTGTTAGCTCTCTTACATATCCCTTAGCAGTCTTAGGGGAAACTTTAAGTTCTAAAGCTAGATCTTTTAGGTTAATTTCTCCTTTTTGTTTAACGATATTTATTACATCCTGCAATCTAGGTGTAAGCTCCATAGTAAGTTTTTTGAATAGTAGTACTTTTAAGCGCTTGGGCAGATTTTATTAGGGAAAATTGGCCCTATTACTTACAGAAAAAGATGTATCTAGTTTATTAAAATTTGAAGATGCTTACGTTGCATTAAAAGAAGCTTTTATTGCTTTGGAAAGCAAAGCGGGCGTAAATTCTAAACGAATGAGAACTTCGATTTCCGGCTCTACGTTAACTTGCCAAGCAGGAGGATTGCAAGGATATCTTGGCATCAAAACTTTTATAAAGGGTAATTTTGTTTCTCTTCTCTTTTCAACCTCTGGAGAGCTTTTGATGATAGCTGAAGCAGATAGATTAAGCCAAATACGAACTGGAAGTTTATCAGTTTTGGCGTCAGATTATATTCAAATAAAATACGACACAGTAGGTATTATTGGATTAGGAAAGCAAGGCTTAGCCCAAGTCGAAGCATTTTATGAGCTCAAGAAAATAGAACCAATAGTTATCTCTAGAACTCAAGAAAGAATAAATAAAGCACTTAGGATACTTAGTTCTGAAGGAATAAAAGTTAAAGTAGCAGGATCATATAAGGATGTGTTTCTTAATTCTGAAGTTATTACCTCGATAACCTCATCTAAAGATCCGTTTATCAAACTCGATTACGTGAGAAAAGGAATGCATATTAATCTTATGGGTTCTAATATTCCAGAAAGAGTCGAGGCTTTTCCAGAACTAATAAAAGCCTCATCGATTATAGTAGTTGAGGATGTTGAACAAGCATTAGAAGAAGCAGGAGATCTAATTTTAGCTAAAAAGATGGGAATGCTGGATGAAAGTAAACTCGTTACGTTGTCTTCAGTTATAGCAGGAAAAGTAGAGAAAAAGAAAGATGATGATATCTCTATATTCAAGTCTACTGGAATTGGATTAGAGGACGTTGCTGTTATGAAAGTCCTTTATGAAAAAGCTAAGAAAAAAGGTATAGGAAAGGAAATAGAAGTGAAAGGCATATGGTCTCGAGAATAGGAAAGGAAATAGAAATCTCTCCAGTAGAATTAGCTTCTCAACTTGCCAAAAAGGCTAAGATAAATTTAGCTAGCGGTTCACCAGATCCAAGGGTTATTCCAATTAGCGAAATAAGAGAAGCATATAACGAAGTTTTAGAGGACGTAAAATCACTTTTTTATCCTGGAGCGGGTGGACAAGAAGAGTTAAAGAAGGAAATTGAAGAGCATTATCTTCAATTTCTAGGATTAAGTAAAGGAGAAGACGAAATAGTAATTACAAGTGGAGCTCAACACGCAATGGAATTATTAGGAAAATACTTTCTAGAAAATGACGTAATAGCAGTTGAAAATCCGACGTTTATAGAAACTTTCAATGCAATTAAACTTAGGTCGTCAGTGGCCATTCCAATAGATTTAGACGATAAGGGAATTAAGGTAGATGAACTTGAGGAATTTCTTAAGATTGTTAAAATAAATTTACTTTACGTAATTCCTAACTGTCATAATCCTGCAGGAGTTAACTTAGATGAGGAAAGGAGAAAGTATATTGTAGAATTGGCTGAAAAATACAACTTTTACGTTTTAGAGGATGATCCTTATAGGCCTATAGCTGGATGCGTTCCTAAGCCTATAAAGTATTTTGATAAAAACGGAAGGGTAATTTACATTAGCTCTTTTAGTAAAATTCTTGCTCCAGGTTTAAGGATAGGATTTATTCTAGCTAATAAGGAAATTGCTGAGAAGATCTCTTTATTAGAACAATTAGACTTTTCAACGTCAACTGTAAACCAATATGTAGTTGCAAGGCTAATTAGGAAAGGAATAGTAATGAGAAGAATGAAAGAATTATATGAGTATTATTCAAGGAAAATGAAGATACTGAAAGACTCTCTTATTGATCATGGACTAACAAAGTTTAATGATCCAAAGTGCGGCTTCTTCTTACTTTTAGACCTAGAAAAAGATAGCTGGAAAGTATTTAATAATGCAATACAGCTAGGCTTAAGCTTTGTGCCCGCTAAACCGTTTTTCTTAAGAGGCGGAGATACAATGGCAAGGCTAAGCATAACAATGTCGAACGAAGAAGAGATAAAAGAAGGAGTTAGTATTCTTAAAAAAGCTATTCAAATGACGTAAATCTCTTTTTCAAGTTTGTTTAAAGGTCTTGCTTCTTTTTCTCCCATTACAACCATGTCTTCTATTCTTATCCCAAACTTACCGGGTAAATATATTCCTGGCTCTATGGTAAACGTCATATTTTGTTCTATTATTTGTTCACTGTCTTGCGAGATATAAGGATCCTCATGAACATCTATTCCTATACCGTGTCCAGTTCTATGAATGAAGAATTGAGAATAACCTGCTTTTGCGATTATTCCTCTAGCTATTGAATCTATTTCTTTACCTTTCATTCCATTCTTTGCTTTTTCAGCAGATTCCTGAGCATTGAGTACTATTTCATGGATTTTCTTAACTTCATCAGAAGGATTTCCTAATGAGACAACTCTCGTAGTATCTGTACAATATCCTCTATATTTTATCCCAAAGTCTACTATTATTACATCGCCTCTCCTTACTTTCCTATCAGTACACCTTAAGTGAGGCATTGATGTATTGGGCCCAGAGGTAAGTATAGTCTTGAATGATACTCCGTCTGCACCATTCTCCTTAAATATTTCTTCTAACCTATCCGCAAGTTTACATTCAGAACTACCTTCCTTAATATTGTTAAGAAATTGTAAAAAGCTATTTTCTGCGATCTTCAACCCTTCTTCCATTATATTTATTTCTTCCTTGTCCTTCCTCATTCTTAATTCTTTTAAAAGAGTAGAAGCAGGAATTAGATTACTTGGATTGAATTTTCTAATTAAATTTATAGTAAAAACTGACCATAATTGATCATCTATTGCAATGATGGAGTTAGTATTTAAATCCATTTTTGAATATGGATCTTCTCCATCTGCATAAGAGATTATTTCAAAATTATACTTTGAAAGTTGTTCTTCATAAAGTTTTGGAGCTAGAAAATATGAGTGCCCCTCACTTACCACAAAGAATAAAGGTCTTTCCATTTGTTCCTCACTAAAGTTTGTTAAATAGAACATGTTACTTGTAGGTCCTATAATTACATAATCTATTCCTCTGTCTTTCATCATGTTCTGAAGCTTTCTTATTCTATCCATAATTCCCTTTTTTGTTTCTAAGAATATAAGTGAGTAGTCATTACATCTAATGATGAAAATAACATTTCTAGGTACTGGATCTGGTTCAACCGTTGGTTCAAGGAGAGCCAAGTCTTCCATAATGATTTCAGAAGGAGGAGATAGTATAATCCTTGACATGGGTAACGGTGCTAACTCAAACTTAGAAGATCTTGGATTTCCTGATATTAATTCAGTATTTCTCACTCATCTTCATATAGATCATATTAACGGAATTTTCGACTATTTAGTACAGAGAAAAATAAGAAGAATGAACGACGTGAAAATATATTCTCCTCCAGGATTTTCTAAGCTCTTGAATACTTACAAGGATATTGGGAATAATATTTCTGCAGAAGTTTATGAAAGCAATCTGCCTAAAGCTAAAATAGGGAATCTTGAAGTTTATTCCGTTGAAGCTTGCCACGCAATATACGCAGTAGCATACGTAGTAACTAACGGTGAAAAGAAAATAGTTTATTCTGGCGATACGTCTGAACCGTGTGAAGGAATTATTGAGGAAAGTAAGGATGCAGATTTAATAATACACGAGGCAACATGCATAGAAGGTTGCGAAATTTATGGTCATACACCGTTGCCAAAGCTTAAGGAGATCTTTAATAAGAAGAGAATTATAATAACCCATATACCTTCACAAATTGAAGATAAGTATTCTAACTTGGGCGATTTTATTTTAGCCTTCGATGGGTTGATTTGGAATGTGTAGATTATTAGCATTTAAGGATAGAGAGAAGATTAATGGAGAAGTGCTTAAAGCTTTCGTAAATTCTGCAAGATACGACCCTTTTTCTCCATATAAATCTCACCCAGATGGTTGGGGCTTTATCATTTTTATAAAGAAGAATGGAATCTGGAGAAGCTTATATTATAGGTCTCCAGAACCAATATTTCAAGATGATCTCTCTACTCTTACTTCAATTAAAGGCGAAGAAATAATGGGAATAATTCATGCCAGAAAGGCTGGTAAGAAATTTTTACAAGGACTAGCTCATGCACATCCTTACCATATAAGGGCTGGAGTTTATGATTTGTATTTTGCACATAACGGCTCAATATTGCGTAATACATTTGAAAATCCTTCCTTACCTTACACGGATAGTTATATGTTTTTATTAAAGATTGCTGAAGGAATTGGTAAATCTAACGACGTTAAGGAATCTTTTAGATTCACATTTAATAGCCTAAAGGAATACTCAACTAGCCTTAATTCTGCTTTGCTTTCTTACTCTGAAGGTGAAGGTCCACTAATTCAAATTGGCTATTATTATAATAAAAAGGAAGCATTAGATGCTTCTGAAGAATACTTTAAGCTTTATACTTGGAGAAATTATGTATTTTCATCAACAATAAAATATTATCTCGGTAATGCTGATAATGAACTTGTTTATGGAGATATAATATATTTATAATGATTGTTTTAACTTTAGATACTCAGACTTAAAACTTTGAAAAGAAATATTAGAACATGGCGCTTGAATTAGAGAATTTAGAAAGAAGATATCTTGACGAAAAAGGATTCAGAATTTATGAGAGACCTGCTAACGGTTACGAAATTGCCTTCAGATATATACCAATAAATTCGGTGAAAGAAATAATAGTATATAAGATAGAGAATGGAAAGGAAACTCAAATAGCTCAGTTCTCAAGCCTTGACAATCCTTTAGACGTTGCAAAATCTTTAGAAGAATATCCTCAAGGGTTAACACAAGAGTTCTTCAATTATTAAAATAAAACAATTTTTTACATGTCATAGTATAAGTTGTTTCATAAGTAAGTTTTTATATATTTTTATTTATGCCGGAAGAGTTAGTTGAGGCTCAAATCGTAGATTTTGGTAGATTAAAAGAAATATATAGTGATATTCTATACTATGAAAATTATAAGTCAATATTGAAAAAGACAGGCGGAATAGATCCTCCTCCACCTCAATCTCTACGAGCATTACCATTCAGCGGAAGGAGAATTGGACCTCTTAGTTTAATAATTGCAGGAAATGTGATAAAAATAAAAGAAATAGGAGCAATAGTTAAACCTACTAAGGAAGGTAATCCAGTTTATGCAATAGTCGATTTTTCTCAAGGAATAAAAGTACTTTTAGCTTATGAGGAAGAGAGTCCAATAGTAGGCATAGATTTAGGAATAAGACATCTCTTTACCATAGTTGCGATAGTTAACCATGGTAAACTATATAAAGTAAAATACGTGGGAGACAAAAAGATGCTCGATATTTTTTCCAAGTATTTAGGAGAATCTCAAGGCTTAGTATATTTAAACGACATAAGGGAAAGAGTTAGAAAACCGGTAATTGAGACTGTAAAATTCCTGGAGGAGTTGAAACCTAAAGTTATAGCGATAGAAGATCTTAGGCTTTATGAAGCTAAGGTTGGTAAAGGTTTAAGGGCTATACAAGAGATATTAGAAGAGGAATTATTCAAACGCGGAATGAAAGTTAGGAGATTAGATCCCAGAGGTACGTCAAAAATCTGTTCTAGGTGTGGGTATAAAAAAGGAGAAGTATTAGGCTCAATATTTGTTTGTCCATCTTGCGGATATAAGGCAGACAGAGACTTCAATGCTGCATATAACCTTGCGTTAAAATGTTATTATACATGCTAAATCTTCCAATAGTTTCTTAATATCTCCTTCTCTTTTTCAAGATAATCAAAGAATCTTGATTTCACTGAATCAGGAGATTTCTCTTCGGCATAGTCAGCTATTTCTCCTTTCAATCCTTTTATAAATGCTGGAAGACCTCTCTCTAGTCCTATGCCGTAGCCTCCTTCTAATACTCCGGCAGAATACTTGCCTTTACCTAAGGAACCTAAATTGTAAAAAGTGTATTCTGTCAAATTAAGGGAAGCTAGTCCATCACCTTTAAATCCATCAAAACCTGCAGAGAAAATTATATATGCAGGTTTAAAATCCTCAAGAATACTTTGAATTAATGGAAATAATTCCTCATAAAGATCATCTGAACCTCTAGGAGGAATGAGAAGATTAACCTTAGTCCCTTCTGCCTCTCCTTTACCCACCATTTCTGGGAATCCAGTGCCGGGAAATATAGTTTTAGGATCTTGATGAATATCTATATGAAGGACTTCTGGGTCATCATAAAAAATTTCCTGAGTTCCATTACCATAATGAACATCAAAATCTATTATTGCAACATGTTTCAACGCCTTTTTCCTAACTACGTAAGCTACATTATTAAAAATACAAAAACCTAAAGTTGGGGCATTAAATGCTCTCCCATTTTTGCCTGCATGATGTCCCGGAGGTCTAACTAGTGCAAAGCCTTGTAATTCAAAGGCTTTTAATGCTCCGCCTAAGGCATACAGGGCGGTCTCATAGGTTTTATCATTAGCGTAAGTGTCAGCATCGATCCATTTCTCCCCTTTAATATTCCTTATTTTCTCAACATAATCTTCAGAGTGAACAATTTGAGGATCTTCAACTTTGATGGGTTCAACTATTTTCTCTCCTTTTAATGAACTTAAAGCTCTAGTTAATCTATCTGGATTTTCAACATGATGCATTGAGGAGTAATGTTCTTTATATTTATCTGAGTAAACTATATACACGCGTTTAGGTAGAATATTAAAAACTAAAAATCTATCTTAACGACCATGAGCTTAAATATCGTCTCTTTGGCTAATATCCTCGGGTAAAGAACAATATCCTTCAATTTCTTCTTTCTTCTTCTCTCCTTCTATCTTTTTCATTTCTCTTTTCCTTTTCGACAAATTCCCTCACCTCTTCCCACTTTGGTCCTATTGCACCTATTTTAGTTACTGAATAGGAGGCAATAATATTTGCGAATTCTACTGCCGACTCTAAATCCTCGCCTTTTTCTAAGGAATGGGCTAAAGCTGCATTAAAAACATCTCCTGCACCAGTAGTATCTATAGCCTTAACTTTTGGGGCAGAAATTAGAACTCTTTTATCTTTAGTTGCAATCAATGCACCTCTTTCGCCTAGGGTTACTATTACTGCCATCTTTACTTTCTTAAGTAAGATATTAAGACCGTATTCAATATCGTCTGCGCTTGTCAACTCCTTAAATTCGATTTCATTAGGAGTTAAAATATCGACGTAATTCAGTATAGAATAATCAGAAATATTTGCAGGCGCGGGATTTAGTATTCTTATTCCTTCAAATCTCTGTAAGGCTTTCTTAACTACATTTTCTCTAATCTCCATTTGTGTTAAAAGTATTCCATCGTCAAGCTCTACGTCGTCTTCATTAAGTTCATAGTTTGCGCCTCTGTTAACTACTATCATTGTTTCCCCTCTTTTATTAACTAAAATGTAAGCAGAACCCGTGTAGGTATTTTTAATTTTTACTCCAGAAGTATCTACTCCTTCCTCTTTCCAAAATCTGAGAGCATCTTTACCTCTCTCATCATTACCTACGGCGACAATTAACCTCACTTTAGACCCTAATCTTGCTGCAGAAACTGCCTGATTTGAACCTTTACCTCCATGAGATACTATTATTTCCTTTGCAAAAATTGTTTCTCCTACTGCTGGGAATTCTTCAACTCTTATTATGTAATCAGTATTATAACTTCCAACTACGTAAATCATTTACTTTAATCCCTCTATTTTCTTCTTTAATTCTTCTACACTATCCGCAACCAAAATTATTTTGCCATTAATAGTTATGGCATCTGAGTTTATTCCGCTTTCTGATAATTTTATCTTATTTTCTTCTGCAAGTGATAGAATCTTATCATTAGGAGAGATAATTACACCTATTTTTTTACCACTCCTTTTTAGAGCTTCATATATGTCATTTTTCTTCCAATTAACTAGAAGAGGACCATCAATCTTTAACCAATCAAGATATCTAATTATTCCACCAGCAAGAGTTACAAAATCTCCGTACTTTGTTAAATAACCAACGTTTGATTTATCGTTCTCACTAATTAAATCCTTGAAAGTCTTTTCTTCTTTCTTTTCAATAAAATAGAGTAAATCTTCCAATTCCTCTCTAGCAATCTCCTTTTCTATTAGAGCTTCGGGATACGCAAATGGATCCACAGGACCGTGACCTTTGCCTAAGTCTAAAGAATATTTTATAGCAAAGGTTGTAAATTCCCTCGCTTTCTTAACGGCATCCTTTAACTTGAAGCCTTTAGCTAAATAAGCAGTTATTGAGGCAGAAAATACATCTCCACTACCGTGAGTATTATTAGTCTCTATTTTCTCCCCTTTAAGCTCCAATTCTTCACCATCTATTATTGCATAATCTAGACCAAATTGAGAACCGCCCTTTACTACTACATTAACTGAATATTTCTCGTATAGTTCCCTAGCCGATTTCTTTAACCCCTCTTCGCTCTCTATTTTCTTGCCTATAAGTTTCTCAGCCTCAAACTTGTTAGGAGTAATAATCAATGAATCTCTCATCAATAATTTTATAGATGAAACTACGTCTTCCGTTACTAGCGAAGCTCCCGATTTCGCAACCATTACTGGATCTAAAATAAGATTGATCTTATACTCTTCCACCTTCTTTTTTACTGTCTCGATCACTTTTGTTGAAGCTAACATTCCGGTTTTAGCGTATCTAGGATTTAGGTCCTTCATTACGGCGTCAAATTGCGCCTCAATAAAATCAGGAGGAACTTCCATTACTCTGGTTACTTCAAAAGTATTCTGGGCAGTTAGACCAGTAACAATAACCGTGCCGAAAACTCCGAGAGACGTAAAAGTCTTTAAATCAGCTTGTAGCCCTGCTCCTCCTCCTGAGTCGCTTCCTGCAATAGTCATTACTACCGGTCTTATCACGAGTTAAAAGATTCGTTATAATTCTTAACCTTTTCTACTTCTTATTAGGGCAAACTATTGAGAACACGCAATATTCGCATTCCCAAGCAAAACGCGGTGAAGGACTTAACGAAATATTTTCTTGGACTAACTTAATTATTGTAGCCTCATCTAATGGCTTATCCACAGTAAATTCTGTGAACCTTTCTGGTGTAACATAAAATAGAATTCCCTTCTTAGCTCCAAATAACCATAAATAAGCTTGAAGCTGCATTAAGTGATGCTTATGAGGCAATCCTTTGTCTCCTCTGGCACTCTTTATTTCTACTATAATTTTTTCCTCGCCCTTCTGTAAAATAATATCTGCCCTACCTTTTATTTTTACAACCTTTTCTCCTAAATTTACTTCCTTTTCTCCTTCAACCTCTGAAATCACTTTATAGCCTTCAATTTCATTAAAGGTCTCTAAACCCATATGTATTAATTCCCCCATAAGTGTTGAAGGATTGTAAACCTCTGCTATTGCTAATTCCCTGAATTTCTCTTCGTAAACTAGTTTTAATGGACATCTTACCAGATCTGTAACGTAAAAAGTATCTTTTTCTCTTTGATGAGATAAGTAATCTTCTACCCTCTTTTTTGCTAGGAATTCAACTATCGTGAATCCTCACCGTTATATTTCCAGTTCTTTCAGTCTTAATCCATTTCTTAGGCATTCTTAAAAGTTCTAGAGAGATTGCTATTAAATTAAGGATTACTACGAGATTCATGTAAATGAAAGATAATATTGGATAAAACTCTTCTATCATATGCTTTCTTGAAATCATTATTCCCAGTAATAATGATAGAAAAGATGCAAATGAAATTAAACTAACAACGACTATGTAAATTTCTGATGGATATAGGAGAACTAAAGAGTAGTTCACTAGATTTAATACCATAAAAACTGGAGTTGCTACAATTAATATTGCATCTATTACCCTCCAATCAAATTTTACCTTCTCTACCTTGAGACTTACTTCAAAATGCCCTCTGTACCATCTAAGCCTCTGTTTTATTAGCATTCTTAAGCTAACTGGCACTTCTCTCCAAGCTACGATAGATGGAGAATAAATTATCTTGTAACCGCTGGATATTATTTTCAGACTGAGATCAAGGTCTTCAGTTAAAGAGTTCTCGTTCCATCCGCCTAAACCTTCTAGTACAGATTTTCTTATGAAAGAGCAAGTGCCCTCTAACGGAACAAAGAAGCCTAGCCTAGCTCTTCCGCTTATTGAGTATTCATAAAATAATTCTTCAAGAGAAGCAAATCTCGCTATTGCACTTTCCCTAACGTTTATTGGAACTAGTCTACCTTGAACTCCTGCTACTTTAGGATCTTCAAATTTGACTGAGGCATAAGCTAAAGTATCCAACCTTGGCACAGTATCCGCGTCAAAAATTCCGATTATTTCGCCTTTAGCTATTCTTAATGCATAATTTAATGCTCTACTTTTTCCGTTAATTACTCTTCTAGTATTACTTTCTAAATGAATGCATGAAATATTATCATACATTAACTTATAGGAATTACAAACCTCTAGGGTCTTATCAGTAGATCCGTCTTCCACTACGATTATCTCATACTTAGATCTATCGTATTCTTGGTTTTCCAATCTATCTAATAGTCTTCCAAGAACTTTTTCCTCGTTTTTTGCCGGAATAATTAAGGAAAAAGATACGCCAGATGGATTTTTATATTCTTTTGGATTCCATCTAATTCCTACAATTGCTAAGAATGAATTATATATACTCCAGGCAGATACTAACGAACTTAATATTACTATTACATAAAGCACAATAATAAGTGCATAAACATGAATATATTTTTTGTTAAGACAGCGAATGCAGAAACAGTTTTAAACAAAAAGTTCAAACTCTTAAGGAACTTATATCTAGAATAAGTTCTCTCATTTGCCTTTTTATCTCTGCTAAATCCATTTTAGCTCTTCTTATTCCGTAAGGACTCCTACTCTCTATAATTTTACCTACGCCATAGATTAATGCGCCAGATACTGTAGTTATATGAAATGGGTCATCAAGTCCCCATAATATGAATTTTCCAACACCTTTAATAGTCTTGCCTTTTGGCTCATAATCTCCTAATATACCGAGCACATCTTTAGCCATGATTCTAGAATTATCTTATAATAAATTTTAGCTATCACTCATGTCTTACTAAACAATAAAATAAGTTTCTAGGGAGGTAATTCACCTATGCCTTCTAGCCCATTTCATAATATAACGCCTTGAAATTATAAAATAATATCTATTAAACAAAGCCCTACTTCTTAAATGATAAAGCCTACTTTTGTAACCCATACTTTATACACTCATCATACATTTATAAATTAACGCTAAAAATATACAAACTATTACTAAGTTGGAGTAACTATAAGTTAAAAGGAAAACTAATTTAATAGATAGTTTTAAATAGTACTAAGTCTATATTATATTAGAGAACATGTCGGAAGCATATAGAATACCGTTAATCGGTGAAAAATTCCCAGAAATGGAAGTAGATACAACTCATGGAAAGATAAAATTGCCAGATGCGTATAAAGGAAAATGGTTTGTACTTTTCAGCCATCCTGGAGATTTTACGCCAGTATGTACTACTGAATTCGTGTCTTTTGCAAAGAAATATGAAGAATTCAAAAAGCTGAATACCGAACTTATAGGACTTTCTGTAGATAGTAACATAAGCCACATAGAATGGGTTAATTGGATAGAGCAAAACCTTAAGGTCGAAGTACCTTTCCCAATAATTGCAGATCCTATGGGTAACGTTGCTAAAAGGTTAGGAATGATACACGCAGAATCTTCTACAGCCGCAGTAAGGGCGGTATTTATTGTTGACGATAAGGGAACTATAAGATTGATCATGTATTATCCGCTTGAAATAGGAAGAAACATTAACGAAATACTTAGGTCAATAAAGGCTTTACAAATAGTTGACAGAACTGGTGCAGTGGTACCTGCTAATTGGCCTAAGAACGAGATAATAGGAGATAACTTACTTAATCCTCCGCCAAGAACAGTGAAAGAAAGCAAACTTCGATTACAGCAATTTAAAGGCTATGCCTGGTGGTTAACGTATAGAGAAGCTGATAAGAAAGACGTAGAAGAGACTGAAAAATATATTTAAATTAAATTTTCGATTTTTTCTATTCCATTTTGTATAAATGAAAGAGAATTTAGATGAGATAGAATGTAACTAGGTGTCATACCAGAAATGCAAGAAGGATTATAGATATACCCTATTAACATGTATGTTCCTTTAGAACTTGAGATAATTATTGTAGTAGGTATATGAGGTGGATTGCCCATATATGCTGCAGATTGGAAATAACCTCCTTGAGCCCACTTATTAATTACGTATTCTTTTACTAATGGACAGTATTGTGGAAAACATGAAGAAATCTTAGAGAGTCCAAAGCTTACGTAGTTGCTTACAACTTTACAACAAGCTGTTGCATTAAGATATCTATTATAAAGGTATACAAAACGAAACAACACTGAAGAGTTAGGATAAAATTCCTTGAATATTATTGCTGGGATATTAGGATAAACGTCTTGTGGATCAGAATAAGAGAAATTGTACACTATCTTACCGTAGTGAGAAAGAAAGGAGTATAAAACCCAACTATCAGCAGCTCCAAAAGGACATCCGTACCAGCTTATAAATATAATACAAACGTAGCCTGGTTTTGCTAGATCTTCATTACTTACTTTAAAGAAAGAGTCTAACGGTACTTCAAAGGGATATAAAATGTAAGGTAATGTAAATAGTACGACAAAAGCTACTACTACTGCAAGAATTATAAGGTTTTTCCGTTTCATAATAATATTATAGAAGGAGGAGAATTAATTATTGATCTTCAATAGTCCCTGGATTTACGAAAAATTAGATTGCCCCAAAACACGCAAGCAGAGCTTTTGTTTATATTAATAAATTTCTATATTATTATTAATCTAGGTATATAGTTATAAAATGGCTTTTATATAGAGTTACGATAAACTTTTCTAGGAAATCTTCTCGACCCAATATTATTTCTGGGACTACTGGTAAACTTAAGCTCTGTAATGAGAATAAGGAAACTGGAACGTCTAGTTCCGAACTCCCCAATTTTATCTTTATTAAATATCTTTTTGTTAATGCACCATTAATAACTGCTAAATCGTGATACCTTGAATCTAGATCATTAAAGCAGTACAACGCTTTCTCTTTATCTAACAAAGTATATCTGCTTCCGGTATCTATTAGGCCCTTCATTTTAACCATTGAACCTATGGATGGGCACTCAACAAAAATATCGATTAAAGGAACTTTATTCCCAAATATTTCTGAAAAAGGAAATACAAGAATATCAGTATTTTTTCTCTCCTTTGACATAAATTATAGCGTATTCGTGAATTTTATAACCTTTTTGTTCCAGATTTTTAACTAACTCTTCCCTAGTATCAGCATAACCAATAATCCTATCGTTGGAATCAATAGCAACATACTTACCAACAAATCTAGAATCTAATACTATCATTTTTAGTCACTTATTTCAAAGTAATTATCGTAAAAGCAAACTATAAAATTAGTAGGACTTAAAATAAGACCTGGCACTATTGGTAAATCTACTTTATTTAAATCAGCAACTTTAACTTTGATTTTCTTTTTTATTATACCAATTTCTACCTCTATTTCTCCTTCCTCATAAATTCCGCAAAATTCTGCAATTTCTTTATTAATCAAATTAGTGTTTCCAAAAGTAGCAATTGCCCTAAAAGAGTTAGAATTACAAT